>CALZQA010000042.1 GCA_945828315.1 uncultured bacterium | reverse complement strand
GCACTTATTTTCATAGATAATATATCAGATAAAATTTATACATTAAAACGGAACAGGATCACATCGCCGTCTTTTACCACATACTCTTTACCTTCCATGCCGACAATTCCTTTTTCTCTTGCTGCCGCAAGGCTTCCGTTGTCAAGCAGATCCTGATAATTGACTACTTCTGCCTTGATAAAGCCGCGCTCGAAATCTGTGTGGATCTTTCCGGCTGCCTGCGGTGCCTTTGTCCCTTTTTTGATCGTCCATGCACGACATTCATCCTCGCCTGCTGTGAGGAAGCTGATCAATCCCAGCAGACTGTAGCTTGCTGCCACCAGCTTGTCAAGACCGCTGGATGTCACACCAAGATCGGCAAGAAATTCTTCTTTTTCCTCGTCGGAGAGCTCTGCCAGTTCCTGCTCGATCTGTGCACAGATCACGAATACCTCTGCATTCTCTGTTTTTGCCATCTCGCGCACCCTTGCAACGTGCGGGTTAGATGCGCCGTCATCTGCAAGATCATTCTCGTCCACATTGGCAGCGTAGATCGTTGGCTTCGCAGTCAGCAGATTGTAGGATGCAAACCATGCCTGCTTATCCTCGTCATCCGGCACTTCAAAAGTACGGGCCATCTGGTTGCTTTCCAGATGCTCCTTGACTGCCTCCAAAAGCTCCATCTCCTTCGCCAGAGTCTTATCCATGCGCGCCTGCTTTGCGACTTTTGCGATCCTGCGCTCCAGAATCTCCAGATCTGAAAAAATTAATTCCAGATTGATGGTTTCAATATCTCTGGCAGGATCTACGGAACCGTCCACATGAATGATATTGCTGTTTTCAAAACAGCGTACCACGTGTACGATAGCATCCACCTCGCGGATATTTGCGAGGAACTGGTTGCCCAGACCCTCTCCTTTGCTGGCACCCTTGACGAGTCCTGCAATGTCTACAAACTCGATAACCGCCGGGGTCACCTTCTTCGTGTGGTAAAGTTCGCCGAGCTTTACAATACGCTCATCCGGCACTGCCACGATACCAACGTTCGGGTCGATGGTGCAGAAGGGATAATTTGCACTCTCTGCACCTGCCTTTGTCAGTGAATTAAATAATGTACTTTTTCCCACATTGGGAAGTCCTACAATTCCTAGTTTCATATATCCTCCCTTGGGGACGTTTCTTCCGTCATGCAGAGCGCCTTTTGTCACTACATTTTTCCATGACGTCTCTTCTTGCATAATTAGAATAAATCTTCTTATATAATTTGCGTGGCGGAATACATCCCAAAAAAATCATAAAAGAATGCGACGTGTAAATGCTACCACATAAATAAAAAAAACTCAATATTTGCTATTTACTTTTCTCAAAAATGTATTAGGTGTTCGGGTTGCAGCATGGCAGAAGAACCGTCCCCACGGCAACTGCATATAATATAAAAAGAGATTGCGGGAGCAGGGGTCGGATGCGTTTATGTGAGCTGGAGGACAAGGAGGTCATCAACGTTGCGGACGGCAGGTCGCTGGGATGTGTGATGGATCTGGAATTTGATCCCAAGTGCGGTCAGATTGAAGCACTGATCGTGCCGGGACCGGGAAAATGCTTCGGATTGTTTGGAAGAGAGTTTGAATTGGTCATTCCGTGGAAGTGTATCTGCCGCATCGGACCGGATACCGTGCTCGTGGAGATCGATGTGGACAAATGCAAACACAAAGGCTGAAGGAATGCTGAAAACGTTTGACTTTTTTTGCCAAAATTCCTATAATCATACTAAGAATACCACTTATGGGAGGTAGCATATGAAGTGTCCGTATTGCAGCAGTGAGAATACAAGAGTGATCGATTCCAGACCGGCGGATGACAACAATTCCATCCGCAGACGCCGTCTGTGTGATGAGTGTGGGAAGCGTTTTACTACTTATGAAAAGGTGGAGACGATCCCGCTGATCATCGTAAAGAAGGATAACAACCGTGAACAGTACGACCGCTCAAAGATCGAGGCCGGTGTGCTGCGCGCATGCCATAAGCTGCCGATCTCCGTTGCGCAGATGAACCAGTTGATCGATGATGTGGAGACGGAGATCTTTAACCGCGAGGAAAAAGAGATCCCCAGTATCGTGATCGGTGAGCTGATCATGGATAAGCTGAAGGACTTAAATGCGGTTGCCTATGTGCGTTTTGCGTCCGTATACCGGGAGTTTAAGGATGTTGAAACGTTTATGAATGAGCTGAAAAAAATGTTAGTATAATGTAATGGTGGGGTTAAGTATCCGAAAGCTCTTCCGATATAATTAATACACAGAAAGAAAGAGGATTGTGACATAACAGGATTGTCACGAGGTAGATGCGATGAATATTTCAGGTATTGGATCATATTCCGGCAACTACAATTCCATAAGGCTTAACAGCCTCATTAATCAGCAGACATCCAAGGCTGTTTCCGGTGAACAGACCCAGGCAGTGCGAAAGGAGGATTCTGCGCTCTGTCAGCAGGAACAGCAGAAGATCCGCGCGAATCAGAATTTTAATTCTGCCGATTATGCGAAACAGTTTACACCCGGCAAGACCTACGAGATGAAAGGTGCCGACAGTGATCTGGCCTCTCTGGACGAGAACGGAAGTGCCACAAATTCCCAGAAGTCTCAGATCATGCAGCAGTATCAGCTGTTCATGGGTGAGACCCAGGCACAGGGCGTAAACCAGGCAGCAATGAAGACTCAGGCAGTCCGCGGTGTAGAGAACTTCGCTTTTTAACAGATATTATATGATCAGATCAAAAGTCTTCGGTGAATAACCGGAGACTTTTTTTCGCATAATAGGTGTGTGACAGGAATTAGTAATATGTAAAAAGTGAGGTAAAATGCAATGATCTTAACAGAAAAAGAAAAAACAGCGATCCAGGATCTGCAGACACAGGAAAAAGGTCTGGTGGAGAAATACCATCGTAGCCAGAGTGAGGCGAAGGATCCGGTGTTGCAGGATCTGCTCAGCGATCTGGAGCAGAAGCAGCAGAAGCACTATGATACTCTGGGACAGGTGCTTTCCGGAAGTATCCCAAGCTGTGACTGCAACTGCAAGGCAGGCGAGGACTATCAGCCGAAGGCCACCTACACCGGCATGACTGAGACGGAGGACAAGAAAAACGACTGCTTCCTGGCAACTGACTGTATCAGCGCAGAAAAGCTGGCTTCCAGCGAATACAACACAAACGTATTCAATTTCAGTGAGCCTGCAGTGAGAAAGCTGTTGGCGGACATTCAGGTGGAAGAGCAGAATTATGCGGAGATGCTCTACAAGTACAAGACTGTGAATGCGATGAAGTAGATCCGGCAGCAGGGAAAACAGGTGACGGGATTCGGTAAAAAAGAGCCGTCACCTGTTTTTTGCGTGTAATTCCCTTGCCAAAAACGGGATTTGTGGTAAGATAATAAAAGCAAAAGAACCATAGGAGGATGCGAAGATGCTGGAACCTTTTTATCCGAGAGAATACGTGGATTCAACCTATGAGATCGACTTTGAAGGCTGGCGGGAAAAAGGCTACCGGGGCATCATTTTTGATGTAGACAATACGCTGGTCCCACATGGCGCACCGGCAGATGACAGGGCAAAACAGCTGTTTGAGCGGTTGCATGCGCTGGGTTTTCAGAGTGTGCTCCTGTCAAACAATAAGGAACCGCGTGTCAAATCTTTCTGTGAGGCGGTGACCGGTGCTTCGTATATCTATAAGGCAGGGAAGCCGAAGCGTGCCGGTTATGAGCAGGCGATGCAGCGCATGGGGACGGATGCACATACGACGCTGTTCGTGGGCGATCAGATATTCACGGACGTCTGGGGCGCAAACCGTGCCGGGATCTATACGATCCTTGTAAAGCCCATTCATCCGAAGGAGGAGATCCAGATTGTTCTTAAACGATACCTGGAGCGTATCGTATTACATTTTTATCTTAAAAAGGAGCGAAAAAAATATGAAGATTGCGATTGGAAATGATCATGCAGCAGGAGAATTGAAGACAACGATCATGGATTTGATCAGTGAATTGGGACATGAGATCATCGATGTGGGTGCACCTATCGGAGAGGCGATCGACTATCCGATCCCTGGTGAAAAGGTGGGAAGACTGGTGGCTTCCGGAGAGGCAGATCTGGGTGTGTTGATCTGCGGAACCGGTGTCGGCATTTCCCTGGCGGCAAACAAGGTAAAGGGCATCCGTGCCGCTGCAGTTTCAGACACGGCGACCGCACGCCTGATCCGTGAGCATAACAATGCCAATGTGATCGCCATCGGTGCCCGGATCGTCGGTTCCGAGCTGGCAAAGGATATCATCAAAACCTTCCTGACCACAGATTTTTCCGGTGAGGAGCGTCATCAGCGCAGGATCGATCTGATCTCTGATGCAGAGGAACGATTTGGAAAATAAAGTCATTTATTTACAGGATGAGCAAAAAAAACTTGAAATAACGTGTCGTATATAGTATGATTATTACTATATGGTGCGCAAAAGTCGATTTGCCGCCAAGACAGACATTGAAGGAGGATCATTTAAATGATTTCAGCAGGAGATTTCCGCAATGGCGTGACCATTGAGTTAGAGGGAAACATTTATCAGATTATTGAGTTTCAGCATGTTAAGCCCGGTAAGGGAGCTGCATTTGTTCGTACCAAGTTAAAGAATATCAAGAGTGGCGGTGTGGTAGAGAAAACTTTCCGTCCCACCGAGAAGTGCCCGACCGCACGTATCGACCGCAAGGATATGCAGTATCTGTATGCAGACGGTGATCTGTTCTACTTCATGGACGTAGAGACTTACGATCAGATCGCATTGGATTCTGCTTCTATCGGCGATGCACTGAAGTTCGTAAAAGAGAACGAGATGGTAAAGATGTGCTCACACAACGGCAGCGTATTCGCTGTAGAGCCTCCGCTTTTCGTTGAGCTGGAGATCACCGAGACCGAGCCCGGCTTCAAGGGTGATACCGCTACCGGTGCTACCAAGCCTGCAACCGTTGAGACAGGAGCAACTGTTTCTGTACCGTTATTCGTAAATCAGGGTGATGTGATCAAGATCGACACACGTACCGGAGAGTATCTCTCAAGAGTATAAGGACAAACTAAAAGCCTCATCGTATGATGAGGCTTTTTCGTTGTTTATACGAGAGAAAGATCCTTATGAGTCCGGTAGATTTTCCCGTATGATGATGGAATGCTCCGCGTACTGCAGTTCATTTTCCGGGAGAATGCCGGAAGTCAGATATTCAAATAAGATGTCAAGGGAACGGTAGCCCTGCTTGTAGGGCTGCTGGCTGATCGTGGCCAGCACCGTTCCTTTTTTGATGAGCTCCAGTGTCGTCGGAACTTCATCAAAAGTGATGATGCGCGGGTGAAGACCGGACTCTGTCACTGCCTTGCAACCGCCATAGATACCTGCAGCGGTAAAAAAGAGTGCGCCGGTATCCGGGTGTTCGGTGAGGAGTTGTCTGGTCATCGTGTAGCTCTCAATCTCGTCATCATGATTTTCCAGTATCTCGTTTATTCGGATGCGGGGATAGGAGCTTGCCAGTGTGCTCTGCAGACCGCGGATACGCTCCGTGTGGCAGAGGACACTGTTGGAACCGGTGATGATGCCCAGCGAAATATCACCGGAAGTGGACAGCGCGAACAGACCTGCCGCGATACAGCCGCCGCGAAAATAGTCGCTTCCGACATATGCCATTCGGTGGGATCCCTCAATATCCGTGTTGACTGTCACAACAGGGATACCGGCCTCCGTCAGTTTATCTATGCGTTCGCAGATGGTCCTGTCATTGTATGGTGCCAGCACAAGACCGTTGATCCCTTCGCTGACCAGCTCGTCGATGGCATCCAGCTGCGCGCGCACATCAAAATCCACACGCCGGATGATCGTCGTGATACCGTAGCTTTTCAGTTCATCGGATTTGGCGTGCACGCCGTGCATAACCTCGTCAAAAAACGGGTTACTCCGCCCAAATACTATGACCCCGATCTTATATTTTTTCTTTTGTGCAGCCAGTGCAGTCCCGGCACGGTTGGGCTGGTAATTCAGCGCCTGCACGATGCTCATGACCTTTTCGGCGGTCTTCGGATTGACCGAACCTCTGTGGTTCAGCACGCGGTCCACCGTGCCCCGTGAAACCCCCGCCAGATCAGCAATTTCCTTTAAAGTTGTCATAACATATTCTCCGGTCTTCTTGTTTTGCATCTCTAGTAATTGATCTTAAAAAATCATAAAAATTTTACCATGAGGCGGTTTTAAAAGTCAATAAGCGTGCACGAGTAACATTCGAAACAATCACCAAAATCGAGAATGATTTATTGGTGGTTTTTTACAAAAATGTAATAAAAACAGAAAAAATTGTGTGAATGTATTGCAAAAATAAGTGCTTGTCATGTAGAATATATATAACATGACCGTGCACGTGCACGCTAATGTGCACGGTACACAGAATAACACATCGTAAACATACAACAATCGTAAGCAGGAGGATTACATATGCTTTATATCGGAGTGGATCTCGGCACATCAGCGGTAAAGCTGCTGCTGATGGATGCATCCGGAGAGATCAAAAAGATTGTATCAAAAGAATACCCGCTGTATTTCCCACACCCGGGCTGGTCGGAGCAAAAGCCGGAGGACTGGTTTACACAGACCATGGAGGGCTTAAAGGAGCTTTTGGCAGAGTGCGACAAGAGTCAGGTGGCAGGCATCAGCTTCGGCGGTCAGATGCACGGGCTTGTAGTGCTGGATGAAAAGGATGAGGTCATCCGCCCGGCAATTTTGTGGAATGACGGACGTACCACAGAGGAGTGTGATTTCCTGAACAATGTGATCGGAAAGGATAAACTGTCAGAGTACACGGCAAATATTTCTTTTACCGGTTTTACGGCACCGAAGATCTTGTGGATGAAGAACAAGGAGCCGGAAAACTTTGCAAGGATCGCAAAGATCATGCTGCCCAAGGATTATATTGCATACAAGCTGACCGGCATTCACTGCACGGACGTATCCGATGCATCCGGAATGCTCGTGTTCGATGTGAAGAACCGCTGCTGGTCAAAGGAGATGCTGGACATCTGCGGTATCAGCGAGAGCCAGATGGCAAAAGTATATGAGTCTTATGAGAGTGTGGGCTGTGTGCTTCCCGAAATCGCGGCAGAGCTTGGCATTCCGGAGACCACAAAGGTGGCAGCCGGAGCCGGAGACAATGCTGCTGCGGCAGTCGGCACAGGTACCGTCGGTGACGGACAGTGCAACATTTCCCTCGGAACCAGTGGAACGGTGTTTATTTCCTCTGAGAAATTCGGTGTGGATAAAAACAATGCGCTTCATGCGTTTGCCCATGCTGACGGACATTATCATCTGATGGGCTGCATGCTCAGTGCAGCCAGCTGCAACAAATGGTGGATGGATGAGATCATCGGAACAACGGACTACGCTGCGGAGCAGAAGCAGATCGAAAAGCTCGGTGAGAACCATGTTTATTTCCTGCCGTATCTGATGGGTGAGCGTTCTCCGCACAATGATCCGAACGCCCGCGCAACTTTTATCGGTATGACCATGGATACCACACGTGCTGATATGACGCAGGCAGTGCTGGAGGGTGTGGCCTTTGCGCTGCGTGATTCTCTGGAAGTGGCACGCTCACTCGGCATTCCCATTGAGCGGACGAAGATCTGTGGCGGCGGCGCAAAGAGCCCGCTCTGGAAGAAGATCATTGCAAATGTGCTGAACATCAAGGTGGATGTGCTTGCCAACGAGGAAGGCCCTTCCATGGGAGGTGCGATGCTGGCAGCGGTAGCATGTGGTGAGTATGCAAATGTAGAGGAGGCAGCGGCAAAGATCGTGAAGGTTGTGGACACGGTTGAGCCTGAGCCAGAGCTGGCGGCAAAATACGAGGCGCGCTATCAGCAGTTCCGGCAGATCTACCCGGCTTGCAAACCGATCTTTGGTCTGATTCAGTAAGGAGGAAAAACAGATGAATATTCAAAAGGTAACGGATCCGTCTTTCGGAAAGTACGGAAAAGTAATTAAGAACATTAATTTTTCAGGTCTGGTGCAGGCGCTGAATGAGCAGACACCGAATCCGGAGGATGTGGTGTATGAGCCCTCAGTGGAGGCGCTGGAGGCACTTCCGGTATTTGAGGAGCTCCGCACAAAGACTTATGGCGAGATGCCGATCCAGATCGGATTCTGCAACGGAAAGAACCATCTGCTCAACGCACTGGAGTATCACCGGTCTTCAGAGATCAATGTGGGAGGCACCGATGCCATTTTATTGGTTGGACTGCAGCGTGATATCACAAAGGAGTTTACCTATGACACCTCACTGGTGGAAGCATTCTTATTACCAAAGGGGACAGCGGTTGAACTGTATGCGACGACCCTTCACTATGCACCCTGCAGCGTGGACGGCGCCGGCTTCCAGGTAGCCATTGTGCTGCCCAAGGGCACAAATCTTCCGTTAGAAGAAAAGCATGAGGGCTGGGAGGATGCACTGATCACAGCAAAAAACAAATGGCTGATCGGACACGCCGAGGGCGGCCTGCCGGAAGGATCACACATCGGACTTATCGGAGAAAATATTTCTGTAAAATAAAAATATAACATAGAGGAGGACAAAAAAATGAACAACATTCCCAAAGCAAAAGTAGGTATTGTCGCAGTCAGCCGTGACTGCTTCCCGGAGTCATTATCCGTGAACCGCAGAAAAGCACTGGTTGCAGCATACGAGGGCAAGTATGGCAAGGATGACATTTACGAGTGCCCGATCTGTATCGTTGAGAGCGAGATCCATATGGTTCAGGCTCTTGAGGATATCAAGGCAGCAGGCTGTAACGCATTATGTGTATATCTCGGAAACTTCGGTCCCGAGATCTCCGAGACACTGCTGGCAAAACATTTCGACGGACCGAAGATGTTTGTCGCTGCAGCTGAGGAGTCACAGAATGATCTGTGCCAGGGCCGTGGAGACGCATACTGTGGTATGCTGAATGCAAGCTACAACTTAAAGCTTCGCAACGTTGGCGCATACATTCCGGAGTATCCGGTTGGTGATGCAGACGACCTCGCAGACATGATCCATGATTTCCTGCCCATTGCAAGAGCGATCATCGGACTGTCTAACTTAAAGATCATCTCCTTTGGTCCCAGACCGCTCAACTTCCTTGCATGTAACGCACCGATCAAGCAGCTGTACAACCTGGGTGTAGAGATTGAGGAGAACTCAGAGCTGGATCTGTTTGAGGCATTCAATAAGCATGCTGGTGATGCGAGAATCCCTGAGGTCGTTGCGGATATGGAGAAAGAGCTGGGCGCAGGAAACAAGAAGCCGGAGATTCTTGAGAAGCTGGCTCAGTATGAGCTGACCTTGCTTGACTGGGTGGATGAGCACAAGGGCTATCGTAAATATGTGGCCATCGCCGGAAAGTGCTGGCCTGCATTCCAGACACAGTTTGGTTTCGTGCCCTGCTACGTAAACAGCCGTCTGACCGGAAGAGGCATCCCGGTATCCTGTGAGGTGGATATCTACGGCTGCTTAAGCGAGTTCATCGGAACCTGCATCAGCGAGGACGCTGTGACGTTGCTCGATATCAACAACTCCGTTCCGAAGGATATGTACAAGGAGTCCATCGAGGGCAAATTTGATTACAAGCATACCGATACATTCATGGGCTTCCACTGCGGTAATACATGCTCAAGAAAGCTTGCAAGCTGCGAGATGAAGTACCAGATGATCATGGCAAGAAGCCTTCCCATCGAGGTTACAAACGGAACCTTAGAGGGAGACATCGCACCCGGAGATATCACCTTCTTCCGTCTGCAGTCTACCGCTGACTGCAAGCTGCGTGCTTATGTTGCACAGGGCGAGGTACTTCCGGTGGCAACGAAGTCCTTCGGTTCCATCGGTGTATTTGCCATCAAAGAGATGGGCCGTTTCTACCGCCACGTTCTGATCCAGAAGAATTATCCTCATCACGGAGCCGTTGCATTCGGACATTACGGAAAGGAATTATTTGAGGTATTCAAGTATATCGGTGTACCGGTGGAGGATCTTAACTATAATCAGCCGGCATCCCTGCCTTACCCGACTGAGAATCCGTTTGCATAAAGCAAGAAGAAATGATATGATTTGTCCGGAACAGGACAATCAGATAGATGATCAGGATACGCCTGTGGTTCCCACAGGTGTATTCTGGTTTTATGAAGGAGCACTATGAAAAACAAAAAGACAGCTATTTTTTTGCTCGTGGCAGTATTTATTCTGGTGCCGATCGGGCTGACCGTGCTCGGCTACAAAATGTATGTTGGTACGAGCAAGAAAATAGATCAGGCAGTTGTCTATGACAAGCATTACGTGATGATCACCGGAAATGAAGACAGCAGTCTTCTGGACAACGTGTATGAAAGCGCGCGGGAGGAAGGACGGAAAAGAGGTATTTATGTGGAGCGCTTCGGCAGCGGTCTGGCGGTGGAGTATGACCGTGATCAGCTGCTGAAAATGGCCGTTCAGGCATCTGTGGACGGTATTATCGTCACAGGAGACGAGCAGGAGGAGACCATCGCGCGTATCAATGATGCGGTGGATCATGATATCCCGGTCGTGACGGTGTTTAGTGATTGCAGCGGAAGCAGGCGGCAGTGCTTTGTGGGTAGCAATTATTACCATGTGGGCGAGGAATACGGAAAGCAGATCCAGAAGATCCTGAAGGTCAACCCGAAATCCTATACGCAGAAGGTGCTTGTTTTAATGGAGGAAAATCCGAAGGATGCCAGCGGAAATCTGATCCTTCTGGGTATGAGAGAAAAGCTCGAAAATGAGCTGGGAGCCACCCGGGCGGTAACCATTGAGACGACGCAGGTGGACAATTCGGGCAGTTTCAGCGCTGAGGAATATATCCGGGATCTGTTTCTGGATGAAGCACAGGTGCCGGATATTCTGATCTGTCTCAGTGAGGTTTATACACAGTGTGCCTATCAGGCGGCAGTGGATTACAACAAGGTTGGAGATGTTCATCTGCTGGGATATTACTGTTCAGATCAGGTACTGGATGCGTTGTCAAAGGACATCGTCAAGGCGACGATCACGCCGGATGCGCAGGCAATGGGTCGTCTGTGCGTGCAGGCGCTGGATGAGTATGAACGTACCGGATACACAAATGGGTATGAAGTGGTGGATCTGCAGCTTGTCACGACAGCCGATGCGCGAAAGATTCTGGAAGAAGACAAAAAAGAGAGAATCAGTGAGCAGTAATGCAGGCGGAATAAGGGGAAATGAGAAAATGAAAAAATGGATGAGCATGACACTGCAGCAGAAGCTGATTGCTCTGTTTTGCCTGACATCCGCTGTAATCCTCGCGGTAAATATTTATACCTATGCGATCATCAGCCGTATGATGGGGCGTGTGGAGGATGTTTATATCAGCAATGTCAATCTTAATGATCTCTCAGAGGGACTGGATGATCTGCAGGTGGCAATGTCGGACTATCTGCGGACAAAAAGCTCCGATGCGATGGAGCAGTATTACCGGAGCGAGCAGGATTACCGGGAACTGCTGGATACCCTGAACCGTCAGGCAACGGATAACGAGATCCTGTTGACAGAGAAAAATATTTACAGTCTGTCCCAGAGTTATCTGGAACTGACCAGTGAGATCATTCAGGCAAAACGTGGACGAAATGTTGAAAAATATGCTTCTCTCTATGGGGAGGCAAGTGAGCTTTACGATGAGGTCAATACATTTATTTACAGTTTGAATAATGAGCAGTTTAAAAACAATTCCGTGACTTACCGGGCATTGGTGGAATCGTTGCGCTACATGGAGCTGATCACCATCATTGTGCTCTTTTTGGTATTGTTCGGCAACGCAAGCCTGATCGTGATGAGTACAAAGATGATCACCGAGCCACTGAAACTTCTGGCGGCGACTGCGGACGAGGTCGCGAAGGGTAATTTTGAAGTTGCGCAGTTGCCGGTACAGCAGATGGATGAGGTGGGTATCGTGACCGGAGCATTCAATCAGATGGTCACCAGCATCCGGAATTATATCGAACAGCTGCGTCAGACGCTGGAGCGGGAAAATCAACTGAAGGAGCGGGAATTTCTGATGCAGAATCACCTGAAGGATGCGCAGCTCAAATATCTGCAGGCACAGATCAACCCTCACTTCCTGTTTAACACACTCAATGCCGGCGCGCAGCTGGCAATGATGGAGGATGCGGAAAAGACCGAGCGGTTTTTGCTCAATGTCTCAGAGTTTTTCCGCTATAATGTGCGAAAGGATGATCAACCGGTGACGCTGGGCGAGGAGATCCGGCTGGTGGACAACTATGTCTATATTTTAAATGTGCGTTTTGCGGATGAGATCCTGTTTGAGAAGGATGTGGACGAATCATTAAATCAGGTTCCCGTGCCCGGTATGATCCTGCAGCCGCTGGTGGAGAACGCGGTGAACTACGGGATCCGCAATATTGACTGGAAGGGGCGGATCGAGTTGACGGTCTGCAAAAAGGAAGCTCATATCAGCATCAGTGTGTGGGATAACGGTGCCGGCATGACAAAGGAGCGTATCGCACAGGTGCTCTCCGGAGAGATGGCGGATGAAGTATCATCCAATTCCAACGGCGTCGGCATGCAGAATGTGATCAAGCGTCTGAATCTGTTTTTCAACGATCAGGCACAGATGGATATTTACAGTGAGGGACTGAACATGGGAACGGAGGTTGTGATCACCATTCCGTATACCGGAGAGGAGGACTGCCATGTATCGGGTGTTGTTAGCTGATGATGAGGGAATCGTACGGGATTCCCTGAAGCTGATCATAGAAAAAAACTTTCCAGGCCAGTGCGAGATCGAGACGGCGCGCACCGGGCGTGATGTGATCGAGCTGTCGGAGGAGTTTCGTCCGGACATCGTGTTTATGGATATTCAGATGCCGGGTATCAACGGGATCGATGCGATCCGTGAGATCAAAAAGGTCAACCAGACGGCGGAGTTTATCGTGCTTTCCGCCTATGATAAATTTGACTATGCCAAGGAAGCGGTAAACCTGGGCGTGCTGGAGTATATGACCAAGCCCTTTGATAAGGCATCCATTTGCAAAGTATTAAAGCGCGCCATCGGAGTCATTGATTCCCGCAGGAAGAAACGCAGTGATGATCTGATCATCCGGGAAAAAATGGAGACGGTGACACCGATCATCGAGAATGGCTTCATCTATGCGACGATGTTTAACGCGTATGCTCAGGAGGATGTGGAAAATTACAAGAATCTGCTGGGATTACAGACGGATTATGGCTGCATGCTTGCCTTTGTCATGGGCGACGATCAGAAGGGGCGGCAGATGACCAACGCGGTCGGTGCCAGTGTGAGGATGCAGAAGAATTACCAGAAATTCAGGGAACTGCTGAAGGAACAGTGGAACTGCGTAGTCGGGGCGGTGATCTCCAATAAAGTGCCGGTTTTTCTGCCCTGTGCGAAACAGAAGGTGACATATGATGAGCGTATCGAAATGATCGATGCCTGCCGCGCGTTGGCAAGGCGGTTGAAAAAGGAAACAGAGATTTCCTTCCGCATTGGCATTAGCTCGATCCGCAAGCTGATGGATAGCATGGAATCTTATGAGGAGGCGCTTAAGGCGCTGGAAAATTCAAGCGGAAGTGTTGCCCATGTGGATGATCTGCCGATCCAGTGCCGCTATGATGAGGAGTACCGGATCGATCTGGAAAATGAGCTTTTTGATACCTTGAAAAACGGAACCGTAGAGGAGTGCGAAAGAGCGGCTGCCAGATTTTTTGACTGGATGACCGAGGTCTACGATGACAACAGTGACAGTGTCCGCCTGAAAACGTTGGAGTTTGTGCTGTTTGCAGAACATGAAGCATATTTGAACGGTGGTATGACCTATCATTTCGGAGATCGGGAGGACTATCTGCGGGAGATTGTGAATGCGGAGTCCAACCGGTCACTCAGAAACTGGTTTGTTGAGAAATTTAAGGTGTGCGCGGCAAATATCAGCACAAAAAAGGATGAGCACGAAAACCATCTGGTACGTCAGGCGCAGGAGTACATACAGGAGAATTATCAGAAAGACCTGTCGCTGGATGCGCTCTCCAAGGAGCTGGATATCAGTCCATACTATTTCAGTAAGCTGTTCAAGGAGGAGACCGGAAGTAACTTTGTGGAATATCTGACGAATCTTCGGATGAGCCGTGCAAAGGAGCTTTTGAAGGATGAGAGCCGCAGCATGAAAGAGATCTGCATGGAGGTAGGGTATAGTGACCCGAATTATTTCAGCCGTATTTTTAAAAAGAATGTAGGGCTGACACCAACAGAGTATCGGGAGCGTGAAAAAGGATGAGAATAAAGGGTTGGATCTATGGATGTATGATGGCATTGACACTGATGCTGAGCGGATGCGGGATGCAGGATACGGACGGAGCGCCGGGTGTGCAGCCGGAAGACGACAGGATCGAGATCGGAATCACGTTTGACTCGTTTGTGATCGAGCGCTGGCAGAGAGACCGGGATGTATTTGTCGCAGCTGCCCAGGAGCTGGGTGCGGACGTCAATGTGCAGAATGCCAACGGAAGTCTTGAGGAGCAGAAACGTCAGATTGAATATTTTATAAAGAAAAAAGTGGATGTGATCGTGGTGGTGCAGGTGGCAGATGACAGCGGCAATCTGGCAGATGAGGTGGCGGATGCGCACCGGGCGGGAATTCCGGTTGTCGCCTATGACAGGCAGATCATGAATGCCAGTGCGGATCTTTACATTTCTTTCGACAATGAAGCCGTCGGCCGGCTGATGGGAGAGCATATGCGGGAGCATCTCGGAGGCGAGGGACAGATCCTGCAGATCTGCGGTCCGATGGCGGATAACAATGTTCCACAGGTTATGACTGGATTTGAAAAGGCAATCGCCGGGTCAGATATTTCCATTACACTGACGGAGCATGCGGCAGGCTGGTTGGCAGAGACCGGATTTTCCGTGACCAGCAGCTATCTCGGCGCTATGCCGGAGCCGGACGGTATCATGTGTGGAAACGACAGCATTGCAGGCCAGGCCATCCGGGCACTTTCCGAACACCGTTTGGCAGGCGGCGTCTGTGTGGTCGGGCAGGATGCGGATCTGGATGCCTGCCAGCGTATTATGGAGGGAACCCAATGTATGACTGTTTACAAGCCGGTGGAAAAACTGGCAAGACGGGCTGCAGAGCTGGCAGTAGATCTGGCAAAGGGTGAGAAACCTCAGGTGGATCGCATGATCTCGGACGGATCGGATCTCGTTCCCTATGAGTGTCTGGAGCCGGTGGCTGTGACAAAGGACAATATGGATGAGATCATCACGGGAAAATATCATGAGGCCAGTGATATTTACCTGAACATAAAATAGACAGTATGTCAATAGCAAAATCTTGTGCAGGATGAAATTGCAATGTCAATTTTGTCCTGCACATTTTTTGTCGGAATCCGGTGTGCGGAAGAAAATGTACAGAACATCGCAAGTTTGTGCTGTTTGTCTTATGTTATAGTCATATCATCAAAGAAAGGGAGGGCTTTTCAAGATGAAAAGAAAACTTTTAGGAATGTTACTTAGCGTAGCAATGGTAGCAACTGTATTTACCGGATGCGGATCCAAAGCCGCAGACGCACCTGCAGACGATGCACAGACAGAGGCACCTGCAGACGACGCAGCAGAAGAAGCTCCTGCAGATGATGCAGCAGAGGCTCCTGCAGATGATGCGGCAGCAGGCGGCGGACTGGTTGGTGTAGCAATGCCCACCAAGGATCTCCAGAGATGGAATCAGGATGGAACAAACATGAAGGATCAGTTGGAAGCAGCAGGTTATGAGGTTGATCTTCAGTTCGCTTCCAACGATATCGCTACACAGGTTTCACAGATCGAGAACATGATCAACAACGGATGTCAGGCACTCGTTATCGCATCTATCGATGGTGATTCTTTAGGAACCGTTCTTGCTCAGGCAAAGGAAAAAGGTATTCCGGTTATCGCTTATGACCGTCTGATCATGAACTCCGATGCAGTTTCCTACTATGCAACATTCGATAATTACCTTGTAGGAAAGACACAGGGTGATTACATCGTAGAGGCTCTGGATCTTGAGAACCAGGCTGGACCGTTCAATATGGAGATCGTTACCGGTGATCCCGGAGATAACAACGTAAACTTCTTCTACGGCGGAGCAATGGATGTATTACGTCCTTACATTGACGAGGGCAAGCTGGTTGTAAAGTCCGGACAGATCGAGAAGGACGATGTTGCAACAGCTAACTGGGCAACAGAGACCGCACAGGCAAGATTTGAGAACATCTTATCTTCTTACTATGCAGATGGAACACAGCTTGACGTTGTACTTGCTTCCAACGATTCTACCGCTCTTGGTGTTGCAAACGCACTGGCAGCGAACTACACAGGCAAGTATCCGATCCTGACCGGTCAGGATTGTGACGTTGCAAACGTTAAGAACATCATTGACGGCAAGCAGTCAATGTCCATCTTCAAGGATACAAGAACTCTGGCAGCAGCTGTTGTAGATATGGTTAAGGCTGTTATGGAAGGCAGAGAGGCAGTCGTAAATGACACTGAGACATATGATAACGGAACCGGTGTGATCCCTTCATACCTTTGCGAGCCTGTATTTGCAGACGCAAGCAACTACAAAGAGTTACTGATCGACTCCGGATATTATACCGAGGCTGATCTGCAGTAAGATACTGTAACATGATTTATATGCAGGCGGGTCGAGTGCCCGCCTGTTTTTAAGGAGATAAGCAGGGAGGGATTCTTTTGGCAAAGATATTGCTTGAAATGAAAAATATTACCAAAACATTTCCCGGTGTAAAGGCATTGGACAATGTCAACCTTCAGGTAGAAGAGGGAGAGATCCATGCGCTGGTAGGAGAGAACGGTGCTGGAAAATCTACACTGATGAATGTGTTGAGCGGTATTTACCCCTATGGAACCTATGAAGGTGACATTATTTATAATGGGGAATTATGTAAGTTTGCAAAGATCAAGGACAGCGAGGAAAAGGGAATTGTCATCATCCATCAGGAACTGGCGCTGATCCCTTATATGACGATCGGTGAAAATATGTTCCTTGGAAACGAGCGCGGCAAAAAAGCAAAGATTGACTGGACCGAGACATACGGGCAGGCAGATGTACATTTGAAAACAGTAGGATTAAAGGAATCCTCAAGAACACTGATCAAGGATATCGGTGTGGGAAAACAGCAGTTGGTAGAGATCGCAAAGGCACTTGCAAAGAATGCGAAGCTGCTCATTCTGGATGAGCCGACGGCTTCTCTGAATGAGACAGATTCCAAGGCACTTTTGGATCTCTTGTTAAAATTCAAAGAGCAGGGAATGACCTGTATCATTATCTCTCATAAGCTGAATGAGGTGGCTTATGTGGCAGACAAGATCACGGTGATCCGCGATGGTTCTACCATCGAGACACTGGTAAAAGGTAAAGACGAAATTAACGAGGACCGGATCATCCGCGGCATGGTAGGCCGTGAGATCGCGGACCGGTTCCCGAAGAGACCGGATGTAAAGATCGGTGAGGTCAATCTTGAGATCAAGGACTGGACCGTTCATCATCCGTTGTATACAGAGCGAAAGGTAGTGGATGATGTATCACTTTACGTTCGAAAAGGCGAGGTCGTTGGTATTTCCGGTTTGATGGGTGCGGGAAGAACCGAGCTTGCCATGAGCGTGTTCGGAAAGAGCTACGGAACCAATATTTCCGGAAAGCTGATCATCAATGGCAAGGAGGTTCATTTAAAGAACGTCCGTGATGCGATCGACCACAAGATCGCATATGTGACAGAGGATCGAAAAGGGAACGGTCTGATCCTATCCAATCCGATCAAGATCAACACGACGCTGGCAAATCTGGATGCGGTGTCTTCCCATACAGTGATCGATAAGGACAAGGAATATGCTGTCGCAGTTGACTACAAGGATAAATTAAAGACGAAATGTCCGACGGTCGAGCAGAATGTCGGCAATCTTTCCGGCGGTAACCAGCAGAAGGTGCTGCTTGCAAAATGGATGTTTGCCGATCCGGATATTTTGATCCTGGATGAGCCGACGCGAGGTATCGATGTCGGCGCCAAATATGAGATTTACTGTATCATCAACCAGCTTGTTGCAGCTGGAAAATCCGTCATCATGATCTCTTCGGAACTGCCGGAGGTGCTTGGCATGAGTGATCGTATCTATGTCATGAACGAGGGCAGGATCGTTGGTGAGGTTTCAAAGGAAGAAGCAACTCAGGAGAAGATCATGTCCTGCATTCTGAAATCGAGCAAAGGAGAGTAGTAGACAATGAGTAAAGAAAATGTAATGGAATTTATAAAAAAATATACGATGATTATCGTATTAGTGCTTGTAACAGGGTTTTTTGCTTGGAAGACAGGCGGAAAGATCCTGCTTCCCCAGAACATCAACAATCTGATCGCACAGAACGCTTACGTGTTTGTGCTGGCAACCGGTATGCTTTTGTGTATCCTGACCGGTGGTAACATCGACCTTTCCGTCGGTTCGGTTGTCTGCTTTGTAGGTGCAGTCGGTGCAACACTCATGGAGAACAAAGGCGTGAACGTATGGGTAGCGATCATCGTTATGCTGCTTGTGGGACTTGCAATCGGTGCATGGCAGGGCTTCTGGATCGCTTTTGTACACGTTCCACCCTTTATCACGACACTTGCCGGCATGCTGGTGTTCCGAGGGTTGTCCAACGTGGTGCTGGACGGTATGACGATCTCTATCAAAAATGAGCTGTTCATCAATCTTTTCGGCGGCGGTGCTGAGTGTTACATACCGGATCTGTTTGGCATGGAGGGCTTTAACCTGACCTGTATGCTGGCCGGAGTAATCGCAGTTACTTTGTTTGTTATTATTCAGCTGAAAGGCTATCTGACAAAAAAATCAAAGGGTTATGAGACCGGATCATTCTCATCCCTGCTGATCAAGACGGTCGTTTTGAGTGCGGTGATCCTATGGTTTGCATTCAGTCTTTCGAAATATAAGGGAATTCCCACCGCGCTTGTATGGGTACTGGTGATCGTGCTGATCTACGGTTACATCACTTCCATGACGACCACCGGACGCTACTTCTACGCAGTTGGCGGTAATGAAAAAGCAACCAAGCTTTCCGGCATCAACACGAATAAGGTGTATTTCCTTGCCTATGCCAATATGGGTCTGTTGTCTGCACTGGCAGGTATGCTTACCATCGCACGTATGACATCTGCACAGCCGACCTATGGTCAGAACTACGAGATGGATGCGATCGGTTCCTGCTTTATCGGCGGCGCTTCTGCTTACGGCGGAACTGGAACGGTTCCCGGTGTTATCGTTGGTGCGGTGCTGATGGGTGTCATCAACCTTGGTATGTCCATCATGGGTGTGGATGCCAACTATCAGAAGGTGGTCAAAGGTCTTGTACTGCTGGCAGCCGTTATCTTTGATGTTGTGTCAAAGAAGAAGAGCGAGTAATATTTTTCATTATTCTCCCATAAAAAAGGTGCATCGGGTTTCCGATGCATCTTTTTGTCATATTTGTCAAAATTTTGTTTGATTTAGAGATAAAATATGATATGATTACTATATCTAAGGACTTATTACACTAATTTAGGGGGGATAGTCAAATGAATATTCGTGATTTCGTTGATTTAAAACAGTTTGAAGAAATTTTGAATGCATGGTCAAAGGCGACCGGCATGGCGACCATCGCATTGGACGACAAAGGCGAATATATTAGTGGTGAGATCGGATTCACCGACTTTTGCATGAAATACACCAGAGGCAGTGAAGAGGGAGCAAAGCGTTGTCTGAAATGTGATCAGGAGGGCAGAGATGTATACTTCTGCCATGCAGGTCTGATGGATTTCAGTAAGGACATCGTTGTGGACGGAATTTATTTCGGTAAGATCATCGGCGGACAAATTCTGCCGCAGGAGCCGGATGAGGAGAAGTTCCGTGAGATCGCAGGTCAGCTGGGGATCGATCCGGATGAGTACATCGAGGCGCTGTCCAAGATCCACGTCAGCTCCGAGGAGTCCATCCATGCAGGTGCCGATCTGCTGGGCATTGTCGTGAATCAGATGGTTGCCAATGAGTACTATCAGTATAAAGAAAAAATGTCCAGTGATAAGATTTCCGAGGGAATTGAGAACGTGGTTTCCTATATCCACAACATCAATGCTTACACTAAGAATCTGGACAAGCTGGAGAAAAACCAGAAGATCCTTGCACTCAATGCTTCCATTGAGTCTGCAAGAGCAGGTGAGGCCGGAAAAGGCTTTGCGATCGTTGCGAACAAAGTCGGCTCGCTGGCAGCTGATTTCGGTGCCTGCAATCACCAGATCAAGGATGAGCTGGAACGCTTGACGGAGGCAGTCGGAGAGATTACCGGACAGAAACTGTAATGAAGAATTTTAACTGGAAAAACCCTGCGATGCTGCTTTTGGCAGCGTTCATATGGGGCAGCGCCTTCGTGGCACAGAGCGTGGGCATGGACTATGTGGAGCCTTTCACATTTAATTGTGTGCGCAGTATCGTTGGCGGACTGGTGCTGATTCCCTGTATTTACTTACTTGGCAAACTGAAATCACCTGAAGAACGTGCCGCGGCAGCACACATGGATAAGAAGACATTACTGATCGGCGGTGTGAGCTGTGGAGTTGTCCTTTGTCTCGCATCGAACATGCAACAGATCGGTATTGTGTATACATCTGTTGGCAAGGCCGGTTTCATCACAGCGCTTTATATCGTGATCGTACCGATCCTCGGTATCTTTTTGAAACGCCGCTGCGGATGGAAGGTCTGGGTGAGCGTGGCGATCGCGCTTGTAGGCTTTTATCTGCTTTGCATGGTAGGTGGATTTTCACTGGAACGCGGAGATATTTATCTGTTGATCTGTGCGGTATTATTTTCCGTTCATATTTTGGTGATCGATCATTTTTCACCGCTGGTGGACGGAGTAAAAATGAGTTGCATTCAGTTTTTTACATGCGGTATTTTGTCGGGTATCGCAATGTTGATTGCGGAGTCGCCGGATGTGAAAAATATTCTGGCGGCATGGTTGCCGATCCTTTATGCCGGAGTGCTCTCATCGGGTGTGGCATACACGTTGCAGATCGTGGGACAGAAGAATTACAATCCCACAGTGGCGACGTTGTTGCTCAGTCTGGAGTCCGTATTTTCCGTGCTGACCGGATGGGCGGTTCTGCATCAGAAGCTCTCTGTAAGGGAACTGAGCGGATGTGTGCTGATCTTTATCGCAGTGATCCTGGCGCAGCTGCCGGATAAAAAAGAGAATAAAAAAGCGGCTTGAGCATTTGCTCAAGCCGCTTTTTGCGTTCTTTCGTTTATGAGATTTAACCTTTGCTCTCAGCCTCTACCAGACGTTCGCCGCAGTAGATCGCACGAAGCTTGGGTTTTTCGATCTTTCCGGTAGGATTGCGGGGGATCTCTGCGAAAATGACCTTTTTCGGACGCTTGTAGCGAGGCATGCCCAGGCAGAATTCGTTGATCTCGTCCTCTGTGCAGGTGACACCTTCCTTTAACTCGATGATCGCAGCAGCGATCTCTCCGAGACGCTTGTCGGGAAGACCGATAACAGCTACATCATGGACTGCGTTGTGCTGACGGATGAAATCCTCAATCTGAACGGGATAGAGGTTTTCGCCACCACTGATGATGACATCTTTCTTGCGGTCTACAAGGAAATAGAAGCCATCCTCGTCTTGCATTGCCATATCGCCGGTGAAGAGCCAGCCGTCCTTCAGAACTTCGGCAGTGGCCTTCTCATCATTATAGTAGCACTCCATGACACCGGGCCCTTTGATGACGAGTTCGCCGACTTCGCCCTGCTTTACTTCCTCACCGTTCTCGTCGCAGATCTTGCACTGCCAGCCATAGCCGGGAACGCCGATGGCACCGACCTTGTGGATGTTTTCTACACCCAGATGAACGGCACCGGGTCCGATAGACTCGCTCAGACCGTAATTGGTATCGTAGTCGTGATTCGGGAAATATTCTTTCCAGTGGCGGATCAGTGAAGGCGGTACCGGCTGTGCGCCGATGTGCATGAGACGCCACTGATCCAGTTTGTAATCGGAGAGTTTCAGGGCACCGGAATCCAGCTGTTCCAGAATGTCCTGGGCCCAGGGAACCAGCAGCCAGACAATGGTGCATCCTTCGTTTGAGACTGCGTCCAGGATATATTCCGGTTTGGTACCCTTCAACAGGACTGCCTTGCTGGCCGATACCAGTGAGCCGAACCAGTGCATTTTTGCGCCGGTATGGTAGAGCGGAGGGATACATAAAAATACATCATCTTTAGCAGTAGAATGGTGCTTCTGCTCCACGATGGCAGCATGCATCAGACTGCGGTGCTTATGTAAGATCGCTTTCGGAAATCCGGTGGTTCCGGATGAAAAATAGATCGCGCCATAGTCATCGTCGGTGATGGTGATATCCGGCTTCTTGCTGGAGCAGTTTGCTGCCTCGCTGATATAGTCCTCTGCAAAGCTGGGGCAGTCATTTTCACCCACGTAATAGAGGAGACGGTTCTTGCTGATCCGGTCAGCGATCTCCTCCACACGTCCGATGAATTCCGGTCCGAAGATCAGAATGTCAGCTTCTGCGAGATTGACACAGTATTCAATCTCATCGGAAGAGTAGCGGAAGTTCAGGGGAACAGCGATGGCTCCCGTCTTTAAGATTCCAAAATAAATAGGCAGCCACTCCAGACAGTTCATGAGCAGGATCGCTACCTTGTCGTTTTTCTTGATGCCGCGGGAGATCAGAAGATTTGCAAACCGGTTTGCCTTCTCGTCGAAGACTCCCCATGTGATCTCTCTGCGGTATGCGGAAGCCCGGTTGGGCTCCATCAGATCGTATTCTCTCCAGGTTACACGCCGGGTCTCTTCCATGGCGGGATTCAGCTCCACTAAGCAGATCTCATCGCCGTAATTTTTGGCGTTATCCTCCAGAAATTTTGTGATTGGCATAACGTTTTCTCCATTCTGTTTTTTCGTCGTACTTTGACGCTTTAAAGCGCCCGATGAGTAAAGTATAAGTACTTTCCTATGAAAAGTCAATCAGAATCGAAGCTGATCTCCATAGTGCAGTTCCAGCTCCAGATTTTCCAGATCATCCGCACCGGAAGGGCTGTCTGAATCCTCAGACATTTCGGGCGTTTGAGGGGTCTGAGGCTCCTGAGGTGACTCCGGCTCCTGAGGTGACTCCGGCTCCTGAGGACTTTCCGGCGCTCCGGACTGGTCGGCTTCTTCCGAGATTCCAGATTGCTGCTGCATTTGCAGATCGTCCGTATCCTCTCTTTCGTTGCCTGAACCGGAATTCGAGCGTTCGTTTGCAATGCTTTCGATCGCATCTTTGATGGAATCCAGTTCATCCTCCTGGCCGCTGTCCGCAGATCCAGTGTCTTCATTCGCAGCGTTTTCTGACTCTCCGGGTTCGCCGGAGATGTTTTCCGACTCGCCGGAGGCGTTTGATGTCTGCAGTTGTTCCAAAACACTGGGCATATAACGGCTTGCGATGAGTATCAGGAGAAGCAGGACGGAGACCAGCAGAGCAATACTCCGGAAGGAACGGCGGACAGGCTCCTTCGGAAAGTGAATGTTTACATCCAACATGCGCCAGACACGTTCCTGTTCACTTTTGGAGAGCTGGGCGGTGGCAGAGTCCATCTGCTTTTCGACCGAAGGCTTCGGCATGTTTTTTCCAATCGAGAGCTGCTCATATCGTTCCAGCAGCAGACGGGAGATCCAGCCTTCCAGATTTCCTGACCGGTCATATTCGGGCAGATGCAGATAGAGATACTGATAAAAGTCTACCATAAAACGGCAGGCATCTTCATGGGAATCGTAGAGCAGCAAAGCACTGCTGTAGATATACTGTGAAGTGCCCAGATAAAACGTATGAAAAGCGGATTTAGAACCCTCCGCCATCTGCCGGAGCGCTTTTTTCAGCGCTGCATGTTCTGCCATGAATGTCATCTCCCTTTATGCGATACATAAATGTATCCGAATCACGTTATAGACAGTATAAAATCTTTTTTCCGTGCTTGCAAGAGAGGATTTTGCATGTTACACTAGGGATAACGATTTGGCTGATGTCGGGAAATTGTGGGGGAGAAACCAATGAACATGATCTGTTCGGGAATACTTCGGAAAAACGGTGAAAAAATTATTTATGTGCGCTTTGAGCGCGGGGAGGATTTTGCAGAAGGTTCGTTGCCGGCGGCAAAGATCACCTCGCAGAGCGGCTTTACGCCAGACGAGATCGAACAGATGGAAGCTTACATGTCTGAGAACCGCTTCGAGATCATTGAGCAGGCAAAATCTGTCAATGTGATGAAAAATTTCATGAAATGAGAAGGAATTGTAAGTAAAACTTGACAAGTACTGCGTATGTGGATATAATTATTAGCGTAATTATAATGTTTGATGAAAAATTCG
>CALZQA010000041.1 GCA_945828315.1 uncultured bacterium | reverse complement strand
CTACACACTGCATATCGTCGGCAGCGTCAGATGTGTATAAGAGACAGCTAATATCTCATTCCTTCTCTCTGCTGCTAACATTAACCATACCCCCCCCACCTATTATAGAAAGGCTGTCGGTATTCCGACAGCCTGAAAACTTCTGATAAATATTTATAAAATTGTATCCCAGAGCTGTGCATCCGGACTCGCGATCACGGAGCTGTCTAAATACATACCACGCTCACTGACTGCCGCCTCCGCCTTGCTGATCGCGGCGGAAACTGCTGCCACCTCTCCGGTGAGAAATACATAGGACTTTCCGCACATTCCGCGGGCAACACGGATCTCGATCAACTCAACCTCTGCCGTCTTTGCCGCCTCATCTGCCGCCACAAAAATAGCTGCCGCATCAAAGGTCTCCAAGACGCCCAGTGCATTGCGGTTCTTGATATCTGCGGTTCCGTATATTGCCGGAAAGATTCCCTCATGCGGATTTCCGAGAAGGAAGCTGTCGATCAACTGTTCCGGATAACGGCTTGCCGCCGCATCCACAGATGCACGCACGGCACTGATATCACCCTCAAAGATCACGATATATTTTCCGGGGCAGACGGTCTGTGCTTCAATGATCTTCACATCCGCTGTCTTCAACACCAGATCTGCTGCCAATACACCGGTGGATACCGTTTTATACTCCACCATTCCTAATGCTCTACCCATAATTGATTTCCTCTTTTAATTTCTGCTGATTTTATTTTGCTGCCCGGATCAGGATCTCCCTGTCGTTTACCTCTGCCACGACACCGTCGATCGAAGCGTGTACCGGAAGACTCAGTGCATTTTCTGCCGCCTTACCGATCTTCTGCCCTTCCGTTACCACATCACCCACTTTCACGATGGGGATGGCCGGTGCTCCGATATGCTGGCTGAGCTTGATGCGCACATGATCCACAATAATATAGGATTCATCCAGCGGTGCCTTCACATTGTAGGCGTCCAGTCCGAGTCTGGCACGCAGTCTGGAGATCGGTACTCTGCGCAGAGGGCGCTGTTTTTTCACCGGTACTGCCTCCACCTTTGGCGGTTTCACACCGTTTGCCCGAAGCCCTGCCTTGTACTCCGCGATCAGCGTGCGCGGTGTCAGTCCCTGATTGCAGGAATACATCTCGCACAATCCGCAGGAGCTACAGAAAAATGTATTTAAAAATGGTCCTACATCCTGTGTCGTTCCGCTGGTAGCGGCCCGCATGAAAAGATGCGGTTCGATCGGATGTCCGAGCAGATTTCTCGGGCACAGATCCGTACACATCTCGCACTGACAGCAGGATGCCATTGCTCGTTTCATACTTATTTGTGTGTTTTTGCGCTTCTTTTGAACAACCAGATGGTTCTCCGGAAGCACAATGATCGCATTTGACGTTTTTGTGATCAGTTCATATTTACTGCAAAGATTTCCGGTCATGGGACCTCCCATGAGATAGACCGGATCTTCTACCGTAACACCGCCTGCCAGCGCGACTACATCCTCCACGGACATACCCACCGGCACATATCTGGTGCACGGATGCTTCACTTCACCGGTTATGGTAATGAATTTATGTGTCACCGGTTTTTTATTGTTCAATGCCTGATAAATGTTGAACACGGTCTCCACGTTGAATACCGCCACACCCACCTGGATCGGAATACTTCCGGGCGGCACGACCTTTCCAGTCAGCTCGTGGATCAGTACAACTTCATCTCCCGCCGGATACACCTCCGGCAGGAGACCAATGGATATAATAGGGAACGAACGAAGATGTGCCCGAACAGCTTCCACGGTCTGCTTGTACGCCTCTTTGACACCGATTATGATCTGATCACATCCGATCGACAATGCCATCTGATAGAGCGTACTCAATATCTCGTAAGGATATTTCTCCAGCACCTGTCTATGTAACCGCAGCAAAGGCTCACATTCCGCACAATTCAAAATGATCGTCTTTGCACGCGCATCAATTTTTCCATAAGACGGGAATCCGGCGCCACCGGCACCACAAACTCCGCTGTCCTTCACAACATCAATTAACTCGTTTATCGCTATCATGTTATTACTCCAGTTATGTGCAGTATCTTAAGCAACTGCAATTACTCCAGTTTTACGCCTTCATCAATGATTCCAACGATCGCAGCGTCGATCGGTGCGCTTTCCATTCCGCAGCCAATTCTTGCAGCACTTCCGGTTGCAACCAAAACGACCTCCCCGATACCGGCACCTACATTGTCGATTGCTACCAGACGGTCTCCCGCATGTGCCATGGACTTGATCGGCTCAATAATGAGGAATTTATTGCCCACCAGATTTTCATTTTTGCGTGTGGAAATCACACTTCCAACAACCTTGCCTATAATCATATTTCTTCACCTTTATTTAATGACTACTGCGTCACCGGTTTTTAATTGTGCAGCATTTGCCTCGTCAGTATCGATGTGCATCTCCAGCGTAAAGCTCGGATCCACACGTACCAGCACCTCGTCGAAGGTCGTGCCGCGCTCATTCACAGCCACAACTGATACAACATCCTTATCAGCAACTCCTGCCGCTGCTGCATCTGCAGGTGACATATGGATATGTCTCTTTGCAACGATACAGCCCTCTTTCAGATATAAAGCTCCCTTGGGTCCCACCAGAGCGATGGGTGCAGAGCCTGCAATGTCACCGGAATTACGGACAACCGGTGCCACTCCTAAGGTTCTTGCATCTGTCATGGAGATCTCTACCTGAGATTCCTTTCTGACAGGTCCTAAAATACGAACATTCTCAATCGCACGAAGCTTGGTACCCACGATGGTTACCTGCTCATTGGAAGCAAACTGTCCGCCCATCAGCTCTTTTTTCTTGGTAAGCTGATAGCCCGGTCCAAACAATACCTCTACATGCTCCTGTGTCAGATGCACGTGTCTGGCAGACACGCCGATGGGAACCATAAATCCCTCTTTGCTGCCTGCATCGGTATCATCCTTCAGAACTTCCATGACAAGTTTTGTGATGAGTTCAATTTTTTTCTCGTCCATACTCACAAACACTCCTGTTGATCTTAGACACCGGGTGCCGGATCAGCACCCGGTACATGTCAGTTCTCTCTTACTGTAAAGTCGGAAGAATCTTCTCAACATCATTGTGAGGTCTGGGAATTACGTGTGTAGCTACTAACTCGCCAAGCTTTGCTGCGTTTGCTCCGCCTGCCTCTACAGCTGATTTTACAGCTCCAACATCACCGCGAACCATAACGGTTACCAATCCGGAACCGATCTTCTCTGTTCCTACTAATACTACATTTGCAGCCTTACACATAGAATCTGCTGCCTCGATCGCTGCTGTAAGTCCTCTGGTCTCAACCATTCCTAATGCTTCCTGTGCCATTTTTCTTACCTCCGTTTTCTTTTCTTCGACAGGCGCTGCTGCCGGGGTTGTTTTTGCTGCGGTACGCGTCGTACGCTTCGCAGTAGTTGTTTTTCTCTCTGCCATAATTATTTCTCACTCTTTTGTTTCGGTGCTGCCTTCGCAGGAACCTTCGGCTTCATTCTGCTCGCTGACAGTTCTACGAGACGAACGACCTCCTCATGAGGTCTTGCGATCACAGTATAATTGACAGGTTCTTTGATTCCGTTTGCTGCAGCGGCTTCCACTGCCTGTCTGACGGCAGCGACCTCACCCTGTACGATGATCGTAACAAGACGACCGCCCAGCTTTCGCTCCCAGGTCACAAACTCTACATCTGCAGTTTTGCACATGATATCCAGTGCTGTCACTGCTGCGGTAACACCGGAGATCTCTAATAATCCTAGTGACTTCATAAGCACTCCTTTTTAAGTGTTGATGCCGTTACACTATTTGATCGTCGGTAAAATCTTCTCCACATCCGTATGAGGTCTGGGGATTACATGTACTGCTACTAACTCGCCAAGCTTTGCAGCTGCTGCTCCGCCGGTCTCGGTTGCTGCCTTAACAGCTCCTACATCTCCACGAACCATAACGGTTACTAATCCGGAACCGATCTTCTCTGTTCCGATCAGAACTACCTCTGCTGCCTTTACCATTGCATCTGCAGCCTCGATCGCTGCTGTAAGTCCTCTGGTCTCAACCATTCCTAATGCTTCCTGTGCCATTTTTATGATCCTCCTAATTATTTTACTTTTCTTAATTTTTATCAAAGGCATTTAAGCCAAACATCATCTGTGTGCCCTCATCCGGTCCGGGAATGATATAACGTGTTACCATGCCGGTCGTCCGCTCTGCAACCTCCTGTGCCGCATCCACCGCTGCAGTCACATCCTCAACAGAACCACGGAACTTTACGCAGATGATAAGGGGTACGGGAAGTGCATCCGCATTCGCCGGTTTGTTACGGTCAAAGGTCTCTAAAGTTACATTTGCAGCTTTACAGCCTGCATCTGCTGCCTCGAAAGCAGTTACCAGACCAAAGACCTCGATAATACCACAAGCCTGTGCCATATGCTACCTCCAATTATTTGTTTACGATGGCGATCTTCAGACCCTTCATTGCAAGATTTGTCTCAAGTGCCTCATTGATCTCCTCCAGAGGGAACTTGTGCGTGATCAGCTCCTTCATCGGAAGTCCGATCGCCTGTGCTCTCTTTAAGAAGTCGAATGTCGTTACATAATCTCTCAGTGTATATACCCAGGAGCCAACCAGTGTGATCTCCTTTGAGCATAAGTCAAAATGAGGATTGATCGTTGCGTCTCCACCGTTGATGAAGAAGCCCAGCTCACAAAGACCGCCGCCATTGCGGATCATCTTGTAGATATTTGCGTGTGCCTTCGGATTACCGGTACACTGGAATGCGAAATCTGCCAGATGTCCGCCGAATGCCTCCTCAACCGCACCCGCAAGTGCTTCCACACCCTTGTAGTTCATAAAGTTTACAGACATCTCTGCGCCCATCTTCTTTGCGAACTCAAGTCTCTGCTCATTGCCGTCTACCGCACAGATATTTTCAATACCCATGGTACGGAGTACTGCGATACAGATCAAGCCGATCGGTCCGCAGCCCTGTACAACTACACGGCTGTTGAAACGTAAGATTCCTGTAGTCTTTGCGCGCTCTACTGCGTGGATCAATACCGCGCAGGGCTCGATCAGGATTCTGGAATCCAGATCCAGATCGCTGACATTAAAGAACGTTGATCCCAAAGAACCACGGATCAGTATGTAATCTGCGAACCATCCGTTCAGATGACAGTCATCATCGGGAAGAAGTCCGTATACATCTGCACCGCCGACATTCTGCTTGTTCAGATCATACATTGTGATGTCCGGATTGTCCTTGAAGATCATGCAGGTAACGATCTTATCGCCGACCTTTACGTCCTTGCCTGCGGAATCCTTCTTTACATTTTTTCCAAGCTTTACGATCTCTCCGGTTCCCTCATGTCCTAATGCAACGGGGATCAGTCCGAAGGGATCTACCTTGAACTCGTGTGCATCTGTTCCGCACACACCACAGCCCTCTACCTTTACAAGGATGTCATCGTCTCCTACCTCGGGGATCGGGAACTCCTTGATATCAAAGTGCTTCAGGTCGGTCAGCATTGCAACATGTGCAGTTTTGGGAATGCTGCCGGCAGCAGCTGATGCTGCTGGACTGCTTGCGAGAGCACTGGGGTCTCTCATGCCATCTAACACCGATTTAACGATGGCCTCTATGTCTTTTTCACTTACTGCCACTTGTTTGTCCTCCTACTACTAACGAATACATAAGCTGTCGCTCATTACGCAGCGGCGTCTCTTGGTAAAGGTGCTTGCGGATGTAAGTCCTTCACCGGTACGGGATGCGATCGTGAAAGTACAGAAGCCTTCGCCGCCGAATCCGAGTGCTGCATAACTGGGAGCGTTCTTAACAAAAATTGCAGTGTCGATCGCCTGGCCGAAACGGGTCAGGTTCTCCACGTTCTTGGAGTGCATATGTGCGGAATGACGGCAGCCGTGCTCTAACCATACAGCCTTGTCGATCGCATCGTCAATATCCTTTGCACGAACAATACCTAAGATCGGCATCATCAGCTCCGTTGCGATGAGCGGATGCTCTTTCTCGCCCTCGAAGATAATGCAGCGTATATTGGCAGGCGCGTTTACTCCGATCATGGAAAGCAATACGCGTGCGCTTCTTCCTACACATTTACGGTTCAGTCTGCCTCCGGCAAGTACGGTGTCGATCAGCTTCTGCTGTTCTTCCGGTGATGCCATGTAGCAGTCGTTTTCCTCCAGCATCCAGTGGATCAGCTCGTCGCATACGCTCTCTACACAGACAACCTCTTTCTCTGCGATACAGGGAAGATTATTATCAAATGTACAGCCATTGATGATGTCTCTTGCTGCCTTGCGGATATCTGCTGTCTCATCTACCAGCACGGGCGGATTGCCTGCGCCTGCACCGATGCCTCTCTTTCCGGAAGACAATACGGTGGTCACTACGCCGGGACCTCCCGTTGCAGCGATCAGATGAATGTCAGGATGCTTCATCATAATATTGCTGGATTCCATCGTGGGATTTGCAAGAGCAACTGCCACGTTACAGGGACCGCCTGCAGCAAGGGATGCCTTGTTGATCAGGTCTACTGCATACAATGAAGTCTTGATCGCCTGCGGATGGGGACAGAATACAACGGTGTTTCCGCCTGCCAGCATTCCGATCGCGTTACACAGTACGGTCTCGGAAGGATTGGTACAGGGGCAGATCGCTCCGATCACACCAAAAGGTCCCATCTCGATCAGTGTCAGACCGCGGTCGCCGGACCATGCGGTCGTTGTAATATCTTCGGTACCGGGGGTCTTCTCTGCCAGGAGCTGATGCTTTAAGATCTTGTCTCCCACATTACCCATTCCGGTCTCTTCTACTGCCATTTTTGCAAGGATCTCAGCGTTCTCCTTGGTCAGCTCACGGATCTTTGAGATGATCTTCTCTCTCATATCCATTGGCATGCGCTGCATGATCTTCTGCGCATCCTTTGCTGCGGCAATAGCAGTATTCATATCATTAAAAATTCCAAGCTGTGCCTTCGGGATATCCTCACCGGTCTTTACCTGTGCGACTACCGCTGACACAATGGCTTTTAATTCAGCCTCGCTAACTGCCATTTTGGCTTCCTCCTTCACATGTTCTGAATGATCGTCTGCGCAAACTCGGCAAGCTCCGTATCCTGTGCCTCGCTGCCACCGCTGACGCCGAGGCCGCCGATGCACTGTCCGTTTTTGATGATGGGAATACCACCACCGAAAATAACGATCCTGCCGTTGTTTGTATGCTGAATCCCGTAGAGATCCCCGCCGGGCTGGCTGAGTCTCTTCAGCTGCGTGGTGGGCATTTTCAGTGCCGCACATGTATATGCCTTGTTAAAAGCGATATCATAGCTGGCGATGTAAGAGTTGTCCATGCAGTGAACAGCTACCGGATTGGCTCCTCTGTTGGCTACGGCGATGACTGCGTTCACACCCATCTGCGCTGCTTTCTGCTCCACTGCTGCGATCAGCTGTTTTGCCATGTCAAGTGTGACATCTGCGTATACGGACTGTCCGTTTTCCTGCTGACCGACCGACTGTACCACGGATTCAACGATCTTCGCTAATTCCTGTTCATTCATGAACTATTTTAATCCTAACTGAGCCATTACTTTCTTTGTGATGTCTGCTACTAACTCGCTCTGCTCAGGAGTAGCTGCTGCGTGGTTTCCGCAGTTTCCGCCACAGTTATGACAGCTCGGTTTGCCCTCTTTCGTGTTCGGGCACAGATTTGCAGGATGACGTCCCTGCATACCGAACTGACGACGGATCTCATACAGATCCTCAACCTGCTGAGGTGTGAACTCCTTGGGTCCGCCTAACATTCTTGACTGATATAATAACTGTGCGTAAAACTCTACAGACTCCATCTTTAAGTAAGCAGCGTTCAGAGAATCAGAGTAGGTCAATGCACCGTGGTTCTCTAATAATACTGCATCGAAGTACTGAACATACTCAGATACCGCATCGGGGATCTCCATGGTAGAAGGTCTTCCGTACTTAGCGATCGGCACGCAGCCTAATGCGATAACTGCCTCGGGCATGATCGGCTGTGTCAGAGGGATGCCTGCGATCGCAAATGAGGTTGCATATACCGGATGTGCATGAACAACAGACTTCACATCGGGACGCTCCTCATAAACTCTCAAGTGCATCTTGATCTCTGAGGAAGGCTTGAATCCGGGGTTCGCCTGAATGATATTTCCCTTTGTATCTACCTTGCAGATGTAATCGGGAGTCATGAAGCCCTTGGATACGCCGGTCGGAGTACAAAGAATCTCATTGTCGTTGATCTTTACAGAAATGTTACCGTCGTTCGCAGCAACCATGTTTCTGTCGTAGATTCTCTTTCCGATGTCACAGATTTGTTTTTTGATTTCGTATTCTGATACCATAATGATCCTCCTTAATTTTTTTGTTTTCCTTATGGTTCTTTCAGTTCTTGCTTTATGTGCTAATTATAGTACATGCTTTGTTTGTCGTCAACAAAAATCTGTTACTTTTTGTGGATTTTTGTTGTTTCTTTTCTGTTTTTGTGGATTTTTATCCGCCAATCTGTCCTTTCAGTCCTGCTCTGCGGACTTCCTCCAATAGCTCCTGCATCAGCTGCGGAGACGGTGTCTCAATGTCCCCCATCGGATACGGTCTTCCAAGCCCTGTATACTTGTCCCTGCCAAACTGGTGATACGGAAGCAGATGCAGTTCTTCCACACCGGGCAATGATGCCGCATACTGTGCGATCGCCCGGATCTCAAGGGGCGTCGCATTGAAGGTCGGGATGACCGGCACGCGGATGATCAGCTTTGTTGAATAGCCGCTGGAAGCGATCTTTTTTGCATTTTCCAGCATAAGCTCATTGGATCTTCCCGTAAAGGCTTTGTGCTTTTCCGGCTCCATATGTTTGATGTCCATCAGATACAGATCCAGGTTTTCCAAAAAACGCTCGATGGTTGAAAATTCGGCACATGCCATGGATTCCATCGCCGTGTGGATACCGTGTGCATGCAGCCCCCGAAGCAGCGCCGCGCCGAAATCCGGCTGACAGAGAGACTCGCCGCCGGACAGCGTCACACCCCCTCCGCTCTTGCGGTAATACATCCGGTCTTTTTCGACCTCATCCAGCATCTCCTCCACCGTCACATCCCTGCCGTAGGTCACCAGCTCTCCGGCCCGCTCCATGGTCTCGATCTCATAGCGCTGCGACTCCGGATTGCAGCACCACTTGCAGCGGAGCACACATCCTTTCAAGAAGATGATCGTGCGTATTCCCGGACCGTCATGGATGCTGTAACGCTGGATATCGAAGATCCGTCCCTTCATATTTAAGTAATCCTGTTCCATATGTCCTCCGTATGTATTTTTACGTTTGATAACTATTCAGAGCCCATCTCGATCGCACCTGAATAGTTGTCAAACTAACATGCTATTTGTGGTTTTGTGTGGTTTTCCTCTTTATTATAGGTTTGTTTTGTGTTGGTGTCAAGTGACAATGCATGTCCGGGCAGCATAAACCGCACAAAAAAACGGCGGTCATGACCGACCGCCGGGAAAACCGCAAAAAACCACGTTTTTTTGCTTTTTATAAACTTCTTGAGATATCGAGGCACTTCATCATCGCCTCGATCACTGCACTGCGCATGCCCTTTTCCTCCAGCACGCGGACTGCCTGGATCGTCGTTCCTGCCGGAGAGCAGACCATATCTTTCAGATCCCCGGGATGTCTTCCGGTCTCCAGTACCATTTTCGCGCTTCCCATTACAGCCTGAGCAGCAAACTTGTAGGCCTGTGCCCGGGGCATTCCTCCGGCAACGGCTGCATCCGCCATCGCCTCGATGAACATAAACACATAGGCAGGCGAGCTTCCGCTGACCGCGGTCACCACATCCATCAGGTGTTCCGGGATCACCTCCGTCTCGGAAAAGCCGTCACAGATATCTCTCACCAGTGCAACTTCTTCCTCCGTCACATTTTCATTGGGGCACATGCCCATCATGCCCTCTTTTACCATGGCAGGCGTATTGGGCATCGTACGTATGATTTTTAGCTCTCTTCCGAATTTTTCTTTCAGCCAGGCAAGTGTTTTTCCGGGAGCGATCGTGACAATGATCTGATCCTCTTTTACCGTGTCTTTGATCTCCTCAATAACTGACTCGTAAAACTGCGGCTTTACAGCCAGAAACAAAATATCACAGAAGGCTGCTGCCTCCCGGTTGTCCGTGGTGGTCAGGATGCCAAGGGCTTCCTTCTTCGCCGCAAGCGCTGCCTCAGATCTGTCTGAGGTGATCATTTCCTGCGGGGTACATTTTCCGGAATCAAGGATTCCCTGCATCATGGCACCACCCATGTTACCGCATCCGATAAATCCGATCTTCTTTCCCATATCTCTTCCTCCTTTAAAAATAAATCTTATTATGAAAAGCTCTGTTCTGTCCGCTCGATGATCTCATCCTGCAACGCCTTGCTCAGGTTGCGGAAATGATCACTGTAACCTGCCACCCGCACGATCAGATCCTTATAATCTTCCGGATGTTTCTGTGCGTTGATCAGCGTCTGCCGGTCGATGACGTTAAACTGGATATGATGTCCGTCCAGATTAAAATAGGTACGGATCAGGTTTGCCATCTGATCCAGTCCTTCTTCTCCGGCTACCACGGACGGTGTGAACTTCTGGTTCAACAGCGTGCCACCCGTGCTGAGGTGATCCATCTTGGAGCAGGATTTGACCACCGCTGTCGGACCATTCGTATCCGCGCCCTTCTCCGGTGAAATTCCCTCGGACACCGGCTTGTGTGCCAGTCTGCCGTTGGCGCTGGCGATCATGACATCCCCGAAATATACATGACAGGTGGTGGGGAGCATATTGATCCGGTAGCTTCCTCCGCGAATGTTTCGGATCCCCGTCACCTTGTCACGGTACATGGTAAATACGGCTTTCATAATGTCATCCGCATACGCATCATCGTTTCCGTACTTCGGCGTCTTGTTGCGCACAAGGTTGTAGATCTTCTCATGCCCTTCAAAATTGTCCAGCATCGCAGTCAGCAGCTCCTGCATCGTAAATTTCTTTTCATCAAATACATTGTATTTTACAGCTGCCAGACAGTCTGTGATCGTTCCGATGCCCACGCCCTGGATGTAGCTTGTATTATAGCGCGCGCCTCCCGCGTTATAGTCTTTGCCCCGGGCAATACAGTCGTTTGTCAGAACAGACAGGAACGGCACCGGCATCTCCTCGGCATAGATCTTTTCGATCACCAGATTGCCCCGGAGCTTGATGTTCAGGAAATGATCGATCTGCTTGCAAAAGGCATCCCACAGCTGCTCATAGTTCGTAAACTCCGTCACATCACCGGTTTTGGGGCCCAGCTGCTGTCCGCTCATATGGTCGTATCCGTTGAACAGCGTCAGCTCAAAGATCTTCGGAATATTAAAATATCCGGTCAGAATATATGCCTCATTTCCAAAGGCACCGGTCTCCACACAGCCGCTGGTTCCGCCCTTTCTGGCATCATCAATGCTCTTTCCGGCATTGAGAAGTTCCTGTACGATGGCTTCCGTATTGTAAAAGGCAGGCTGTCCCCAGCCCTTTCTCGATACCTCACAGGCCTTTTTCAGAAAATGCTGCGGTGTCCTTTTGCTGATCTGCACATTGGAGCTGGGCTGCAACAGCTTCATCTCATCCATGCACTCCAGGATCAGGTAGCTGACCTCATTGACGCCATCCTGTCCGTCCGGTGTGATACCGCCCGTATTGATATTGGCAAAATCCGTATAGGTACTGCTCTCCTTCAGGGTAATACCCACCTTCGGCGGTGCCGGCTGATTGTTGAATTTCACCCAGAGACATTCCAGAAGCTCTTTTGCCCGGTCTCTTGTCAGAATGCCTTCCTCCAGATCCCTGTCATAAAAACGGATCAGATGCTGATCCAGTCTTCCCGGACTGTAGGCATCCCACGGATTCAGCTCACTGGTCACACCAAGATGTACAAACCAGTACATCTGGATCGCCTGCCAGTAGGTCTGCGGCTTGTGAGCGGGAACCACGCGGCAGTTTTCCGCGATCTGCAAAAGCTCCGCTTTGCGTGTCTCATCCTCGCAGGCATCCGCCAGTTCCCCGGCGTAAGCTGCATAGCGCTCTGCCAGTATGAGGATCGCATCACAGGCGATGTCCATTCCCTTCAATTCCGCTTCCTTGTCCAGCGCCTCCGGGTCATGGATATAATCCAGCGTTTCCAGTGCTTTCGCGATATCTGCCTTGTGTTCCAAAAATCCCTTGTTATAGATATTCTCTGAACCCACGGTATGTCCCGGTCCGCGCTGCTCCATAAACTCGGTAAAAATGCCTGCCGCATAAGCCTGCTTCCACTCCGGTGTCATATGATCCAGGATCTTGTGACGGATGGAGCGGTTCTCCCAGTAGGGGATCATTTCCTTTTCCTGAAACTCGTAATCTTCCTCATTCACTTTAAAACTGATCAGATCACGGTCATTCATGACATGAAGATCCTCCACCGTATGGCAGCACAGATCCGGAAATGTGGGCGCGGCCTGCGGCCCACAGCCCTTCTCTCCGACGATCAGTTCGCCCTCTCCGATGTAGAGTGTCTTCTTTGAAAAATAATTTTTCAGTGCCAATGCACGAAGTTCCGGAACGCTGACCGCGCCTTCATATTCTTTATAAGCTTCCGTAAAATACTTGGCGCGCTCCATATCGATGCGCGCAACTGCCTCCGTGCTTTCTTTTCTCAACTTTTTGATCCTGTCATTCATTCCCCGTTCTTCCACGGTCATTACCTCCTATCCTCCGATTCGGACATCCGCAAATCCGGCATCCGTAAAAATATGCTGTAACCGTTCCAGCGTTTCCTGATCCGGAACCGTAAAATCCTGTTGATAGTCTCTGTCCAGCCGCCCGTATTTTCCGCTTCCCGTGTCATGATACGGGAGCAGGTGAATATGCTCCGGGCAAATTCCGTTTTCTTTCAGAAAGGCCACAGTCTGTTCCATGTTCTCTGTCGTATCATTGACACCGCCGATCACGGGGATCCGGATCCAGATCCGTCCGCCGTCCTTCGCCAGTCGGATAAGGTTTTCCAATATCCGTTCATTCGACACACCGGTATAGCGCAGATGTTCTTCCCGGTTCATAAGCTTCAGATCATATAAAAATACATTCGTATAAGGAAGAACCTTTGCGATCACATCATAGTCCACTAGACCGCATGTATCAATGTTCACGGAAATTCCTCTTTGATGCAGCCCCTTTACAAGCTCCAGTATGTACGCTGTATCCTGAGTCAGCACTTCTCCTCCTGACAATGTGACCCCACCGCCGGAGGTCTCGTAAAACGCCCGATCCTTCAGGGCTTCCTCCACAAGCTCCCGGACTGTATAGGATCTGCCACAGATCTCTCTGGCATTATTTACACAGGAATCCACACAATCCCCGCATGCTCTGCACAGACTCCGGTCTGTGACTGCAAGCAGTTTGCCGGTATCCGTCCCCTCCGAACCATACCGGATCGCCTGATGAGGGCAGTCCTGCATACAAGCCCCGCAGCCTGTGCAGCGCTCCTCGTAGAAAAAAACTTCCCGGTCATAACGCTGTGTCTCCGGATTGTGACACCACTGGCAGCGCAGCGGACATCCCTTAAAAAAGATCGTCGTCCGGATCCCTTCCCCATCATGGATGGAGTATTTCTGTATATCTGTTATGTGTGTTGTTCTATCAGCTTTCATTTTTCTAATCTCATGATCTTCGATGATTCTTATATCTACAGAACGATCAGATCCTTCGTTGCATGATTGAGGATCTCACGCTCACCCTTCTCATTGATGACCACCACATCCTCCACGCGGACGCCGAAGGCTCCTGCCAGATAAATGCCCGGCTCGATCGTAAATGCCATACCTCTTTCCAGATGCACCGGATTTGAGCGCTTGATATCCGGAGCTTCATGGATCGTATAACCTACACCATGTCCCAGACGGTTTACCAGTGACCAGGCATATCCCTTCTCGTCGAGGATCTCTCTCGCCCTCCGGTCAATATCCGGGATAAATGCGCCCTCCCTCACAAGCTCCTCCGCTGCTTCGTTGGATCGTCTCACCAGTTCATATACTTCCCGCTCCTTCTCGTCGGGTTCTCCCACAAAAACGGTCCGCGTCATATCGGAATACATCCCCCGGATCGTACAGCCGTAATCCATCAGAACGATATCATGTTCCCTGATAACACCCTTGTTGTCATTATAATGGGGATAAGCGGAATTTGATCCCACACCAACGATGCACTCGGCACACCCACCTCCAAGCTCTGTCATTCTTTTCAGCAGGAAATCCCCGATCTCCTTTTCGGTCACGCCGGGCTTTATCATGGGCAGTACTTCTTCAAACACCCGGTCCACCACTGCCGAGGACTCCCGCAGCGCCTGTTTAAATTCTTCCTCATAGAGCAGATTACAGACGTAAAAACAGGATCCGTCCGCTTTTACAAAAAGACCCTGAAACCGCTCGCAAAACAGCGGCTCAAAGCCCAGAAGAAATTTCAGTTCTTCTCCCGGCGATATTAGAATAGCCGAAAACCCGGAATTTTTCAATTCTTCCTGCAGTTTTTTCAGATAATATGCATTCATCGGAACCTCCATCTCCTTCCTGTCTACAATTCGATCAGCTCCTGTGTCGCAGAGATCATCTACTTTTACGAGAGGTTCCGGAACCACAATCTTCCGATCTTCACTCATCATGCTTCCTTCCTCCTGTTCTCAGATCTACTTTCGGTGCAAACTCATGATGCAGCCAGCAGCTTGCTACATGTTCCTCCGACAGCACGCTGCGCTCCGGCGGATATTCATAACACACATCCATCGCATATTCACATCGCGCCGCAAAGGGACATCCCTTCGGCGGTGCAAACAGATCCGGCGGTGTTCCCTCGATTGGCGTCAGGGTATCCTCCCGGCTCATATCCAGACGGGCGATGGAATTCATCAATCCTTTCGTGTACGGATGAGAAGTCTCATAAAAGATCTCCTCTACCGTTCCCTGCTCCACAACTTTTCCGCCATACATGACTACCACACGGTCACATAATTTTGCGATGACACCCAGATCATGGGTGATCATGATAATGGATGTACCAAACTTCTCCCGCAGCTCCAGCAAAAGATCCAGGATCTGTGCCTCAATGGTCACATCCAGAGATGTGGTAGGCTCATCGCAGATGATCAGGCTCGGCTGGCTCACCAGCGCTATTGCGATCATCACACGCTGCTTCATGCCGCCGGACAACTCGTGCGGATACTGCCGATACCGGCGCTCCACATCAGAGATTCCCACCATGCGCATGATATTCAGCGCCTTCTCTTTGACTTCCTTTTTACTCACGCTCGTCTCTCCCAGGAAAACCTCCTCGATCTGTGCGCCGACGCGCATCGTAGGATTCAGTGAGGTCATCGGATCCTGAAAGATAAAACCGATCTCTTTTCCGCGGATCTTTCTCATTTCTTTCTCAGACAGCTCCAGCAGGTTCTGTCCTTTATATATGATCTCTCCGCCGCCGAAAAATCCGGGCGGCTCCGGATTTAACCGTAAAATGCTCTGTACCGTAACGCTTTTTCCGCATCCGGATTCTCCCACGATGCCAAGGATTTCTCCCTTCCGTACATCAAAACTCACATCACGGACAGACTGCACGACACCGGCATAGGTCCGGAAAGAGAAAACCACATTTTTCAATTCTAACAGCTTTTCTTGTTTATCCATCGTATCCCCCTACTCTGTTCCTCGAAGCTTCGGATCCAGTGCATCCCGGAGTCCGTCACCCAGCAGGTTTAACGCCAGCATCGTTGTACAGATAAAGAATGCCGGCACGATCACCTGATGAGGCGCAACACGAAGCATCTTGATCCCTTCTTTGGCAAGTATGCCCCAGCTGCAGTTCGGCGGTGCGATACCCAGACCGATATAGCTCAAAAACGCCTCGTTAAAGATTGCACCGGGGATCGCCATACAGAGATTTGTCACAAGCAGTCCCATGATATTCGGGATCATGTAACGGATGATGATCGTCAGATCCGGTACGCCCAGTACTTTTGCAGCACTGACATAATCCTGCTCCTTTAAACGGTAAACCTCGCCACGGACAAACCGGCAGGTTCCGATCCACCCGACAATACACATGGCAATGATCAGCGTCTTCACACCTCTTCCGATCACGACCAGACCAACGATCGCTGCTTTATCTTTTTTCAGTCGTCTCCAGGCATCCTGCCAGAAAGACAGGGTGGGCCGGCTGATCGTTTCCATACTTTCAAGATTCTTTCCACGTACATGGAAAAGCTCTCTGTTTATCTCCTGCATACTTCACCTACTTTCCACCGACACGGACACGCGGATCCACCAGTCCGTATAAAATATCAACGATCAGATTACAGATCACGAGGAAGGCTCCATAGAACACGGTCATTCCAAGGATCATGGAATAATCGTTCTGTGTCACACTCTCCACGTAATATTTTCCCATTCCCGGTATTGCGAAAATGGACTCGATAACAAAGGTTCCTGTCAGCACCGATGCAACGGTCGGTCCCAGCATGGTTATGACCGGCATGATCGCGTTGCGGATCTGATGTTTACAGGTGATACGCAAAGAGGACAAGCCCTTTGCTTTTGCGGTTTTTATGTAATCCTGCTGCACTACCTCCAGCATACTCGCACGCATGATACGTGACACGCTGGCCAGCGTGTAAAATGCCAGTGCGCAGGCCGGAAGGATCGTATATGCAAAACCTTTGTATTTTGCAACCGGAAGCAGTCCCCACTTGATACCGAAGAAATACTGGAGGATCGCACCCATGATAAAATCCGGTATACTGGTTCCGAGGATGGCAATGATCACGCAGAACACATCGATCTTATTGCCGCGATTTCTCGCCGCGATGATCCCGAGGACAATACCCATAGAGATTGCGAGAACCAGGGCCCTGATTCCCAGATCGGCAGAGAAGGGAAATCCCTGACCGATAATATAATTAACTGTTTTATTTGTATAAAACATGGAATATCCGAAGTTACCATGCAGCAGATTTCCGATATACTGGAAATACTGTACATACAACGGCTTATCAAAGCCGTAATACTTTTCCATATTCGCAGCCACCTCAGCTGTCAGCTTCGCACTGGTAAACGGTTCGCCCGGCATCAGACGGACCAGAAAGAACACGATCGTCACCAGAGCAAACAGTGTCAGGATCGCTGCGACCACTCTCTTCATAATTTCCTCCTTCATTTGATTCCTAAAATATTTTTCATACACTGGAAACAGAAAAAGAGGTCCATGCACATCTGTGCATAGACCTCTTCGCCCGTTCGCGTTTTATCGTACAATATTTTCTTTCAAAAGTAAAACAATGTTTAGGAATCGCAACATAACGTTTTGTTATGTCTGTACTTAGCTTCTTTTTGCAAGTACGTCTGCTTCGTACTTCTTGATCTCTTCAAACCAGCTCTTGTCTGCAGTCACGCCGCACTGCTCACAGTACTCAGCCCATACCGCCCCAAAAGGAAGCATCTTTGACTCCTCCTGAAGCACCATCAACTCTGTAAAGTTTGCCTCATCCTGCAGCTTCTTCATCTGTGCGTTGGGCAGGCAGAGTGCATTCAGCATAGCCTTCTGCCAGCTTCTGAAGCCAACGGTCCATGCAGAAATACGGTTGATGCTTGCATCGAAGTAATCCAGTGCCATATAAACACGGTCTGTCGCGTCATTTCTGACGATCTCCTTTGCCATCTCTTTTGTCTCGTCATCGAAGAGCACTACATGATCGGAATCCCAGCGGATCGGTCTGGTGATATGTAATGCGATCTCCGGGAAGAAGCACAGTAATGCCGGGATCTTGTCGGATACGACCTCGGTCGGATGGTAGTGACCGTTGTCCATGAGCGGCATACACTTATCGGAATGAGCTGCCGCGAAGCTCAGTGCAAACTCTGCGGAACCTGCTGTATAAGCCTCCACACCAATACCGAATACCTTTGACTCCACACAGGGCTTTACCATATTGAAATCATAGGGCTCGGAAAGGATCTCCTCGATAGACTCTTTATAGCGCATTCTCGGGCCCATGCGATCACCCGGAATATCCTTAAATCCATCACCGGTCCAAATGTTCATGACGCAGGGAATACCAGTCTCTTTTGCGAAATAATTGGAAATCCGGATACATGCCTTGCCGTGCTCGATCCAGAACTTACGAACCTCGGGATCCGGGCTTGACAACGACAGTCCATCCTTGATCATCGGATGAGAGAAGAATGTCGGATTAAAATCGATGCCGACATTATGCTTCTTTGCAAACTCTACCCATTTTGCGAAGTGCTTCGGCTCAAGCTTGTCGCGGTCTGCGAACTCACCATCCTCAAAAATTGCATAGCATGCATGAAGGTTCAGCTTTACCTTTCCCGGACACAGGCTCATAACCTTCTCGATATCATCCATCAATTCCTGGGGCGTGCGTGCCTTTCCGGGATAATTACCGGTAGTCTGGATACCACCGGTCAGAGGACCGTCATGGTCAAATCCCGTAACATCATCTCCCTGCCAGCAATGTAATGACACCGGCAGATCCTTTAACTTTGCGATCGCCGCATCTGTGTCCACACCAAATTTTGCATATTCTGCTTTTGCAGATTCATAAAGCTGTGACATATTCTTATTCTCCTTTTCTGTTGATCTTAGACGTATTTTTTTACGCCGAAAGAATTATAAATACAGGTTCTGGCTTCCTCTACGGAAGAGAAATCGCCTGCTTTGATCATCTGAGCAACAATATTTCCAATGGCAGTCGCCTCGCCCGGTCCGCAGTGAACCTCCTTGCCGGTCTCCTTTGCAGTCAGCTCATTTAAGTACACCGCGTTGGAACCGCCGCCGATGACATGAATACGGCTGTAGGTGCGTCCGGTGATCTCTTCAATCTCCTTTGCAGTCTGTGCATAGCACTGTGCCAGTGATTTGTAGATAACCACAGACAGCTCGCCCGGTGTCTCGGGTACCGGCTGGTTTGTATCACGGCAGTAACGCTGGATCTCTGCGATCATGCTCTTGGGAGCCAGGAAGCAGTCGTCGTTTGCAGCCACGCGTGACGGGAAGTCATCACACTTGGATGCCATATCGCAAAGCTCTGCAAAACTGTACTTATCATCCAGTTCATGACGCACACTCTGGATCATCCACAGACCCATGATATTCTTCAGATAGCGGTAACGCTTGTCATAACCGCCCTCATTTGTCAGATTTGCCTTCTGGCTGGCTGCAGAGCAGTCTGCCTCTTTTTTCTCAATACCCATCAGAGACCAGGTACCGGAACTGATATATAAGAAATCATCGTCGTTTGCGGGAACTGCCAGCACTGCAGATGCCGTGTCGTGAGAACCGCACAAAACAACCTCGCAGTCGAAGCCCACTTCCTTCCGGATCTCCTCCCTGAAGTGTCCGACGCTGGTGCCCGGCATATGTACCTCCTGGAAGATCTCTCTGTTATATCCGAGCATATCGATCAACTCGTAATCCCAGTCGAAGGTCTTCGGATTGATGAGCTGTCCGGTAGTAGCCATCGTGTACTCCTGCATCTTTACGCCGGTCAGCAGGAACTGGAAATAGTCCGGCGTTGTCAGCATTGCTTTTGCCTGCTCCATCTGCTCGGGATGCCCCTTCTTTACTGCCATCAGCTGATAGATCGTGTTGAAGATCGCATACTGGATACCGGTACGTGCATACAGCTCCTTCTCGGGAATGATCTTGTATACTTCCTCATCCATGCCCTTTGTACGGCTGTCACGGTAACCGACTGTATCCCCTAACAGCTTGTCGTTCTCATCCAAAAGTGCAAAATCAACGCCCCATGTATCGATAGACATACTTGTGGGGATCTTTCCGATCTCCTTACATTTCTTGATACCTGCAAGGATCTCCTTGAAGGTGCGCTCGTGATTCCAGCAAAGGTGTCCGTTTTTCTCCACCATACCGTTCTCAAAACGGTAGATCTCCTCCAATACGATTTTTCCGTCCTCAATGCTTCCTAAAATGTGTCTTCCGCTGGAAGCACCGATGTCGATTGCCAAATAGTAATTTCCCATTTGCTTCTCCTTTCTTGGACTTTGTCCCCATTATAATCATTTATTTTCCCAAAAATAAGGACTTTATTTTATAAAAAAACCGTCCTTATTTGCAGATTCATTTTTCTTCCCTGCCGTGCTTTCCGCATCGCGGTATTTTTTCGGTGTCATACCGTACCGGTCTCTAAAGATCCGATGAAAATAACTGTTATTGTCATAGCCTACCGCCGCGATGATATCCTCCACCGCAAGTTTCGTCGTTGTCAGAAGATATGCTGCCTGACTGAGACGTTTCTGCATCAAAAGCTGCTGAAAGGTCTGCCCTGACTCCCGCTTGATAAATCTTGACAGACCGGATACCGGCTGCCGGGTCAGAGCAGCCAGCTCCGTAAGTGTTCCCTCACGATAGTTATCTTCTATGTAACGCAGTACGGAAAACAGCAGACGCCGGTCAAACTGATCCGGTCCCACCACGCGGATCAGCTCTGTATGGCGGGAGAGCTGACGGATCAAAAGAGCCATCGTCGTCTGGTTCTCGGCACTTCTTCCGCCCTCCTCGCAAAGCAGCGACCAGACCAGATTTTCCACGAGATTCTGCACCGGCAGCACATCCGACACCTGAAAATGGATAAAGTCCATTCCCTGATGCTTTCTCTGCAGCGTGCCCACAAGAAAATCCCGCACCACATTGTCTTCCTCCACCATCTGAAACGTCTGATGGAAGAACTCCGGAAGCACAATAAAGTTGACCGCCACGTCTCCCTCCCCCGCCGGAAGGATCTCCTGCCTGGCGTTGGAATTCAAAAAGAGCAGTTCTCCCTGCTGCAGTACCACACGGATCTTTCGATTGATGATATGCGTTGTCGTACCGGAACACATATAGATGATCTCTATATAATTATGGGTATGCTCCGGAAAATGTACAAACCGTGTGTGTGGACGGATATCGATCAGCCTTCCTCTGCTGAGCATCTTATCCTTGTCTACCACAAAATTTTTACCGGATGTATAAAGGCTGCGGTCCACACCGGACTGGCCCTTTAAGATCTCCTGTTCTTCCTCTGTGATCTGTTTTAACTGTTTCAACAGCTGCTCGTGCATCGTCATCCTCCGTTTATCTGCGCTTGTTACCAACCTTGACAAACCATGGTTCACGCGCTACCATAACCTTTGGGAGTGTGAATGTTATGAATACAAATGAATCAAATGAATCAAAAAATCAAGGTCAGCAGACGACAGAACAACCGGATCTCAAACGTCAGGTTATCCACAATCTGCACCGTCTGCGCACCTCTGTCAAGTGGATACTGATCGGAATCGTCACCGGACTTGTCGTCGGTGCGGTAGGCATCGCCTTCTCATATGCTATGTCCGCAGCCACCACGATGCGCAATACCTATCCGTGGCTGTTATATTTTCTGCCAATTGCCGGTGTACTGATCGTCTCCTGGTACTATCTGTTCAAGGGAAAGCATGACAGGGGAACCAATCTGGTCATCTCCGCGATCCATTCCGGTGAGGAAGTTCCTCTCCGCATGGCTCCGCGCATCTTTATTGCCACCGTACTCACGCATCTGTGCGGCGGTTCCGCCGGACGTGAGGGGGCAGCCCTTCAGATCGGCGCCAGCATCGGCAATCATATCGGAAACGTGTTCCATTTTAATGAAAACGACAAGCGCGTCATGATCATGTGTGGCATGAGCGCCTGCTTTTCAGCATTATTTGGCACCCCGATGGCGGCCGCGATCTTTTCCATGGAGGTCATCAGTGTCGGTGTCATGTACTACGCTGCGCTCGTCCCCTGTGTGATTGCTTCTTTCGTGGCACATTCACTGGCTGCCATATGTGGTGTCGGCTGGGAGAGCTTCCCTGTGACTGATCTTCCCGCCTTCACGATAAAAAGTGCATGTATCACCGGAGTTCTCGCCATACTGTGTGCCTTACTCAGTGTTATTTTTTGTTTTCTCCTGCACCATACCGCTCATTTTTTTCGCAAACATGTGCCGAACCACTATCTGCGCACGATCGTCGGCGGATGTATCATCATCCTTCTCACACTACTCGTTGGGAACCGCGATTACAATGGAGCCGGCATGGATGTCATCGCCCGGTGTTTTGAGACCGGAAAAATCTTTCCCGGCGCATTTTTACTCAAGATGGTCTTTACGGCGATCACGCTGGGCACCTGCTATAAGGGCGGCGAGATCGTACCTACGTTTTATGTTGGTGCAACTTTCGGCTGTCTGTTTTCGATGATCACCGGATTCTCATCCCCTCTGTGCATCGCAGTCGGCATGGGCAGCCTGTTCTGTGGTGTGACAAACTCACCGATCGCCTCTCTGCTCATCTGCTTTGAGCTGTTCGGCTATGAGGGCATGCCCTACTATCTGCTGGCGATCGCCTTAAGTTATATGTTCTCCGGATATTACGGTCTCTACAGCAGTCAGAAGATCCTGTACTCCAAGTTTAAGACAACTTATATCGACCGAAAGGCCCAGTAGTGATGAACACCACGCCGCGCAGCACCATGCGCGGCGTTATTGTTTGTCAGCTACTTTGTCTCATCCTCATCCTCTTTTTTCTTGTGCTGGTGCAGCCAGCGCTCAAAATTCTCCTGATTTTCTTCCATCCACTGTCTGCGCAGTTCCTTCTGCTCCTCCTTGCGGAGCTCACGCTGCGTCTTTTTCCCGTCCAGCGTGATGCGTGTACCGTCTTCCTCAAAATAGTCCAGATTTTTATATTCCTCAGTCTCAGAGGGCAGGCTGCGCTGTCTGAGTCGGTAATCAACAAATGTATCTGCCAGATAGTAGATCACTCCGAACACCGGCACTCCGATGAGCATGCCGAAAATACCCCATAGTTTTCCGAAAAACATGACAGAGAACACAACCCAGAAGGCAGATAAGCCTGTAGATTTTCCAAGGATCTTCGGACCGATCACATTGCCGTCGATCTGCTGCAGGATAATGATGAAGATCAGCACGATCACGCCTTTTTTGAAATCCACCAGCATCACCAGTATGGTACTGGGGATCATACCGATATAAGGTCCAAAAAACGGGATCACATTCGTCACACCAACGATCACGGAAACCAGTGCAATGTATGGCATATGCAGTGCCGTCAGCCCCAGAAAACAAAGCACACCGATGATCAGTGAATCCAGCAGTTTTCCGGAGATAAATCCTCCGAAGATCTCATTGCTCTTTCGCATCGTATCCAGGATCATCTTTGCGTGCCGCTTGTTAAAAAGCGCATAGACGATCTTTTTTGCCTGTCCCACAAAAGTTTCTGTGGAGCAGAGCACATAAACGGAAATGATCAGTCCGACGAGGACATCTGCCAGAACAGTGATCACACTCACCACGCCGGATGCTGCCAATGTCACATAGGACTGAATATTCTGCAACACATTTTCATTCAGCCACTTGGAAATCACCTCCGTCGCATTCGTCAGGACATTATCCAGAAAAGACTGAAGCTGGCGGTTTGATTTGATCAGATCTGTGATCTCGTCCACATAATAGGGAAAATTTCGGATCAACGAAGAAATACTGATCATGACCTGCGGTAGGATCGCATACAACAGGAACCCTGCAATGATCACTGCAAACAGCACGACGGCGATGGCGCTGAACGCCCGGAGTGCCGCGTTTGTCTTTGCCTCGTTTTTCGGATTTTTGATCAGCTTGCGCAGCCGCTTCTCCAACCCGTTTACAATGGGGTTTAACAGATATGCGATCGCAATTCCGATAATGATCGATTTCAGTCCCGATACAAGATAGGCAAGTTTTCCGGTCCATGTGCTGTAACTGAATATCACAAAGAAAAACAAAATGGCGCAAAGTATCACCACTAGAAATGCTGATGCCTGCACCAATGTATGCTTAAATACCTGTTTATTCTGATTTTTTTCCTGATCACCGGTACTCATAGATTAGTCCTCCCAGTTTTGGTCTCCGGTCACGTCATGACTGTCATTTGCCTTTGTGGAGAGCACCTCGCGTGCGCGGTTTGCCTCCTCCTCACTATCCCATGGTAACACATCTCCCGGCTCACGTAAATACTCCAGCAGCTGCCAGATGCCTTCCCCTGTATAAGAGCTGACACGGAAGACCTTCTCACAGCCCGCCAGACGCAGCCAGCGCTCCGCGCGATCCGGATCACCGTCCGGCGCGTCAATCTGCGTCACGATACCGATGGTCGGTCTGCAGTTCACGGCCGCACAGCAGGGCGGGAACAATGAATACGGTTCATTGGAATTGATGAGCAGAGCCGTTACATCCGCCTCATAGGAATACAATGCCAGCGCACGCCCCAGCGTACCCGTCTCCGCATACTCACCCGGTGTGTCAATGATCACGTCGTAGTGATTCACATACTGTGTCTTATGGTAGTGCAGGGTTTCCCCCTTTAACGCCTGACGGAGCGTAGTTTTGCCACACTCGCTCCGTCCAACTAAGATCATTTTTTTCATTATAAAAATCCTTTTAGGTTCTGGTAACCGGACAGACTGTAAATCCAAGATTCTCGATCAGATAATCGCAGATCGCCTGTATCGCTTCCTCCACTGCCGATACGGAACCCGTAAAGATCAGTGTTCCGCTGAAGCGGTCAATGAATCCCAACTCAATGTCTGCCTTTTTTACTGCCAGATCGCCGGCGATCACAGCGATCTCCGCGGGGCTCATACTCAGAATGCCAATTGCTGTGCGCTGATAGTCGACACTCGGATCCAGTCCCAGTTTTTTATATACGATCGGATCGGGGCTCGCAATAATATGTGCCAGTGTCACCTGTTTTCCGGGCACCAGTTCCTGAACGATCCGCATTTTGCCTTCCTGAGAAGGAGGTAACTGAAATTCCATAGGCAAAATCTCCCTGTTTGTTTTATTATTAATAGTGTACGACAAAAAACCACATAAATCAAGCATTATTTTTTGTTTTGTATTTGCATTTTTGTGTTGTTTTTATTTGTTTTTTGTTTTGTTATGCAATGTGTTTTGTTCGTTTCAAACAGGAATACGCTTGCGGGAATTGCTGCCAAAGTGTATAATAATTCTCAGAAGAACATTTTTCTACAGTATTTTTATTTCAGAGGTGTGCCATGCGCTTTGTACCGGTAGACGAAATCCAGCCAGGAATGGTCATCGTAAAAAACATATATGATGAAGAGGGACGCAAGCTTCTCGGACGAAACAAAAAAATGACAGCTCCGCTTATTGAAAAGATCCGGTATCTCGGATACCCCGGCATCTATATTTGTGATCGTTATTCGGAATTTGAGGAACTCTCCGAGATCATAGATGAAGGTGCACGTATGAAGATGCTGCACGCCCTAAAAGAAAAAAATCTGGATCAGATCTTCTTTTTCTCCAGCAAGATCGTAGATGATCTGCTGGATCTGGAAGAGATCCATCTGGATTTCAACACACTGCGTCATTACCATAACTCTACTTATGAGCATTCGCTCAATGTGGCACTGGCGGCGGTTACCTGCGGTATCGGAATGGGGCTGAATAACTGTCAGCTGCGTGAACTGGCGCTCTCTGCCATGTTTCACGACATCGGCAAGGAATGCATTCCGGTTGAAATACTGGACAAACCGGGGCCGCTCACTCCCGAGGAGCGCGCGATCATCAACTGTCATCCGGAATTTGGCTACGAGATGCTTAAACAGCGCGATGAATTTCCATCTACTGTGCGCGTGTCTATCTGTCTCTTATACACATCTGACGCTGCCGACGATATGCAGTGTGTAG
>CALZQA010000040.1 GCA_945828315.1 uncultured bacterium | reverse complement strand
TACACACTGCATATCGTCGGCAGCGTCAGATGTGTATAAGAGACAGGTACTACACAGACCACAACCGGGTTGATCTCACATGCAAGAATACCGATCAACGTGTATGCAAGCGCAACTGCAGCAAAAAGAATGATCACCGCAGCGCTCTTTTTTTGGACACTCCATGTGGCGATGGCGCTGATGCTGGCCTGTTCTGCTTTTTTCCGCTCAGAGCGCGTCTTTTCGGACGAAACGACAAACTCCTTGATCTCCTCGATTTCTGCTGACACAGCCTGTTTCTCCTTTGAATCAGCTTGGACAGCTTCCTCCGCAGTCTGAGCATTTATATTTTTCTGATTTTTTGCTTTGCTCATAATTCCAATCCTTTCCTTCCTTTTCGCATTGATTATATCAATTATTTTTAACAAACACAACATTTTCGTAAAAAAACTGTTGCAAAATTTCAAAACAATCGTTATAATGCTAAAAGTGATGTGTAACACACATTTCACAAGCTGGAATGGCGCAGTCGGTAGCGCAACTGATTCGTAATCAGTAGGTCGTCGGTTCAAGTCCGATTTCCAGCTTTTCCTGTAACTATTCTAAGCTCAGGTTTAGAATAGTTATTTTTGCATTATCGTATTATTTCACGGAGGCATAGGTAGAAATGAATGCAAGACAACTGGCAAACTCCTTAGACGAAATGATGAAGGAAACCAAACGCGGCCATCTGAGCTGGAGTATGCAGATCGAAACTACCGATGATCTGGACGCTTCCCTTAAGGAAAAACTGGAACAGGACGGCATTGAATGGCTGGTAGATGAGTGCTTCGTTGAATACGCCTGCACCTGGAGAGGTCAGGATTTCTGCATGATCTCCTACGAACATGTACTGACCCATGAGGATCTGACCCGCATGACGTGCCTGATCTTTCTTCCGCCACTCGGTATGCGTTTCTTTGATGTAGCAGAGCTTGCGCCCTATGCCGTCGAAGCCGACGCTTATCTCACAAGCAAGGTGCATCTGCTCTGGGAAATGCTTCTGGAGCTGTATCGAACAGCCCCGACGCGCTGCAGGCTTTCCGTCATCGACCCGCTGAAAAATTAAATTAACGCTTGCATCCGGCAAATATTCATGATACAGTAAATCCACGCAGACATCGATTAAGTCGCGTGGATTTCTTTCTATCCCATTTTCATAACAAAGTTCTGCCTTCTGTCATTGCCATGACAAGGAGGTATCTCATGAATTTTCAACAATTTTCAGACGAGCTGATCCGTCAGCTCACACCCATGTTTCCCGACGGTACACAGATCAACACAGAAATGATCCCGAAAAACAACGGCGTTTTTCTCGAAGCGCTCATCATCCGTGAACCGGGCATCAACATTTCACCGACGATCTATCTGGAGGATTACTACACCCTGTTCAAGGAAGGCGCCGCCCTTGACGAGATCTGCCACATTATCTGCGATGTCTTTCTGGAAGTGCGCCTGAACCATCCGGTGGATCCACGTTTTTTTACGGACTTTGAACAGGCGAAAAAGCACCTGGTCTATCAGCTTGTCAACTATGACAAAAATGTGGAACGCCTCTCTGATATTCCACATATCCGTTTTCTTGACCTGATCGTCATCTTCTGCTGTATGCTGCGCCTGGAAAACGGTGAAACCGCCACGATCCTGGTCCGCAATGAGCACCTGAACCTATGGAAGACCGATCTCGCCACCATCAAAAAGCAGGCATTCGACAACACGCCTCGCCTGCTTCCTGCATATATCCAGCCGATCACAGATGCGATCCGCGATCTCATGGAATCCAATGAATCACTGGAGCGCCTGCTTCCGCTTCTGGAAAAAGATGTTGCACCGCCGTTGTACGTACTGACAAACGAAACACAGATCTGCGGTGCTGCCTGCATGCTCTACCCATCACTTCTGGCAGAGTTTTCCGACAGCGTCGGCAAGGATCTGTACATTCTGCCCAGCAGTATCCATGAAGTTCTCCTTTTGCCCACCGACACCCGCTGTGCCGATGAAGAACTGCGGGCACTGGTCCAGAGTGTCAATCGAGAACAGCTTCCGCTGACACAGCAGCTGTCCGACACCGTCTACTTCTATTCCAGAGCGGAAAAAGCGTTAGTTCTCTAACAACCGCTCATAGAGTTTTTCATACTCCCGCGCTGATTTTTTCCACGAAAAGTCCATCCGCATATCCCGCTGTGCCATCTCATCCCACTGTGCTCTGTCATCATAATAAATGTGCATCGCATAATAGATGGTGTTCAGCATCTCATGGGCATTATAATTTGCAAAGGAAAAACCGGTTCCGGTATGCTCATATTCATTGTAGGGCTGTACCGTATCCTTCAGTCCACCGGTCTCCCGGACGATGGGCAGCGTGCCATAGCAGTAACTCATCAGCTGGCTCAGACCGCAGGGTTCAAAAAGTGACGGCATGAGCAGTGCATCCGCAGATGCATAGATCCGGTGTGCCAACTGTTCCGAATAGCAGATATTTGCCGAAAGCTTGTCCGGATATTTATCCGCAAAGTAGCGCAGCATATTGGCATACTGCTCCTGTCCGGTTCCCAGCACCACAAACTGTAAACGCGCATGACTGAGCATCTCATCCATCACATATGCGATCAGATCCAGTCCCTTCTGATCTGTCAGACGTGAGACCATAGCCAGCATGATCGTATCCTCGTCCTCCGGAAGGTGCAGCTCCCGCTGAAGCGCCAGCTTGTTCGCTGCCTTTCCTTCCCGCATATTCGAGATGCCAAAATTCTGTGTCAGATAAATGTCATGATTCGGATCATACTCTGCACTGTCAAGTCCGTTAATAATGCCGTAGAGACTGTTTCTTCTGGCATAGAGCAGACCATCCAGACTCTCTCCACCCTCCCTCGTCATGATCTCCAGCGCATACGTAGGACTGACGGTCGTCACGATGTCCGCAAATGCAATACCGCCCTTTAAAAAATTTGCTTCTCCGTAAGATTCCAGTTTGTCCGGCGTAAAATAATCATCCGACAGGCCCGTCAGATTTTTTACAACATCCATTGTATATCTGCCCTGAAATCGGAGATTATGGATCGTCATCACCGTCTTTGTATGATGCAGCAGCGGATAATCCTCCGAAAACGCTTTCAAAAAAACCGGAACCAGCGCGGTCTGCCAGTCATGGCAGTGGATCACATCCGGCACAAAGTCGATCATACCGATTGCTGCCAGCGCTGCCTTTGAGAAATAAGCAAACTTTTCAATATCCTCATGCAATTGATTATACGGCTGGGGACCGGCAAAATAATATTCGTTATCTATAAAATAATAATGAACGCCCGCCTCCACAGTCTCCAGAATGCCCACATACTGATTGCGCCATCCCAGAGACACATAAAAATGCGAGTGAAACCGCAGCTTATTCTTCCACATCTCATCCATACATGCATATTTAGGAAGGATCACGCGCACATCATAATTCTGCCTGTCGATATAACGCGCCAGAGAGCCGGTCACATCCGCCAGCCCTCCGGTCTTTATAAAGGGAACGGCTTCTGAAGTCACAAATAAAATCTTTTTCATATGTTCCTCCTGTTTTTAATTACTGCAGACGCCCTGCAGTCCTATTATTAAAAACAGTATACACCAATCAGCGCTTGTATTCCAGACGGATTTTGTCAGCAATGAGCGCAATAAATTCAGAATTGGTCGGTTTTCCCTTTCCGTTATTGATCGTATAGCCGAATAATTCGTCGATCGTGTCCATTTTTCCACGGTTCCATGCCACCTCTATGGCGTGACGGATCGCACGTTCCACACGGCTGGGTGTCGTCTGAAATTTCTTTGCGATCGTCGGATACAGGATCTTTGTGATAGAACCCAGCATTTCAATATCTTCCACTGACATCATGATCGCCTCCCGCAGATACTGGTAACCTTTGATGTGTGCCGGCACACCGATCTCATGGATCATATTTGTCACGTCCGCCTCCAGGTCATGTACCACGGGATCTGCCACCTTTTCATATGCATTTGTCGTGCGCGCCTCGCTGCCTCTGCGGTTACGGTTATCTCTCAAGCGTTTGATATGGCGGATGATCACGTCATTCTCAAAGGGTTTCATGATAAAATAGTCTGCGCCCTTCTGGAAGGCGTCCTCCGTAATACTCTCCTGACCAACTGCGCTGACAACGATGACTGCAGGCTTCTTTTTGAGTGTATGGTCTTTGCTCATCTTATCCAATACACTCAGTCCGTCCAGCTTAGGCATCACAATATCCAGAAGCATCACATCCGGCTGTTTGTTCTTGATCAGCTCGTATGCCTCCACGCCGTCCTTTGCAGTTCCCACTACCTCTAACTCGGCATCCTTCGCCACTATATCTCCAAGTAATCTCAACATTTTCTCGTTATCGTCTGCGATTGCTACATTAAATTTGTCCATTCTTGTCCCTCCTTAACGAACTATTGCTATTATAAGAGGTGAAAAATGAGCAATCTGTCACTTTCTGTCGGCAACTTTAAATTTCGTTCAACCACCCTTCCCTAATCTCCTGAAACTGCGATTTTTCGTCATAATTCTTCCAGCATACACTCCGCAAAGATCCCGTATCCTCTTGTCGGATCATCGACAAAAACGTGTGTGACTGCTCCGATCAGACGTCCATTCTGGATGATGGGACTGCCGCTCATCCCCTGTATGATCCCTCCGGTGGCTTCCAGAAGCTGCTCATCCACCACCCGATAACGGATACCTTTGTTTTCCTCCTTCGTATGGTAATCCACCGACTCGATCTCGATCTCATACGCCTTTCGCTCGCCTTCCACGGAACAGATGATCTGGGCACTGCCCTGGGTGATCTCCTGCTTATAGCCCACCGGAAGTTCTTCCACATTTTCCAACGCAGCCGGCAGCTGTTCCAGCTTTCCGTAAATGCCGTTCTCGCCGTTCTCGCCGATCGTTCCCAGATATGCAGAGGACCGGAACTGGATCAGTCCGGTCACCTCCCCCGGAGTTCCCCGTTTTCCTTTTGAAATACCGGTGATCTTTGTCTCATAAATGCTGCCGGTATCGATCTTGATCAGTTCTCCGGTATCTACGTCGCTGACTCCGTGTCCCAGTGCCCCATAGTCCTGATCTTCTGTGACAAAGGTAAGTGTGCCGATGCCCGCAATGTCATCCCGCACCCAAAGACCCAGTTTATTCGTTCCATCAGATGCCACCTCCGGCGTCACGGCCACATCGATCGTGTCTGTTCCTCTGATGACCTCCAGCACCAGTTGCCTCCCGCCGCTTTCTTCCACAACACGGATCAAATCCTCCTTGGAAGACACCACCACGTTGTCCACACTGCGTATGATATCTCCGCTTCGGATGCGGTACGCCGCCGGCGAGATCAGTGCCCCGCTCTGATCAGTAAAGCTTCCGCACTCCACCACAAGCACACCGCTGTTTTTTAAGTAAATGCCAATATTTGTTCCCGCTGCTTTCACCATCTGCCGGTCTGTATCATGAACAACGACCTGCTTGACCGGGATCAGATCAAATAAGCGGCAAAGAAGTATTCCGTCGCTCTCTGCTGATGCCCCGACACTCTGGACTCCGAACACAGGTTGTGTGTTTTCCACTTCATCTACGACGATCGGAAGTCCTTTTGCAAACTCTGTCTGATCACTCTCCTTTGACACATAGATCTCATCCGGTATATATGCAAAGAGCGAAACGTAGGAAAAGATGAGCCATGTAATGATCCCCACGCGTCTGTACCATCTCATTACTTTATTTTTCTTCTGTTGCTTCACGGCGCTGCCTCCTGAATAAAATGTACGAAAAAAGAGAAGACACCAAGGTGTTCTTCTCTTTTAGTATGAACCGATTTTCTGTTTACAGTCAGGTTTATTTCGCCTGCGCCGCCAATTTTTTCATTTCACGGGCACTCTCCAGCACCGTATCCGTCACAGTCACTCCGCCCAGCATTCGTCCCAGTTCCGCCACGCTCTGTTCCTCATCCAGCAATGTCAGCTGCGTTACCGTAGACGCGTCAACAACATTTTTTTCAATATAAAAATGTGCGTCCGCCATCGCTGCGATCTGCGGCAGGTGTGTGATGCAGATGACCTGATGATTTTTTGCGATCATGTGCAGTTTTTGTGATACCATCTGCGCTGTGCGACCGCTGATACCGGTGTCGATCTCGTCAAAGATCAGTGTATCGATCTCATCATTCTCCGCCAGCACAGACTTCAGCGCCAGCATGATGCGGGACAGCTCACCTCCGGATGCAATATCTTTCAATCCGCGCAACGGCTCTCCGGGATTTGTCGAGATCAGAAATTCCATCGCATCAAAACCGTTTGCACTGTAATGCCCGGTCTGCGTAAACTGCAGATCAAACTGAACATCCAGGAAATTCAGATCCTGCAGCGCGCTGATCATTTTTTCCCGCAACAGAGCACCGGCTGCTTTCCGGATCTCGCTGACCTGCTGACACAGCGCATCCACCTGTGCCTTCGCCTGCTCATATTGTTCCCTTAATTTTTTTTCATATGTATCAAAATGCTTCAGCTGATCAATACGCGCCTGTTTTTCCTCACAGGCAGAGAGGATCGCTTCGATGGAAGATCCGTACTTTGCCTTCAGACGATTGATCTCATCCAGCCGTTCTTCCACCTGCGCAAAACGTTCCCCATCGAACTGCGCGCTGTCCATATAGCCGGTCAGCTCCCGATGAAAATCCGACAACAGATCCTCGATCTGCGACAGCTGTTCTTCCAGCCCTTCCAGCGGCTCATCATAGGAACTCACGGCGGACAGTTCCCGCACGCCTCTGCCGATCATAGCGGATGCCCCGTTTTCTCCTGCCGCCTGATCCACAAGTTGTAAGGCTTCCATGATCTTCTTGCTGTTTGTCATGCGCCGGTATTCGTTTTCCAGATTTTCATCCTCTCCGGGAGCGAGCTTTGCTGCCAGGATCTCTGACACCTCATACTCGAGAAATGACAATTCCCTTGCCTGCTCCTCCTTATCCGTACACTGCTCTTCCAGCTGTTTTTTACAGGCAGTATACGCTTTGTATGCACCCGCAAGGGAGCGCTTTTTTTCTTCCAGTTTTTCGCCTGCGTAATCATCCAGATATTCCAGATGCTTTGACGCATGCAGCAGTGACTGGTGTTCATGCTGCCCGTGAATATCAATGAGACACCCAGCTGCCTCCTTCAATCTGGAAGCCGGCACACTCTCACCGTTGATCTTTGCCACGCTCCTGCCGCCTGTAATCTTCCGCGAGAGAATGACCGTGTCATCCTCCGGCTCGATCTCCAGCGCGCGCAGCTGCGCGGTCACGGAATCGGAAAGATTTGAGAAGATCAGCTCAACATAACCTGCCTCGTCTTTTTCCCGCAGCATGTGCTTATCCACCTTCTCGCCCAGAGCGAAGCTGATGGAATCGATGATAATAGACTTTCCGGCTCCGGTCTCTCCGGTGAGGATATTTAAGCCCTTCTGCAGGTCTACCTCCACCTCGTCGATCAGCGCCAGATTTTTTACATAAAGCGTTTGCAGCATAAATTACTTCCTTTTTTCTTTTTTATGCAATTTTTATTCAGTTGCCAGTTTTTTCAGGCGTGTCAGCAGGCTCTGCGCTTCTGCGCTGGTGCGGACAGCACACATGATCGTATCATCCCCCGCAATGCTGCCGACGATCTCATCACACTGCATATTGTCAAGGGCCGCCGCAACTGCCATGGCCATACCGGAAACAGTCTTGACCACAAGGATATTCTGCGCAGTATCCGCGGAACGAAAACCTTCTTTAAACACGCGCACATATTTTCCATTCATGTCAGCACCCGGTTCCGCAAGCGCCGCATAGCGCTGCTTGCCGTTCTCCTGCGCCACCTTAGTCAGCTTCAGCTCCCGGATATCGCGGGATACTGTCGCCTGTGTCACCTGATAGCCCTCACGTCTGAGATAATCAGACAGTTCCTCCTGCGTCTCGATTTCATATTGTTCGATCAATTCTAATATCTTTGTATGTCTGGTTGCTTTCATGTTCTCTCCTGCCTATGTTCACTACAGTAAATCATTCAACCCGATTTTCAATGATACGTCTGCATCTTTTTCCTCAGTATCTCCAGGAAACTGAGTTTTCCCAATTTCAAGATCCGGCAATCCTCCCGGGCCTGACGGATCACGATGCGGTCACCCACATCCAGACTCGTATGGTAATCGCCGTCAATGCTTACGACCACCTGTTCATCACCTTCCCGGCGCCTTGCTCCGATCTCCACCACGACCTCATCCTCTGCGCCGATGACAATGCTCTTGGAGTTCAGCGTGTGGGAGTTGATGGGCGTGATCAGGATCATCCGCGCTTTCGGATCCACGATCGGACCGCCCGCCGACAGATTATATCCGGTGGATCCGGTGGGCGTACAAAGAATGACACCGTCGCCTTCAAAGGTATGCAGGTACTGGCCGTTGACATATAATACCAGACTCACGAGCTGCAATGCTCCACTGCGATGGATCACAATATCATTGAGGGCCGTCTGCTCCTGCAGCTGCCTTCCAGACTTGATCACATAACCACTGAGCCGCATCCGAGCTTCCAGCATGAATTTATCCTCCATGATCTGATCGATCGCGCCAAATACCGTGGCTTCCTCGAGCTCACAGAGATAGCCGAGCGTCCCCAGATTCACACCGATCAGCGGAACATTTTTCGCCGCCGTGTCTCTGGCTGCACGGATCAGCGTGCCGTCTCCTCCAATCACAAAGATCAGATCCAGCTGTTCCGGCAGCATTTCCCACCGCACACAATCACCATCATTTTCCTCCCCGCGGCTCACATAATAACCGCACTGACCGCCCTTTGTCTCGATATAATCCTGCATGCTTTTTGTGAGCATCAGGTCTTTGTCTTTATAAGAATTTGTTATAATGAAAAAATGCTTCATCTTTTTCCCCATCAGCTTTTACATCTTCTCCGGCTTATCCAGCAGGGTATGTGCCTCCTCCACCGTCTGCTCCGGTGAAACCGACTCTGCAAGTGCTCCCTCTCCGTCCTTTTTCAGATGAACGAGATACTCGATATTTCCCTCCGGCCCCTTGATCGGCGAAAATTCCAGATGCAGCACTGAAAATCCCTCTTCTCTGGCAAATGCGATGACCTTCTCGATCACCTCAAGATGCACTTTTTTATCCCGCACAACACCCTTTTTTCCAACCTTTTCCCTGCCGGCCTCAAACTGTGGCTTGATGAGACAAACCATCTGTGCATCGTCCTTTAACAGCTCTTTTGCCGCAGGAAGTACCTTGGTAAGCGAAATAAAAGACACATCCACCGATGCGAAATCCAACGGTTCACCGATATCCTCCGGTGTCACATAGCGGATGTTTGTCTTCTCCATGCACACCACGCGGGAGTCCTGCCGCAGCTTCCACGCAAACTGCCCGTATCCCACATCCACCGCATACACCTTCGCCGCACCGTTTTGCAGCATACAGTCCGTAAATCCGCCGGTGGAAGCACCGATATCCATACATATCAGTCCCTCCAGCGACAGTGCAAAATGATTCACCGCCTTCTCCAGCTTCAGTCCGCCACGGCTCACGTAAGCGAGCGTATTTCCACGCACCTCGATGGGCACCTCCGTATCGAAGTTCGCACCTGCCTTGTCCTCTTTTTGATTATTTACATATACATTTCCCTCCATGATCATGGCTTTTGCCTTTTCTCTGGAAGGTGCCAGTCCACGCTGCACGAGCAGCACATCCAATCGTTCCTTCAAATATCTGCACTCCTGTTACATTCCAATATATTCCACTATGATCCGCTTTACGATGGAAGCCGCATCCAGTCCGGTCTCCTCCCGCAGTCTGCCCACGCTTCCCTGCTCCACAAACTCATCAGGGATCGCGATCTGAAGCACCTTGATGGGCTGTCCCGTATCCGTCAGAAACTGTGTTACCTGCTGGCCAAAACCACCGGTGATCACGTTCTCTTCCAGTGTGACGAGCAACTTGTGATCCGCTGACAGGGAAAGCAGCAGTTCCTCATCCAACGGCTTTGCAAACCGCGCATTGATGAGCGAGCACTGATAGTGCAGCTCCTTTAGCTCCTCCCGCACCGCCAGTGCTGTCGGGATCATGCTGCCGTAGGCAAGCAGCGCGATATCCGTCTCATCATAGATCACCTCGCTCTTTCCGAGCGCGATCGGCGCACGAAATTCTTTCAAGCCGTCATAAGCTTCCCCTCTGGGATAACGGATCGCTATGGGCCCGTCATAGTCGAAGGCAAAGCGCAGCATATCCGCCAGCTCCCATTTATTTTTCGGTGCCAGTAGTACCAGCCCGGGGATCGTCATTAAATAGGAGATATCAAAAATACCCTGATGCGTCTCTCCGTCGCTTCCGACGATACCCGCACGGTCGACTGCAAACACTACATGAAGATCCTGCAGACATACATCGTGCAGGATCTGGTCATAAGCACGCTGTAAAAAGGTCGAATAGATAGCCACCACCGGAATCAGGCCTCTCACAGCCAGCCCCGCCGCAAAAGTCACCGCATGTTCCTCTGCAATACCCACATCAAAAAAGCGTTCCGGATACTGATTGTGAAAACGCTTTAGTCCCGTACCGGTCTCCATTGCTGCCGTGATCGCTACCAGACGTTCATTATCCTTTGCCGACATGTTCATCACAGATGCAAATACATCCGTGTAGTCCGCTTTTGTCTTTTTTGACAGCGGAAGTCCTGTCTCCACATCAAAGGCACCTGTACCGTGGAAACGTGCCGGATGACGCTCTGCCGGCAGATAACCCCTGCCCTTTTTCGTGATAACATGCACGATCACTGCGCCGTTCACCTTCGCCGCTTTTTTTAAAGTGCGCACCAGCTGGGAAATATTATGTCCGTCCACCGGACCGAGGTAGGTAAGTCCCATATTCTCAAAGAGCATTCCCGGAATGAAGAGCTGCTTGATACTGCTCTTCGTCTTGCGTATCCGCTTTACCATCCGCTCCCCGTATACCGGAATCTTCTGCAGTGAATCCATGACATCATTTTTCAATTCCTGATAGCTGTCTGCGGTTCGGATACTGTCCAGATACTGCGACAGACCACCCACATTTTGCGAAATGGACATCTCATTGTCGTTGAGCACGATAATGAAATTTGTATCCAGCTTGGCAGCGTTGTTCATCGCCTCAAAAGCCATACCTCCGGTAAGTGCCCCGTCACCGATCACAGCGATCACCTTGTTGGTATCTCCACACAGATCCCGCGCAACTGCAAGCCCGAGCCCCGCCGAAATCGACGTTGAGCTGTGGCCGGTGTCAAAGGCATCTGCCGGATTTTCATACCGCTTCGGGAATCCACTCATCCCGCCATACTCCCGCAGCGTATCAAAGCCTTCCTTACGCCCGGTCAGAATCTTGTGAGTATAGCTTTGGTGTCCCACGTCCCAGATGAGCCGGTCACTCTCCATGTCAAATGCAAGATGAAGTGCCATCGTCAGCTCTACCACACCCAGGTTGGAAGCCAGATGCCCTCCGTGTACACTGACCTTTTCGATCAAAAATTCCCGGATTTCCTGTGCCAGCGGTTCATACTCTGAGGGATCCAGCTTTTTAATATCATTTGTCTTTTCTATTTTGTTTAATTTATCCATCACGAATGCCATCCTGACATCCTCCGACTGATCTTATTTCTTGCGCACGGTCAACATGCGTATCAATTCCTCTAAAAACAGCGTATCTCCCGGCAGCTGCCGCAGAGCTTCCACCGCCTCTCCGGACAGACGCTTCAGCTCTGCCACAGACGCATCCATCCCCTGCAGCGTCACATACGTCGTCTTCTCATTTCTGGCATCACTGCCGATAGGTTTTCCAAGCACCTCCTGTGTGCTCGTCACATCCAGAATATCATCCTGTATCTGGAAAGCGATGCCAACCTTGCGCGCGATCTGCTCCATCTGCGCGACCTGCTCATCCGATGCACCCGCAAGGATCGCACCGACCATCAGCGCAGACTCCATGAGTGCCGCTGTCTTCAGAGTATGTATCTGTGTGATCTTTTCCAGAGTCATCCCCGGTTTTCCCTCAGATTCCACATCAATGACCTGTCCGCCCAGCATGCCGTAAATGCCTGCCTTCTGTGCCAGCACCTGCATCGCGCGTCCCACCCGGGCCGGCGCATCCGTCATAGAAAATGCCGCTCCCGCTGTCTCGAAGGCATAGGTGAGCAGTCCGTCCCCCGCAAGGATTCCCATCGCCTCGCCGTATTTGGCATGGGTCGTCAGTTTTCCCCTGCGATACCTGTCATTGTCCATCGCCGGCAGATCATCATGTACCAGTGAGTAGGTATGGATCATCTCGATCGCAGCCGCAAAGGGCTCGATGACTTTCTCCGAGCCTCCAAAGATCCGGTAACTCTCCAGCATCATGATCGGCCGCAGCCGCTTGCCTCCTACAACCACACTGTAGGTCATTGCCTCCAGAACAGTCTTCTGTAGTCCTTCCACTACAGGCAGATACTCCTGCAGGATCCGTTCGACCTCCTCACAGCGCTCCGTCATCAGCTGCCTCATTTTTTCACTGTCCATTTCATCCTTACCTCCTTACGGATGCATCTCGTTCCTGTCCCACAGGATCTCAATCTTCCCCAAAGGGTGTAAGTTCACCCTCCGCATTCATCACAAGCATCTTCTGCTCTACCTGGTCGATCCGGCTGTTGCATGCACGGATGATCTTCATTCCATGCTCATATGCGGCAAAGGCATCCTCCAACGGAAGATCGGGTTCCTCCATTCGCCCGATCAGCGCTTCAGCCTCCGCAAACAGTTCCTCCAGGCTCTGCCCTTCCCCGGTATCCGCCTGTCTATTTGTATCCGGTCCTAAATCTCCGGTATCCGGTCTTTCCTGCATTGTTTTCCCTCCACACGGGTAATGACATCACCTTCAAGCATCCGAAGTGTCAGCTGCATTCCCGTTTCTATCTGTGCAAAATCACGCACCGTGTTTCCACTCTCATCCGTCACCAGCGAATAACCTTCTCCCAGCTTTTTCAGCGGAGAACATGCCTCCATCTGCTGCACCAGAAGCTGCAGCCTGTGCTTTGCGTCCCGCAGTGTCCGCTGCATGCGATATGTCAGTCGATCCTCCAGATCAAGGGCATACTGTCGCTTTGTGTTCAGCTGATTTTCCGGGCTCACATAACGCAGACGGAGCATGAGTGTCTCCATACGGCTGCGCGCCTGCGTCAGATGACGCTGCATCTGACGGTTCAGATCCGTCTGTATGCCGTTGATGCGCTCTTCCACCGCTTCCAGCTGCCACACGGCAAGCTCCGCCGCCGCCGAGGGTGTCGGTGCCCGCAGATCTGCCACATAATCAATGATCGTCGTATCCGTCTCATGTCCCACTGCTGAAATGACAGGTACGGAACAATCGAACACTGCCCTTGCCACGATCTCCTCATTGAATGCCCATAAATCCTCGATGGATCCACCACCGCGCCCAACGATCATCACGTCCACTCCCAGCGCCTCCAGTGCCCGGATACCGTTCACAATACTCTCCGCCGCACCGTCGCCCTGCACAAGTGCCGGATAGAGGATCAGCTGCACCGTGGGATTCCTTCTGTGGGCAATATTGCGGATATCCTGGATCGCCGCACCGGTAGGTGCCGTCACAATTCCAAGCGTGCGGATAAAAGGCGGGATCGGCTGCTTATACTCCGGCGCAAACATTCCCATTTCCGCCAGTTCCTGTTTCAACTGCTCAAAGCGCACATAGAGCGCACCTGCGCCATCCAATGCAATCTCCCGCGCATATAGCTGGTACTTTCCGTCGCGCTCATACACCTGAACAGAGCCGTTGACGACAACATTGTCGCCTTCCTTCATGCGAAAAGTAAGTCCCTTTCGGTTACCCGCAAACATCACACAGGCGATCGCCCCCGTGGCATCCTTCAATGTAAAATAAATATGTCCGGATGTGTGATACTTGCAGTTAGACACTTCACCCTTCACCGCAATGCGCTCCAGCAGAAAATCCTGCGCGAACAGATTTTTTATATAGCTATTGACCTGTCCGACGGAATATACATTTCTGTTTTCTCTTGCCATTTTCATCAAAAGCTACGCAATACGCGCCAATACGCCATTTACAAAAGCGGGGGAATTTTCCTCCCCATACGACTTTGCAAGTTCCACTGCCTCATTGATCGCCACACCGGTGGGAATATCCTCCTCATAACGGATCTCATAGACCGCCAGACGGATCAGCGTCAACTCCACCTTCGCCATACGACTGGTTTTCCAATTCTGCGCGCTGCTGTCAATGATCGCATCGATCTCCTCCAGATGTGTGAGGATGTCCTGTACCTTATGCTCGATGTAGGCTCGATCCTCCTCACCCGCTGATTCCAGTGTGTCCATAAACAAGCGAAGCTGCTCCGGGATCTCCTCCTCGTCATGGAACTCCACGCGAAATACCATCTTAAAGATCAGCTCTCTGATTTCTCTTCTCGTCATAACGTTTCTCCCTTTATAAAATGAGTGCCTGTAAGTTTCCGCAGGCACCCAACCTTTTCTTTCATTATTTATGATTCCCCATATCTACACTTGCGATACGGACATTGATCGTTCCGACCTCAAGACCTGTCATCGTCTCGATCGCAGTACGCACACGCTCCTGAACATTTCCGGATACCTCCGGTATTGCATATCCATATTTGATATTCAGATCCAGATCAACCGTGACGATTCCATCCATCACATCCACATGTACGCCCTTCGACAGATTTTTGATACCTGTCTTTGCCACGATCTCGTTGGTGATGTTGCCTGCCATGGAACCAACACCCTCGACCTCTGTTGCCGCCAGTCCCGCGATGATCGACACGACATCGTCCGCAACGCGGATCTCACCGATCTTATCCTCTTTTATTTTTAAAGATTTACGATTGTCTTCCATGTAAATAACCTCCTAAAGATATGCTTCGTCCAATCATTTTTTACGATTGTTCCCAGTCTTACATCATTTTACACCATCCCGCCGGAAATAACAAGTACTTGCTAAGACTACCAAAAATGTATATACTGAAAATTGAATTTTTTAATTAATTCCAAAGGAGTCCCGATATGATCGAGCGAAACGACCTGTTTCATCTTTCTTTTTACAAAAAAACGCATTTTACCGGAAGCTTTCAGGGGATGCGCTATTATATCACCAAGACAAAGGAATCTGAAGCAGAAGATGCCGCGGATGTATTGCGTGCGATCGTCTATCCGGAGCCGTATAATTTTGAAAACACGCCGGATGAGGACAAGACCCACGCGGATTTTCCATTTACGGAAGAAGGACTTGACAGCGCCTGTGACTGGCTGAATGAACAATACGAAAGCCGCCGGGAATATTGGCAGCACGCGCCTGCCTATTAAATAAAGGAGATGATCACCCATGAAAAAAGTAAAACAGATCCTTGCCATCATCGGCATTGTACTCTTAGTCTCCCTCTACGTCATCACGATCGTACTGGCGCTGACGGATGATCCGAACACCATGGACGCGTTCCGCGCCTCCGTGTACTGTACGTTCCTCATCCCGGTTCTGATCTGGGCGTACAGCTTTATCTACAAATTACTGAAAAATAATTACGGAGACAAACCGGACGATGAATTCACTATACCGGATGATACAGAACAAAAAACAGAGGAGTAAGTCCTCTGTTTTTTGTTATTCACCCACTTTTCATTTTTTTCTGTAAATAATATCCTCTCTTGCAGGTCCATTGGAAACCATCGTGATCGGATAGCCAATGTGCTCCTCGATAAACTCAATGTATTTGCGGCAGTTCTCCGGCAGATCCTCATAATTACGGATGCCCTGTATGTCACATTTCCAACCAGGCAATACCTCGAGTACCGGCTTTGCCTTCTTCAGCTTTGCAGTCACAGGAAAGTCTGTGGTGGCCTCTCCGTCGATCTCGTAGCCAACGCAAACCGGGATTTCATCCAGATAGCCCAGTGCATCCACAACGGTCAGCACAACATCTGTCGCTCCCTGCATGCGGCAACCGTACTTACTTGCCACGCAATCAAACCAGCCCACACGTCTCGGGCGTCCGGTAGTCGCGCCGTACTCTCCGCCGTCTCCACCGTGATCACGCAGTTCTTTTGCCTCATCACCAAAGATCTCGCTGACGAACTCGCCTGCACCGACTGCAGAAGAATATGCCTTACATACCGTCACGATCTGCTTGATCTCATAAGGCGGAATACCTGCACCGATCGCGCCGTAGGCAGCCAGTGTAGACGAGGAGGTAACCATCGGATAAATACCGTGGTCGGGATCCTTCATCGTTCCGAGCTGTCCCTCCAGCAGGATCGTCTTATTCTCTTTCAACGCCTCTGCCAGATATGCAGAAACATCGCACACATAAGGAGCAACCATCTCTTTATATCCGTGAAGCTCTTCCAGCAGTTCCTCCGGCGTGAGCAACGGCTTGTGATACAGATGCTCAAGCATGACATTCTTCTGCTCACAGATGCGCTCTACCTTTTCCTTTAACAGTTCCTCATCAAACAATTCGCTGACCTGGAAACCGATCTTTGCATATTTATCTGAATAAAAAGGTGCGATACCGGATTTTGTAGAACCGAAGGATTTTCCTCCCAGACGCTCCTCCTCATACTGATCGAACAGCACATGGTATGACATGACCATCTGTGCGCGGTCGGAAACTAATATTTTCGGCATGGGCACTCCTTTAGATGTGATGTCCTGAATCTCATGAAACAGCTTCTTTACATCCAGCGCCACACCGTTTCCGATAATGCTTGTGGTATGATCGTAAAACACACCGCTCGGAAGCGTATGCAATGCAAATTTGCCGTAATTATTTTTGATCGTGTGTCCTGCGTTGGCTCCTCCCTGAAAACGGATGATGATGTCTGCATCCTTTGCAAGCATGTCCGTAATTTTTCCTTTTCCTTCATCGCCCCAGTTTGCTCCAACTACTGCTTTAACCATTCCGGTACCTCCTAAGTATTGCAGATCTGCACATACAGTTCTACATGATTATTTGCATAAAAGAGGACAGGTGTAAAAACCTGCCCTCTTAACAACCGTTTTTACTTTCTGATTATACATGATAAGCGGATTAAAGTAAAGAGCGGATTTCGGGTTGCATTTTCCCTACACCGGCATGCCGATCTTATGCGAACATGCGATCGCGAGCGACCCCGGTCCGATATGACAGGAAATACTTAAGGACAACGGATTCATGACGATATCATGATCCGGGAACTGTGCCTGTACTTCCTCTTTAAACTGTTTCGCAGCTTCGAGATCCTGCGTATATGCCAGCTCCAGATGCATATTTGCACCGGAGGCATCATGAAAACGATCCGCAAAATCCTTCTTCATCGCCTCGATCATAATGGTCTTTGCCTGCTTGACTGTGCGAGCCTTCGCGAAAGCATCCAGTTTTTCACCCTGGATCTGTAATACCGGTTTTAATTTGAGGAACGTTCCCAGTGCTGCAGCCGCCGGTGTGATCCGTCCTCCGCGTTTCAGGTAAGTCAGCGTGTCTACCATGATATAGATGGAGGACTGGAACTTCTCCTCCATCAGGATCTCTTTGATCCGGGAAGCGTTTTTTCCCTCATCCGCCAGCATTTTTGCATCATACACAGACTGCCGCTGAGTCACGGAAATACGCTGATTATCCACCACATATACTTTTTCATCAAATTCCGGGTCCTGGGACAACATATACGCCGTCTCACAGGAACTGGAAAGTCCACTGGACATTGGAATATACACGATCTCATCGTACTCCTTCAGCAGCTTTTTCCACATATCCGTCACGCTGCCGATGGTCGGCATGGAAGTCTTGATCTCTGCACCTTCCGTCAGTTTTCCGTAAAACTCCTCCTGGCCCAGATCGATCTCCTCAAAAAACATCTCTTCATTGATATAGAAAGGCATCGGCAGCACGTAAATACCTACGCGCGCGCCCTCTGCCTGCGTGATTCCGGAATTGCTGTCCGTCAATATCGCTACCTTGCTCATAGTATCCTCCGTATGCTTTGATCCTCATCAAAATCTAACATAATATAGATTATATCTATTTGCAGCGGGAATTTCAATATACTTTTTGGTGTGCATGTATTCCTCAAAACGATCTTTTCCGACATTTGTATAAAAAAAGAGTTCCCGAAGGAACTCTTCATATGTACTATATAGGATTAGTTGTTCATCATGAAGTGCAGGATCTTCTCAACATCCTCTTTCTCATGTGCAACGATCTCTAACTCCGGAATGTCTCCGTTAGAAAAGATGTTTGCCAGAGAAACATACTGGCTGAGCTTTGACTTTAAATTCAGGCGGTCGCCCTCGCCGGTCACCAGCTCAACGGTACCATCACAGGTATCGATCATCTTGAAAAATGCGTTAATGTCTTTAATGTTCTGAACTTTCATAATAGTTCTCCTTTCTGCCCGCTGCTTCTTCTCATGAACAGCGCTCTTCGTTTTCTCTTTCCTGATTACGCACCTTAGTATATCATACTTTTCTGCAATTGCAATGTGCAAAATGCACAAAAATGCAGCCGATTTCGCCACAGAAACCGGCTGTATTTGTATAATTTACATAAATTTCAGTTGTTTTTTACATCATTCCCATCCCGGGTGCGCCGCCTGCAGGCATCGCCGGAGCATCTTCCTTGATGTTTGCCACTACAGACTCTGTTGTCAGCAATGTAGATGCAACGCTGGTCGCATTCTGTAATGCACTTCTTGTCACCTTCACAGGATCAAGGATACCGGCCTTCACCATATCTACATACTCCTCTGCTGCCGCATCGTATCCGACGCCAACCTCAGACTCGCGTACCTTATTGATGATGACAGATCCCTCAAGACCTGCATTGTCTGCAATGTAATACAACGGTGCCTCAAGTGCCTTTAAGATCACATTTGCACCTGTCTTCTCATCGCCCTCAAGTGTTGCTGCAAATTCGGCAACCTTCTTGGAAGCGTGGATATATGCGGAACCACCGCCGGAGATGATACCCTCCTCAACAGCTGCACGTGTAGCGTTCAGCGCGTCCTCCATACGGAGCTTGCTCTCCTTCATCTCAGTCTCGGTTGCTGCGCCGACACGGATGACTGCGACACCGCCTGCCAGCTTCGCCAGACGCTCCTGTAATTTCTCTTTATCAAACTCAGAAGTCGTCTCGTCGATCTGTGCACGGATCTGGCCAATTCTTGCCTCGATCGCTGCCTTGTCGCCAAGACCGTCTACGATCACGGTATTCTCCTTCTGAACCTTCACAGATTTTGCACGTCCGAGCATATCCATGGTAGCCTCTTTCAGCTCCATGCCAAGCTCAGATGAGATCACCTGTCCACCGGTCAGGATCGCGATATCCTCAAGCATAGCCTTTCTTCTGTCGCCGTATCCGGGAGCCTTGACTGCTACCACATTGAAGGTTCCTCTTAACTTGTTCAGGATAAGTGTGGTCAGAGCCTCTCCCTCAACATCCTCAGCGATGATGAGCAGTCTTGCACCGGCCTGAACGATCTGCTCTAACAAAGGAAGGATCTCCTGAATGTTGCTGATCTTCTTATCAGTGATCAAGATGTAGGGATCATCCAGAACTGCCTCCATCTTATCCATATCAGTTGCCATATATGCGGAAATATATCCACGGTCGAACTGCATACCTTCTACGAGATCCAGCTCGGTCTGCATGGTCTTGCTCTCCTCGATGGTGATGACACCGTCCTTGGAAACCTTCTCCATTGCATCTGCAACGAGATTTCCGACTTCCTCATCTCCTGCTGAGATAGCTGCCACCTTAGCGATCTGATCTTTGCCGTCAACAGCCTTGCTCATGCCTGCCAGAGCCTCTACAGCCTTATCGGTTGCCTTCTTCATACCCTTTCTCAGGATAATGGGATTTGCACCTGCTGCCAGGTTCTTCATACCCTCTTTGATCATTGCCTGTGCCAGAACAGTTGCGGTTGTCGTACCGTCACCGGCTACATCGTTTGTCTTGGTAGCTACTTCCTTTACAAGCTGTGCGCCCATGTTCTCGAATGCATCCTCCAGCTCGATCTCCTTTGCAATGGTCACACCATCGTTGGTGATAAGCGGAGCACCGTAGGATTTGTCTAATACGACATTGCGTCCCTTCGGTCCGATCGTTACACGTACAGTGTCTGCTAATTTATCTACACCTGCTTCTAAGGCTGCGCGTGCCTCTGCGCCATATTTAATTTCCTTTGCCATGATGATTACTCTCCTTTTCTATGCTCTATAAAAATTCTTGCTCTGTCTCAAATGCTCTGCCGGAACTGATCCGAATCGTTACGGTCATTCTTACTCTACGATTGCAAGAATGTCGCTCTGGCGAACGATGATATACTCCTGTCCTTCCAGTTTCACTTCGGTTCCCGCATACTTTGAATAAATGACTTTCTGTCCTTCCTTTACCTGCATGGTCACTTCCTTGCCGTCAACTACACCGCCGGGACCTACCGCAACAATCTCAGCCTCCTGGGGTTTCTCCTGTGCGGAGCTTGCTAAGATGATGCCGGACTTGGTCTTTTCCTCTGCCTCCAGCTGTTTGATGACAACTCTGTCTAATAACGGTACTAACTTCATGTGAAATGCCTCCTTATCATAGAATCTGTTGTTCTCTCTTTTCGCTTGTTAGCACTCATTTATTTTGAGTGCTAATCGCTAAAACATATAATATGTTTTTCATTGTTGATGTGCAACCAAAAGAAGTATTCATTTTCAATTCTTTTTATCATATATACTCTCTTTTTCTCTTATATACTCATTTTTTCTCACTTTTTTATATTTTTTTTATAATTTCTGCTCTTATAAAATAAAGAAGCGGCATGTCTTTCATGCCGCTTCCTCTGTATCATACTAGTAAGCTTTTGAATATGCTCTTATCGCTAGTTTGTAATGATCGTATGTAGGATAACTGTATTTGGTATCAAGCTTCACCGTCTCCGTCTCTATCGCACTTCCCTTTAGATAAATAGATAACGGACGTACACCGATCAGCTGGTCAGCCGCGTCATATAACATAATGTACACGGTTCCGGACACGGCATAGGTGCTGTAGATGATCTTCGCATAGCTGGTCTTCCCCGGAAGAAGATCATCGACCATCGTTACTGTAATTGGTAACATAGATCTTCTCGCCCACATACAGCGTCAGACTTTCTGCCTTTGTTGCAGCCTGTGTAACCGTAGCCGGAAGTAAAACAGCGATCATCGCCACTGCCAGACAGAGGGTTAACAGTCTTTTCATTGCTTGTTTCATAGCTAAATCTCCTTTACATAAAGTATTTTTTCGCAACTGCCCTGCACAGCTGCTTATATTAGCTTAAAATGCAGCATGGCACGGTAAATACCGTCATCCTGCAGATCAGCCGTCACGTAGTCTGCCGCCGCCTTTGCCTCGGTTGAACCGTTTCCCATTGCGATCCCAACTCCTGCATATTCAAGCATTGCCAGATCATTCACACTATCGCCCACCGCAAAGGTATCTGCACGGTCAATCCCCAGTGCCTCACACATCTTCCCGATACCTGACGCCTTTGTATGTCCCTTCGGCACCATCTCAACGACTGCAGAATTGTGGATCAGATAGGTATAGTACTCCTCCAGCGCAGCGAAACAGCCTTCCCGATCCGCGTGATCCGTCGCACAGGAAAGTTTGTTGATCTCCCAGTTGCCGTAATGTCCCTCGATGGTAAGAAGACGCTCTCCCAGCTCCCGTTTAAGTTTTTGCCCATAAAGCTCATTCCCGAAATCCACATCATCCATATACAGATACTCCGGACCTTCCAGGATCGGCCGGAATCCGTAACTTCGTACGGTCTCCACCGTATGTATCGCCAGTTCCCGGTCAATGCGTTTTTCATAGATCCGCTTTCCGTTCAGCTCCACATGTGTTCCGCATCCTGCTACGACACCGTCAAAACCGATAGCAAACAGATCCGGATGCTGAATATAGGCGCGTGCACGCCCACTGCAGATAAATGCATAGTTCCCGTTTTCCCGCAACTTGCGGATGGCTGTCACAGTACTCTCGGGGATGTGATTGTAAAAATCCCAAAGTGTACCGTCAATATCAAAAAATACTGCTTTCCTCACGCTCTGATCTCCAATAACTTTGCTTTCAATTCGTTTTCCATGCTCTGAAGCTCACTCTCTGCCGCTGCGCGCTTTGCACGTCCCTCGGTCTGGATCTTCATGACCTCATCAAGGGTAGAGATCAGCGATTCATTTGTGTGCTTTAATGTCTCAATATCTACAATACCGCGCTCGGATTCCTTTGCCGCCTCGACCGTCGCAACCTTTAACCGGTCGGCATTTTTCTTTAACAATTCATTGGTCATATCGCTGACTGCGCGCTGTGCCTCAGCTGCCTGTGTACTGTGCTCCACGCCCAGCGCGATGACCATCTGGCTCTTCCACAGCGGAATGGTATTCACGATCGTCGACTGGATCTTCTCTGCCATCACCGTATCACTGCCCTGTACCAGACGGATCTGCGGTGCAGTCTGCAGTGCCACGGTTCTTGTCAGCTCCAGATCATGCAGTTTCTTCTCAAAACGGTCGATCAATCCCTCATAGTCCTTCGCTGCCTGTGCATCCTCCGGAAGTCCACTGGCAAGTGCTTTATTGCGCAGCTCGGTCAGCTCGTTTTCACGGGCATTCTGCAACTTCTTTTTTCCTGCAAGGATATACATGGACAGCTCTTTGAAGTAAGTCAGATTCATATCATACATCCGGTCCAGCATCTGAGCGTCCTTGATCAGCTGGATCTGATGTGCCTCCAGAGCTGTCGTGATCTTGTTGACATTCACCTCGGTCTTGTCATACTTTGCCTTCAGCGCCGTGAGCTTGTTTGCACGCTTTTTGAAAAAGGCACCAAGACCTTTCTCTTCTTCCTCCACATCAAAGCTTTTCAGCTCTGTCACAAGATCCGTGATCATATCACCGATCTCGCCCATATCCTTGGTCTTTACATTCTCCAATGCCTTCTCGGAAAAATCCGCCATCTTCTTCTGTGTGCCTGCGCCGTATTGCAGGATCGCATTTGAGTTGCGCAGGTCGATCTTTTCCACAAACTCACTGACCATGCGCTTTTCTTCTTCGGATAGCATGGAATCGTCCATCTCATTTTTCGGTGCCGGGATCACATCCGCAGGAGCTGCTGCCGCTGCCGGCACTTCCTTCTCCTGTGGCGTATCAAACGCGCCAAAATCCAGCGTCGGTGCCTCGGCTGTCAATGTATCAAAATCTGACATTTTTCATTCCTCCAAATATAATAAGTATTCAAATCCCCGCAGGCTCTGAATACTTACATTATAACAAATTTTGGCAAAAGGACAACCTCTTTACCTCAAATATCCACTATTCAAAATCCCTGCTCTTTGTCGGCCCTTCCTGCTGCAGCATTACTTTCATCGTGGATATATCGGAAGAAATATCCCACGCTGTATCCTCAAAGAGACTGTCAAACAGATTCTCAAATGCTTCATTGATGGTGTCCAGCGTATCCTCTATCTCTTTTTTTGTATTCGCAACGTTCGCCCCGTACTCCGGCTGACCGTCCAGATCACGGTATGCATCAATGAGTTTTGTCGTCGTTGGCAGATAATAGGTCATAAATTTATGCAGGTCATCTGCACTATCCGGCTGTTTTTTTACCTGCGAAAAAATGCGGCGCATGATATCTTCCAGCTTTGCCAGCTTTTCGCTGATGACTTCTCCGGGAATCGCATCGTTGCACTCATGGATGTGGTTGATATACGCTTCCCCCTCGGTGAGTATTTTTTGAATTTCATCCGAACAGCCCGGCTTTTCCTGCTCCCATCTGGCAGCTTCCGCCTCCCGGATCTTGCGGGCTTCTTCTGCCTCCTCATACTGGCGGAAAGTCTCATTGTCAACGATCAGCGTTGTCTGTCCCGCATCCATATGTCCTTCCAGAAAATATCCTTTCTGCAGCATATTCTGCAGATCCTTCTGCACATATGCCTTTTTCTTTCCGGTGGCCCGCGCCAGGTCCTCGATGGCACAATACCCTTTATTTCCGATCACACGTACATAGTCCCGGAACCGGTGATTTCTCCCGTTCAGATTCGCGCCCTTACTGATCAGTCCGATAAAGGGCAGCATTGCAATGCCAAATCCGATCGGTACTCCAATGGTCAGACTGGAAAATGCTGCCGTGATCGCCGTTGTCAGTGTCGCCACACCAAACATGCTCGTTCCGACGATGCCGATTGCCAGACACGCCGGTCCTGCCGCCTGTCCCGGCAAAAACTTTTTATAGCGTGCCGGAAGCTGCGACCGCTGCTGCATCTGCGGGGTACGATTTGCTCCGGTATCCCATACGACTCCTCTGCCGCCGTTCGCACTCCACACACCGGAGGCATTTGAAATATTCTCGCCGTGTGCCTTCACCTGACGCTCCAGTTCCTTTCCAACCTGATCCATACTACGGCTGATGCTGTCCGCAGCCTCATTGATCGCATCGCCCACGCTCTGACTGAGCCCGGTAAAGTCACCGGATTCCACCGCGCGCATCACCGAGTCCCGGATTTCTTCCCCCACCCGGCTCCATTTATTTGATGTACTCATATTCATTACTTCCTTTCCCATTGTTTTTTTGAGAGCTGCCTTCGCATATGATCCAACTCCATGACAACCGCAAGCCCGGCTGCGATCCCAAGGGTATAGAGCGCAAGCTGAACTGCATTTTTTGATGCCGCAATGTAATCCGCGTCGATGAGTCCTGTCAGCATATAGTAGAGATTGCCTCCGGGGATGAGCGGAATACAGCTTGGGATAAAATACACAGTTGTCGGAACTTCCCTCCAATGTGCCATGATCTCCCCATATACCCCAATAAAAAATGATGTGAGAAATGTTGCCGGAAACAATGACAATGCTGCTACTCCGGTCAAAAAAAGAAAAATGATCCAACATAATCCACCACCGATCGTAGGCACCAGAATATGCCTCCGGTCAACATGAAATGTCAGGCAAAATCCAAATGTGCCAACCATGGCAGCCACGGTCTGTATCAATATTTTAGTCATCTGTTCTCCCCTCCGAAATGCTTATACGACAAGAAAAACGTTTATGCAACAAAGTAGATTGCCAATGTAAATCCCACCGCTATTCCACCTGCTAAAAGCACACTGTCGATCAGCTTTTCGAGCCCGGATATCGAGTCTCCACTGAGCACATAGCGCATGGAATTTGTGATCGCAATTCCCGGGATCAGCACCATGATATCACCGATCATGATCTGTCCGGCATGAAGCACAGGGATCAGACGACAAACCCCACAGATCATCGAGCCCACCAGAAACGATGTGATGATATTAAAGAAAATACGCCCCTGGCAGAGCGGCTGTACATATCTCTGCAACAGATAAATGCAACATGCAAATGCTGCTGCGGCCAGCATATCAAAGAGAGTTCCTCCAAAAAACACCGCAAATGCCGAGGCGGCGAGTATCTCTCCCAGAAGGATCATCGACTGCTTCGGCTGTTCCTCCAGAATTGCCAACACTCTGCGGCGCAGTTCCTCCACCGGAAGCAGCTGCGCAGTACATTCCCGGCTCAGACTGTTCAGGTCCTCCAGCTTTTTCAGATCAAAGGAATCCCTGCGCCGGATACGACGGCTCTGCGTCATCGCCGCCTCACCGGGGAATTCCATCGTTACGACAATGCTGCTGGTCAGCGCATAGATACTCACATGCTCGGCACCATATGCTTTGCCCAGCCGGTACAGCGTATCCTCTATACGGCTGATCTCCGCTCCCGCACAGTACATCGCCTCACCGATATTCAGACACTGCTTTGTCAGTATATCAATTTCATTGTTGGTAAGAGCTGCATGTTCCATCTGTCCGTCTGCATCCTCCTGAATGTTCTTATCATATTCTACCAAACGAACTTCAAAATTGCAATTTCCGGACAAAAGAAAGCGCCGGCAGAGAATTTATAGTCTCTGCCTGTCTCTTATACACATCTGACGCTGCCGACGATATGCAGTGTGTA
>CALZQA010000039.1 GCA_945828315.1 uncultured bacterium | reverse complement strand
ATTTTCGAGCATTATCAAGTACAATTTTGCTGTACTCTTGCTGTACTTTTTTCTTCGATAGCCTCGAAACCCGCATAAAATGGGAGATTATTTGTCTAATGACTTCATCGTCGGGAACAATAAAACATCGCGGATGGCCTGTGAGTCGGTGAGCAGCATGACCAGACGGTCGATGCCGTAGCCGATACCTCCGGTCGGAGGCATACCGATCTCAAGGGCGTTTAAGAAGTCCTCGTCGGTGTGGTTTGCTTCCTCATCTCCTGCCTCAAAGGCTGCGTCCTGCGCTGCGAAACGCTCCCGCTGGTCGATGGGATCGTTCAACTCGGAATATGCGTTACACATCTCCCAGGTGTTGATAAACAACTCAAAGCGCTCTACCTTTGTGGGGTCTGAAGGCTTCTTCTTGGTCAGCGGAGAGATCTCGATGGGGTGATCCATGATAAAAGTCGGCTGGATCAGCTCCTTCTCGCAGTACTCCTCGAAGAACAGATTCACGATATCGCCCTTGGTGTGGCGATCCTCATACTCGATGTGATGCTCGTCTGCCAGCTTCTTTGCCGCTGCGTCATCTGCGACTTCATCGAAGTCAATACCTGCATATTTCTTGATGGCCTCGTTCATGGTCAGGCGCGCAAAAGGCTTTCCGAGGTCGATCTCGATACCGTTGTAGGAGATCTTTGTGGTTCCACATACCTTTTCTGCCAGATAGCGGAACATGCTCTCGGTCAGCTCCATCATTCCTTCGTAGTCTGTGTATGCCTGATACAGCTCCATCAGAGTGAACTCCGGATTGTGGCGGGTGTCCACACCCTCGTTACGGAACACACGTCCGATTTCATAAACGCGCTCCAATCCACCTACGATCAGTCTCTTTAAGTACAGCTCCAGTGAGATACGAAGCTTTACATCCTCATCCAGTGCATTGTAATGGGTCTCGAACGGTCTTGCTGCCGCGCCACCCGCATTGGATACGAGCATCGGTGTCTCAACTTCCATGAAGTTGCGACCGTCTAAGAAGTTGCGGATCTCTTTGATGATCTGGGAACGTTTGATGAATACTTCCTTGCTCTCCTGATTCATGATCAGATCCACATATCTCTGACGATAACGCATATCTGTATCTGTCAGTCCGTGGAATTTCTCGGGAAGGATCTGAAGTGACTTGGTCAGCATCGTCATCTCTTCCGCATGTATAGAGATCTCTCCGGTCTTCGTGCGGAATGCAAATCCCTTGATTCCAAAAATATCACCGATATCTGACTTTTTGAAGTCTGCATAAGACTCCTCGCCGATGGCATCTCTTGCCACATACACCTGAATATTTCCCTTCAGGTCCTGGATATTACAGAAAGACGCTTTTCCCATGACACGCTTGAACATCATACGTCCGGCAATGCTCACCGGGATCGGAGATGCATCCATGATCGCTCTGCGCTCGTTGTAATCGTTATTCAGCACTTCCTTTTTCTGTGCATCGTCCAGTCCCTCCACATTCGGTTCCGGTCTGCCTGCTAAAAGCTTTTCCTCATGTGAAGTGTACTCTGCCTTTACATCAGTGCTGTGATGTGTCTGATCATATTTTGTGATGACGAAAGGATCCTTGCCTGCGTCCTGCAGATCCTTTAACTTATCACGACGTACCTTTAAAAGCTGGTTAATGTCCTGCTGCTGCCCGCCATTCTGCTGATTTTTCTCTGCCATGTTTTCCTCCGATTAATGTTTAGTTGGATCTCTGAATCTCCAGCACCTTGTAAGATAACTCTCCCACCGGCGCCTCAACCTTTACGATGTCGCCGATCGTTGCGCCCAGCAGCGCATGTCCTAAAGGTGACTCATTAGAGATCTTTCCCTTTAAGCTGTTTGCCTCTGTGGAGCCCACGATCTTATACTCCAGTTCCTCATCAAACTCGATATCAAGGATGCGAACCTTACAGCCGACACTGATCTTATCCAGATCTACCTCATCTTCAACTACGACCTCTGCATTTTTTAAGATCAGCTCGATCTCCTCGATACGTGCCTCGATGTCACGCTGCTCATCCTTGGCTGCATCATACTCTGCGTTCTCGGAAAGATCGCCCTGCTCTCTCGCCTCTTTGATCTTCTGTGCGATCTCACGACGCTTTACGACCTTTAAGTCCTGCAGTTCTTCCTCTAACTTCTGTAAACCTTCGTAAGTTAAAATGTTTTTCTTTGCCATTTTACTTCACCTTTCTGTTTTTTTATAAAACGTGTGCACCCTTCGCACACAAAAAAGAGCCTATTTAACCCATGTATTATAGCTGAAAGTGCCGATGCTGTCAAGGATTCGCATGTTTTGTTTCACGAATCGCGCAAAAATCTGCACATCATAGCCTCCAACTGCTCGTAACTTTCCACCTCGCTGAGCGAACGGCGAAGGTGACTGGCCCCGTGATACCCGCTCGTATACCACGCAGCGTGTTTGCGCATCTCGCGAATGCCTACATATTCGCCTTTGAATTCAATCTGCATGCGGGCGTGGCGCAGCATCATTTCCGCCATTTCTTTTTGCGACGGCTTTTCAAGCGGCTCTCCTGTCTCCCATTCATGCAGGATCTGTTTGAAGATCCACGGATTTCCCTGTGCACCGCGCGCGATCATGAATCCGTCGCATCCGGTCTCCTCGCCCATGCGGATCGCATCCGCTGCCGAAAGGATATCTCCGTTTCCGATGACCGGGATGGTTACCGTCTCTTTCACCTTGCGGATCACCGACCAGTCTGCTTTTCCGGAGTAATACTGCTCCCTGGTACGCCCGTGCACCGCCACTGCCGCCGCGCCGGATTCCTGCGCGATATGGGCGAGTTCCGGTGCGTTGACATGGGCATCGTCAAAACCTTTTCGGATCTTGACGGTCACCGGGCGGCTTGTCGCCTTCGCCATCGCCTCGATGATCTGCCCTGCCAGAAGCGGGTTTTTCATGAGTGCAGATCCTTCGCCGTTGTTCACAACTTTCGGCACCGGGCAGCCCATATTGATGTCCAGAATATCAAAAGGTACGCCCTCGTCCTCCAGCCTCTTTGCTATGTCGCCCATGATCTGCGGATCCGAACCGAACAGCTGCAACGATACCGGATGTTCACGCTCATCGATCGCGAGCATTGCTTTTGTGTTTTTATTGTTGTAGAGGATCGCCTTGGCGCTGACCATCTCCATGCACAAAAGTCCCGCGCCCTGCTCGGCGCATAACAGACGAAAAGGCAGGTCTGTCACGCCTGCCATTGGTCCTAATATCAGATTATTTTTCAGTGTTACATTTCCGATCTGTAAGGTCTGCAATGTTACTTTCCTTTCTGCTTTTCATAGATAAACCGCATACCGTCCAGCGTCAGGTTTGTATCGTAGATATCGATCTTTTTTGTCTCTGCCGCGATCATCGCGCCGAGGCCGCCGGTTGCCACGACCTTCATATCAGCAAAACCGGATTCCTCACGGACTTTGTCAATGATGTACTCGGTCTGTCCGATCTGTCCATAAACCAGTCCCGCCTGCATACTGCTGATGGTCTCCTTTGCCAGAATGCTCTTGGGCTTTTTGATCTCAATCTCAGGCAGCTTTGCCGCGTCCTGCCACAGTGCCCGGCCCGCCGTACGGATACCGGGTGCCGTGATTCCGCACAGGAACTGCCCTTTTTCATCTACCAGATCATAGGTGGTGGCTGTTCCGAAATCAAGCACCAGCACCGGACCGCCGTATTTTACATAAGCACCGACCGCATCTACGATACGGTCTGCACCGATCTGCGCCGGATTCTCTGTCACGATTCGGATACCCGTCTTTACGCCCGGCTCCACGATCAGCGGATCGACGTGCAGATATTTATATATTCCATTGCGCAGAGAATACATGATTGCCGGAACAACGGATGAAATGATGGCTGCATCGATCTGTTCCGGGTCGATATCATTGTCACGCATCAGGTTTTTGAGCAAGATTCCGTACTCGTCGGATGTACGCGGCAGCTTTGTCGTAATGCGCAGTGTGCGCAGCAGTTTTTCACCGTCAAATACACCGATGGTAATGTTTGTGTTTCCTACGTCTAATGCCAGCAGCATTTTTATTCCTCCTCCATTTCCTCTCCCAGGAAAAATACCCGGAAATATAATTCCAGCGCCTCTAAGAGTTCCTGCTTTGTATTCTGTAATTGTTTGATCTTTAACACGCTTCCGATCTCGTCATAGAGCAGGTCGCCCTCCTCCGCCTCTGTACGGAATTCCAGATTGCCGTCCTCATCATATACCAGCTGCAGTGTTCCTCCCACATCCTCTGTGTAGAGCACGCACATGATCTTCAGTTCATCCTTGATACTTTCCGGAAGTCCCTCAAAGTTTTCATTCAGATAAAATTTTTTTGTGTAGGAGCTTGCCCCGCACAAGACTATTTCGTCATTATACATTTTTTTCACCCACTTTTTGTCCCGGCTCTGAATAGTTATACATATCCATAGATCCCTCTCACTGATACTTCACCGGAATCCACATTTCGAATACCATCCGATGTCTCCACCAATAGTTCTCCGTGTTCCGTGATACCGAGCGCTTTACCCACATACTCGCCCCTCGGATCTAAGATACACACCTGCCTGTCCTTATTGACCAGATAGCTGTCATACTCATTTTTCAGATTGCTAAGATCCTGTGTGCGCATAAAAATCTCATAATAAGATTCAAATTGTTCACACACCGCCTCCACAAGCGCGGCGCGGCTATAGTGTTTTCCACTCGCAAGAAACAGACTGGTTGCCCGGTCAGACAGTTCCTCCGGGAACTGCTCGTTATGTACATTGATACCAATGCCAACTACAATATGATTGATATAATCAATCTGCGTACTCATCTCAGTCAGCATTCCGCACACCTTTTTTCCATCGATCACAATGTCATTTGGCCACTTGATGGCAGCTCTCAGCCCGGTCTGCTCCTCAATCGCACGCACAACTGCAAGTGCACTCACCAGCGTCAGCATCGGCGCGTTGCCCGGCTGTAAATCCTCCGGCTTTAGCAAAATACTCATAGCAATGGCGATGCCGGCGGGCATCACCCAGCTTCGCCCGCGTCTGCCCTTACCGCTGTCCTGCCGGTCCGCCACCACAAGTGTACCGTGGGGCGCGCCCTCCTCCGCCATCTGCATGGCGGTTGTGTTCGTGGAACCGATGACATCATAGCATTCCAGCCGCTGACCGATCCACGCTGTCTTTTTCAGACTCAGCAATTCATTTTTGTTCAATATATCCGGTGCGCTGCGGATACAGTATCCCTTGTTTGAAACGGAATCGATCTCGTAGCCCATCTCCCGGAGCTGATTGATCGCCTTCCACACGGCTGTCCGGGAAACCCCGAACTGCTCGCAGAGCTGCTGCCCGGAAACATATCCGTCCGCCTCCCGTAGCACCTGCAAAATCTTTGCTTTCACGTTTTACTCCTCTAACAGGGCATCGTTGCATACATGATCGCCTTGATCGTGTGCATGCGGTTCTCCGCCTCATCAAACACAACAGACTGCTCGCTCTCAAATACCTCATCGGTGACCTCCAGTTCAGAGAGGCCGAATTTCTCATATACTTCACGTCCGATCGTTGTCTTCAGATCATGGAACGCGGGCAGACAGTGCATAAAGATTGCTGTCGGTTTTGCGTTTGCCATGGCAGCAGCGTTGACCTGATAAGGTTTCAACTCGTCGATACGCTCTTTCCAAACCTCAGCAGGTTCGCCCATGGATACCCACACATCGGTGTAGATGACATCTGCATCCTTTGTCGCATCCTCCACATCCTCTGTCAGTGTGATGGTCGCCCCTGTCTTTCTGGCGATTTCCTCGCAGATATCCACCAGCTTTTTGTCCGGGAAGTACTTTCTGGAGGTGCACGCCACAAAGTCCATGCCAAGCTTTGCGCAGGTTACCATGAGGGAATTGCCCATGTTATAACGGGCATCACCCATATATACGAATTTGACATCCTTTAAATGTCCGATATGCTCACGCACGGTCAGCATGTCCGCTATCATCTGTGTGGGATGGAACTCGTTTGTCAGGCCGTTCCACACCGGCACATCCGCGTAGCGCGCCAGTTCTTCCACAATATCCTGCCCGAACCCGCGGTATTCGATACCGTCAAACATCCGGCTCAGCACTCTGGCTGTATCTGCAATGCTCTCCTTTTTTCCGATCTGCGAACCGGAAGGATCGAGATATGTAACCTGCATCCCCAGGTCATGCGCTGCGACCTCAAAGGAACAACGTGTCCGTGTACTCGTCTTTTCAAAGATAAGCGCAATATTTTTTCCGCGCAGTTCATCATGCGGAATGCCATTTTTCTTTTTCTCCTTCAATTCCGCTGCCAGATCGATGAGATATGTGATCTCCTCCGGTGTGTAATCCAGTAATTTTAAAAAGTCTCTGCCCTGTAAGTTCATATCTGCTCCTCCTGTGGATAAAGTAAAATGCGGGCTACCGCTCAGGCAGCCCGCTCATTTTCTGTATTTATTTTTCTGTTGCAACCTCTACAACGGATTTTGCCAGGCCTGCCACTCCCTGAATTTCGGAAGGGATGATGATCTTGGTTGCTTTGCCGTCTGCTGCCTTTGCGAATGCCTCTAAGCTCTTCAGCTGAAGCACACCTGCATCGGGCTGTGCCTCCTTTAAGAAGCGGAGACCATCCGCATTTGCCTGCTGGATCTTTAAGATCGCCTCTGCCTGACCTTCTGCCTCGCGAATTGTTGCTTCCTTGCGTGCCTCTGCACGGAGGATGGCGGCCTGCTTCTCTGCCTCTGCATCAAGGATCGCAGACTCTTTCTTTCCTTCTGCAACAAGAATCGTGGACTTCTTCTCACCCTCTGCCTTGAGGATCGCTTCACGACGCTCGCGCTCTGCCTTCATCTGCTTCTCCATCGCATCCTGGATCGCCTGAGGAGGGATAATGTTCTTTAACTCTACACGATTGACCTTGATACCCCACGGATCGGTTGCCACGTCCAAAGATGCACGCATCTTGGTGTTGATGGTCTCACGGGAAGTCAGGGTCTCATCCAGTTCGAGATCTCCGATGATATTACGAAGTGTGGTAGCAGTCAGATTCTCGATCGCCATGATCGGATTCTCCACGCCGTATGCAAACAGCTTCGGATCTGTGATCTGAAAATAGACAACGGTATCGATCTGCATCGTTACATTATCCTTTGTGATCACGGGCTGGGGCGGGAAATCCACCACCTGCTCCTTTAAATTTACGCGCTTTGCAATGCGGTCGATAAACGGTGTCTTAAAATGAAGTCCGACACTCCATGTATCTAAATATCCGCCTAAGCGCTCGACAACCACTGCATGTGCCTGAGGCACGATCTTAATACAAGATACCACGATTGCCAGAACGACAACAAGCAGAACAACAATTGCAATAATAGGTCCCATATGATTACCTCCTGAAAAATATAAAATATCTACACGCATTATAGCAAAGAAACCTAAGAAAAACAACTGAAAATAAGAAAAACAACCGACTGCGGTTGTTTTTCCCGTTTTATTTATGATGTTTAGAAAAATACGTGATTTCCGATGACCAGACCGGCTGCACCGTTTGCACGATGGAAATTCAATTTTCCGCCCGTGGGGTCTGAGCCTGCCAGGGCATCTGCCGCTGCCTGTTTGCAGGAGCTGGAGATGTTTCCGTTTGCCAGAACTCTTGCAAGCGAGCCGTTTCTTGCAGGACCGAACTGTCCGCGCTGGTAGATCACGCCTGAGATAGAGTTCGGATATCTGCTGCTTCTCATACGGTTCAGCACGACCGCACCAACTGCTACCTTTCCTTCATAGCACTCACTTCCGGCCTCACACTGAATGATCGCTGCCAGTAAGGTCGTATCATCCACGGATGCACTTGTAGGTGCATTCTGTGTTGCTGCAGAACTGCTGGAAGCCTTTGCTGCTTTTGCTTTCTGCGCTGCGAGCTCCTCCTCGATGGAGACTGCCTCGGTCGTTCCTAGTTTTACTTTTACATAATCAGCAGATACATATCCGTTTCCGGCTTTTACAGTGACTGCCACCCAGCCTTCCACCTTGTCTGCCTTTTTGTTGAACTCAAGTTTATCGCCCTTGTCTGCGACTGCGAGTACTTTCGCATCCTCATCTGCCTCGCTTCTGACGCGCAGTCCGTCGGTCTGTACATAAGCGTACTTCTTGCAGACCTTCTTTGCGTTCGCATATGCGTCAGAACCGAACAGTAAATATTCGTTGTTTACATATCCTTTTACAGATCCGGACTTGATCTTTGTCCAGGTCTTTCCCTCTTTTACAACAGTTGCAACGGATGTGGGATAAAGCTTTCCGACAACCTTGGCATCTCCGTCACCCTTTGCACGAATACACAAGAAATCATCAACGTCTGCCATCACTTTATCCTGCCACTCCTGCTCGGTCTTGGACATGGTTTCTTCTTTTTGTTCCTCTGTGTTCTGTTCCTCTGCAGTTTCCTGCTGTTCTGCGGCTGCTGCCTCTGCCTCACTCTTGGATGCTACGGTAACGATCTCGGTCTCTGCCTTCTCTACCGTTACGTCTGCGATCTGTACTTCATCAAGCATTCTGCTCTCAGTCTGCTCTAAGGATGCAACAATTCCTGCCTTTCCATTCTGTACTGCCACATTTACATTCTGCGGTGTCTCTGTAACATCTGCTGCGGTAAATACTGCGGTGCATGCCAGCACCAGCGTAGTTATCATCAGTATGATTCCCTGCTTCAGTTTTTTGTTCCTATTCATAAAATAACCTCCGTTATAACCATGCGTTTGTACTCGCATTAGAAAAATTTTGGATTCTTTTCTAATATTTTACACAAATTGTAACGTTTTTATGCATGTTTGTTAAGAAATATTAAAAATGTTACAAATTTGTTACGCACGCATTATAACAGAGGTTTTTCATTTTGTCAAATTTTTATTAAAATTTGGTAATTTTAAATGTTCAGCAGCTCACTGTAAGCCTTCAGAGCGCCGTCTGTCTCGTGGGCCAGAACGCGTTTTGCAAGCACCTTGCCCAGCTGAACACCTTCCTGATCAAAGCTGTTGATATTCCATACAAAGCCCTGAAACATAACCTTATTTTCAAAGTGTGCTAAAAGCGCACCCAGTGTGGCCGGATTCAGCTGATCTCCGATAATGATGCTGGAAGGACGTCCACCCTCGAAGTTCTTATTGCGGTCATCGTCTGCTTTGCCACATGCGAATGCCACGATCTGAGCGACTACATTTGCGCACAGCTTCTGCTGGCTTGTGCTGTCCTGAATGACAACATCGGTATCCATCTGGTTATTCTTAAATCCGACAAACTGCAACGGGATGATATTTGTTCCCTGATGAAGCAGCTGATAGAAAGAATGCTGTCCGTTGGTTCCGGGCTCACCAAAGATCACCGGTCCTGTCACATAATTTACAGGCTCGCCAAAACGGTTTACGGATTTTCCGTTTGACTCCATATCCAGCTGCTGCAGATGAGCGGGGAAGCGGCTCAGTGCCTGTGAATAGGGAAGCACGGCTGTTGTGCCATAGCCTAATACATTGCGCTCATATACGCCGATCAGTGCATCCAGCATTGCCGGATTTTCACGCAGGTCCTTATTTTTTGCAAGCTTGTCCTCATCGGCAGCTCCATCCAGAAACTGTGCGAACACTTCCGGTCCGAATGCTAATGATAATACTGCACCGCCGACTGCGGATGTAGAGGAGAAACGTCCTCCGATGTAATCATCCATGAAGAATGCTGCCAGATAATCATCGCTCTTTGCCAGAGGAGAAGTCTCACTCGTTACTGCGATCATATGCTTGGAGGCATCCAAACCTGCATTTTTCAAAGCATCCTTTACAAAAGCTTCATTTGTAAGTGTCTCCAGTGTCGTTCCGGATTTCGATACAAGGATAAACAGCGAATGTGCCACATCGATACCGTTCAATACGGCTGCTGCATCATCGGGATCTACATTACTGATGAATTTTGCCTCCATTTTGAAGGTATTGTTTGCCTTTGCCCAGTTCTCAAGTGCCAGATACATCGCGCGCGGTCCCAGATCACTGCCGCCGATACCGATCTGAACAACGGTCGTAAACTTTTCGCCTGCTGCATTTGTGATCTCTCCCTTATGCACTTTGTCTGCAAGCTCAGCGATCTTTTTCTGCTGCTCGGTATAGAACTCACGCTTGTCCACGCCGTCAACTACAACTGCGTCTCCTAACTGTCCACGTGTCATATGGTGAAGAACCAGACGTTTTTCTCCTGTGTTGATGACCTCTCCGTTATAAAGCGCCTCAAATTTTTCTGTAAGCTGTGTCTCCTCTGCCAGTTTCTCAAGTGCTGCCAGCACCTCATCATCCACCTGCTTTGCTGCATAGTTAAATGCAAGCCCCGCACCCATGGGAACCGTGTATTTCTTTACTCTGTCCGCACCGCTTTCGCCGGCCATTACCTCGGCAAGATCTACAGGTGCTGTCTTGGAAAGCTCCTGATATGCCTGAATTGTGTCTAAGTTGTTCCAGTTGATCATCATTGACTCCTCCTATGTTGCTCATTTGCAATTTACTTACTTGCGCTCATCAATCACGCAAGCATGTTGACTCACTTGCGCTCATTATACAATGAACGGAATGAAAATTCAACCATGCTGTCTGTAATACAGACAAAGGTCATTTGCCGGCATATGTACGATTTACGGGTAAATTTCTGAAAGCACGGCGTCAAACACCTGCGCATCCTTCATTTTCTTTTGCTGCTTTTGCAGTTCAATAGCTTCTCTCATGTTCTGTTCCTGTTGGGAGACAAATTCGGTCTCCTGCGGATCCTCTGCCTCTTCTTCCTCCTCATCTTCAAGGACAGCTTTCAGATAACCCGCCAGTTTTTCGGTCAGGTATTTCAGCTGGCGGTTTGTCCGGCTCATCTTCGTGAGCTGCAGAGCAGATAAAATGATGAGTGCCAGCATTCCTGCGAGCACAAGCTTGTCCGTCTGCGCCGCAAGAAAATCCATGATCTGTGTTACCAAGATCCTTCCCTCCTTTTGTCCGTAACTGCTCAGCGCCTTTGCAGTTGCGACAGCAAACGCTTCGCGGCCCGACCTGAACAGTTGCGTTCTTTCTATATAATAATATCTCTGCGTATCTTTCATTTCCAGTATTTTTCATCGCATGTTTCGACACGGGGTTTTGCTTGACTTTTTGAAATGGTTGTATATGATAAGTGGTAGATGCATAAACATTTTAGATAAGAGTAACAAAGGAGGGCTTTGTTTTCCTATGAAGAAAATTCTGCTTACCGGCGGTGGTACTGCCGGTCATGTGACACCGAATATTGCTTTGCTCCCTCATCTGAAGGAAGCAGGCTATGAGATTTCTTATGTTGGTTCTTACACCGGTATGGAAAAAGATCTGATCGAGGCACAGAACATCCCCTATTACGGGATCTCCTCCGGGAAGCTGAGACGTTATTTTGATCCAAAAAACTTTTCCGACCCCTTCAAGGTCGTCAAGGGTCTTGGTCAGGCGATCCGCCTCATACATAAATTAAAACCGAATGTCGTCTTTTCCAAGGGCGGTTTTGTCTCCGTTCCGGTGGTCCTGGCAGCCAAATTCTGCCATGTACCCGCCATTATCCATGAGTCTGATCTTACGCCGGGTCTTGCGAACAAAATCGCGATCCCCTGTGCTACAAAGGTCTGCTGCAATTTCCCGGAAACGATGAAATATCTTCCGCCGGAAAAGGCTGTACTCACCGGTTCTCCAATCCGCCGGGAGCTTCTGAGCGGAGACGCTGCTGCGGCCCGCAAGCTGTGCGGCTTTGATGAGGGCCGGCCTGTGCTCTTTGTCATCGGAGGCAGCAGCGGATCTGTCATCATAAACAATGCTGTCCGTGAAGCACTCCCGACCTTATTAAGCAAATTTCAGGTCATTCATATGTGCGGCAAAGGCAATCTGGAGCCGACGCTCGCTCCGACAAAGGGCTATCATCAGATCGAGTACATCGGGAGAGAGCTGCGGGACATTTTTTCCATGTCTGACATCGTCGTCTCCCGCGCCGGAGCAAATTCCATTTGTGAACTTTTGGCACTGCACAAGCCGAATCTTTTGATTCCCCTGTCTGCTGCCGCAAGCCGCGGAGACCAGATCCTGAATGCTGCTTCTTTCGAAAAGCAGGGATTCTCCATGGTCCTGATGGAAGAAAATCTGACCACAGCCAGTCTGATCGCCGCTGTCGACCAGCTGTATGCGGACCGCGATAAATATGTTCAGGCAATGAAGGACAGCCGGCAAATGGATTCCATCGATATGATCGTAAATCTGATCAAGGATGTTTCCAAATAAGATCCGGTTCAGCAAGAAACCAAAAAGGGAGCAGACATATCTGGATAATCATCCACCTATGTCTGTTCCCTTTTTAACTTTTTATTGCACTTTCAATTTCTCTGCGAGGGCATCCATCTCCTCATCGCTAAAATGATTTGCCTTCCACAGGATCATCTCATCACCGCTCTTGTATCTGGGAATGAGATGCATGTGGTAATGGAAAACGGTCTGTCCTGCGACTTCTCCGTTGTTCTGCAGAATGTTAAATCCGTCGCAGTTCAGCACGGTCGTCATATGCGTTGCCATGCGCTTTGCCAGCTTCATCGCCTCACCTGCAAGCTCACCCGGCAGCTCATAAATGTCCGCATAATGTGCCTTCGGTACGATCAGTGCATGTCCTTTTGCAGCCGGTCCTACATCCAGCATAACCTTAAAATCCTCATCCTCAAACAGTGTACGCGAAGGGATCTCCCCTGCCACGATCTTACAAAAAATGCAATTCTCGTCTCTCATATTCGTTCTCCTTTTTTGTTTTTTTACGGCTGGGATGCCGTGAACGTAAACAGCTCATCCAGCTGCCGAAGCGTCTTAAAGTTGCCTTTCGCCGACATCTCACCGGTCATAAATGCCCGCTGGAACGTCATGCGTCCGCCAATGATCGATTCCAATACTTCCGGAGTCAGCTTTACATACACATCTGTATGCTCCTGCTGCCCGTAATGGCAGACAAGCTCACCGTTATGAATCTGTATGCACAACGGTTTCTTTTTCCCTTCTATGATGATCAGGTAATTGACATCCACATCCGATCTTCCGGAAAAGTGTGATTCGAAATCGATCACATAGGCCAGGCCTTCATCCGGCGCGGTCTTTTTCATCATGCCCCGAAACCGCTCGGCAAGCTGCTCAATGTCCTCTTTCTGTTGTCTGACATAGCTGTCATCTGACACATACTGGGACAGCTGTTCGCTCTCCTGCGGGGTCAGTTCCATCTGCGGTGTCCGGAGTACTGACCGTGTAACTGCCTGATTGCTCGTCGGCAGGCTTTTCATCTTCTGGGAGATGGTGCGGTAAAGATTTTCCGCCTTTTTCTCAATGATCAGTGAATAATCCTGATTCATCTGGAAACTCACCAGATCCTCCACATAACCGCTCAACCCGTTGCACGGTAGTCCGCCCAGCGTCTCCCATGCATTCGTGAGACTCAGTTCTGCCTCACGTTCCCCGTAGGTTGTGGACATCACGATGGGCTGCATATAGGTGTGTGCGATCTTTTCTTTATCTCCGTACAGCCAACACGCATCCAGAAACTGCTGCATGTATCCACCGATACCAAGCCACTCCACCGTTGTCGCCAAAATGATCCCATCTGCATCTTTCATCGTCTGCGGAAGCGTTGATATACTGCTCTTATGCTCATAGATGTTATACCGGTCTACATTGACCCGCAGCTCTACAAGCACTTCCTCCATTTTATCAAGGACATAAAGTGTGGGATCGTCAAGGATTCCTCTGCCGCCGTAATAAATATTTACCTTCATCATTCGCTTTTCCTTTATCAAAAAACTACCAATCGTCCTAAAATCAGTATAATCAATCTGCTTTCAAAACTCAATGCTGTTTTTCAATTAATCCCACTGCTCGATCACGACAGAGATCTTTTTGCGATACAGGATGATGGCTGCCAGAAAGCCCACAAGCGCACCTCCCAAATGTGCCCACGCGTCCACACCCTCCGTCGTAAATCCATATCCAATGTAAACCGCTGTCGCCAGGAGCATCCGCGGGACACTGATCGATTCAAATTTCCCGCCGTTTCGCAATACGACCCACAGCAGTGCTCCGATGATCCCATAGATTGCTCCCGAAGCGCCTGCCGCCACTGCAAACTCACCGGTCAAAAGCATCATCACCAGCGAAGTCACGTTTCCGCCGATCCCGGCAAGCACATAGATCAGGGCAAACTTCCACTGACTCAATGCGCGCAGCAGCATATCCCCGAGAAAATACTGCATGAACATATTACTGATGAGATGCTCCGCACCAAAATGCAGAAACATCGCGCTGATCAGCCGATACCATTCACCGCTTAATACATCCGGCGGATACATGGCACCGTGTTCGTACATAAACTGTGCACTGCGCGTATCTCCCTTCACACACATGATCAGCCATACCAGAACATTGACTGCAATGAGAATGACATTAATATTCAACCATTTTTTGATACTTTCATTCCTGTTTTCCATAGGAAAACCATATCACTCACCATGTCCTCTGTCAACCAACTGCTGTCCGGCAAATGCAGCAACCACAGGATCCCGGATCAAAAAAACACATACTCTTCCCTTGCAAAGCGCAGATGATCGCCCGGATTTACCGGGCACTTCTGTTTATAGGCAAGCAATTCGCCGTTCAGATAGGTCCCGTTTTTGGAATTCAGATCTTCAATGTAATACTGATCCTCCTCTCTGGTAATGCGGGCATGATTACGGCTCACACCGGAGGCCTGTATCTGTCCGTCCGCCTGCTCATTTCTCCCGCCCAGCAAAAAAGAATCTCCCTCTATCACAAAGCTCGACTCCTCACCTGCACCACGATAGAGCAGCCTGCCCTCTGCAATCTCCTTTGCCCCTAGATATACGGTGGGATTCTCGCATACTTCCTCCTTCTCTTCCGGTTCAAACAGATACACTGGCGCCGGCTTTTCTTTCTTTTTCTTTCCCAGGCTCTGCACCCATGACAGTGCAGAAGTCACCGGCAGCTTCTCCAGCATCTTTTCCGGGATACCCGAAGACTTTCGCTGTGTATTTTCTTTTTTGACTGCCTTCTGTTCCGGTTGATCCGTCTGTTCTGGCCGATCCGTTGCAAATTCCTCTCCCGTTTCCTGATGGATACACGCATTTCCCGTATTCTGCTCCAGAACATAGTTCCACACATCCGCATTTTCTTCCTGACATTTCTCGTATAATCCGTAGCCCAGCCGTACAGCATCCTTATCCGCGTGATCGATCTTTGGCAGCAGCTGCTCCATCAGCTCTTGCAGCGACCGGCGCGGATCTCTGTTCCACAGCGGCTCATAGCAAAAGACAACCTGCTCCCCGGATGCATCCAAAAAGATCTGCTCGGACTGTAATAAAAGATGTTGTGTTTTCAGGTAGAACCGGGGCAGTTCCTCCTGCAATGCCAAAAGTTCGGACAGCAGATGTCCGAACAGCTTGTAGTCTAATGCATGATGCGTCAGCCAGTCGGAAAGACTTTGCAATCCGGTAATCTGATACCAGAATGTCATATCTCCCTCATGCTCCATTGTCACCCAATGCAAAAGCCCCGGTATCCGCTGCCTCTGAATCATTTTTTCCGCTAACTGACCGTCCATATTTAAAGGCTGTCCCGGCTCAATCACCACCATATAGCTGTTTTTCAGGTTCCTCTGATATTGTATGTTCATGAATCAAATCTACTCCCTTCTGTGCTGATCGCATCTTCCAGATCCGGTCTGCAGGCTCGATCGTCTCCTGCACCTCAATGCTCTCCGCCGCCACACATACATCTTCATAACAGTCGATCCCCAGCAACAGGCCTTTCAGGATCGCAAAGAGAAACAACGGCAGCAAAAGTGCTGCCTCTATGGTGTAGCTCGCCTGCAGATATATCTCATCCCTTTGCATAAACATCTGTCTCATAGCGCAAGCACCAGCATTCCCATATATGATGCCAGCAAAAACGGTACAAAGGGAATGCTGTCCTTTCGGCTTTTTTTCCTCAGGACCAGAAGACCCAGTGCCCATATGCCGCACAACAACAATCCGCTGAAAAACAGCTGCAGATTTTGCTCGAACCCGAGATAAATTCCCGTGACAATAAGAAGCACCGCATCTCCCGCTCCGATCCTGCCGCCGGTCACTATACTGAAGATCAGCAGCACCACACCGACCGACATGCCCAGCAGCACATTCTCTATAGACAGCATCCTCCATAGCATATGAAGAAAAATTCCTAAAATGCCAAATAAGAGCACCGGATTTAATCGGATCTGCTTTCTTTTGATATCTTCTGCCGAGCACAGCGTGAGCATACTCACGACTGCTGCCTGGCTCCACATTTGCTGCATGCCTTTTTTCCTCCTGTCTGTGATAGTTTTATCATGTAAATCGTTCTCTTCAATCCACTGCACGAAAGACTGTTGTGATAGCGCTCCCCGTAATCCGTGACATAAACGGTTCTGTTTCCTGACAAACCGCAGCTTTCGCATGGCCGATAGATCTTTCTGTCCGCGTTCCGCAAGGTCAGTAACGACTGTCGGCTTACCGCACGTATATTCAGATCCAGATAACGGCACGCCCGGTCTCTGTGATATACCGTTCCGTAGGGTGTGATATAAACCCACTCATCATCCAGATCATCCATCTGCTCTAACGTGCGGTTTCCGATCCACTTTCTGCTCTGTGCACATTGCACAAAATGAAAGCTGTATGTTCCCAGCAGCACACACGGCAGCCGAATCTCATAAGAAGCCCGCAAAACAATATCATCCCCTGTCAGATCAGATGTAAGCAACGACACTCCTGCCGCTTCACCCCGAATAAAATCTACCGGGCAATCACTCTCCTCCAAGCCCTTTTGCAGCGCAAGCTGTGCTTCCGCCAGCAGCACTGCCTGAGATTTTTGATCCTGCGCAGTTTCTTCGTAACAGCTGATCGCAAGTGTTCGGGACGCATAGACCAACGCCTCCTCCATATTCTCCTGAACGAGTAAAACCCGAAACAGAAACAGGAAAAATACCATAAATGAAATAAACAGCGGAAGTACGACCACCATTTCCAGCGTGATGGATGCCTCCGGCTGTACCTGTTTCCGTATCAGCGGATATGTATCATAAGATGCCTCTTGTAACGTTCCGGTCATTTGATGCTTTGGGGAGAGAGATGCTTTGTTGTGTCTGTTTTTTAAGTGTTTTTTGTCTTTGTGACTTTTTTGCAGAGGCATCTTATGATACATACCCTCCCGACATTTTAGTATAAACAAACCGTTTTCACTTCATTGACTTGAACAATAACTGTAGGATACAGACTCGGAAAATTCCCAGCGGTCTGCCTTGAGCTTTTGAATCGTGACCATCTTGGAAAACAACGGCTCCGCCTCATAGGAAATGTCTGCCCGGAGTGCCAGGATCATCGCATCCATTCGCATACTTTCCCTTCCGTTCACTTCAGCACACAATTCCATCAGATCCATGGCGCGATAGTTCAGTGCACGTTCCGACTTCAACCAGAGCAGCTTTTGCAGATATCCCTGATAATCTTCTCCCTCCGCCTGTTCCTTTGCCCGTGAGTTTCCGGCCAGCAGCTCACCGAGTCCTGACAGGCTGCTGCTCCAGCTCTCCGCCGTCTTGATCCACGCAATTTTTCCTCCTGCCAACAGTGTGCGCACATCCAGAATACTCTCCACATATGCCCATGCTGCCAGGATTCCCTGAGCAATCAATCCGGCCGCCGGAGCAATGCCGACAGTTGCCGCCAGCGCTGTAGCAACACCATAGGCTTCCTCCTGTTTTGCCACATCTGTCTGCAGATACATAAAATTTGCCCCCTCGCGCAGCAGCAACAACTGTCCCACAACGCTTTTTAGATTTTCCCGGTCTGTCTGTTTTCCTGACTGAATATATTCCAGCTCGTAATCCAACGCATCATCTCCGGATCCACCGTTTCCGTAGCACCCAAAACAGGTCTGTAAGAATTGATGATATAGTACTGCCTCATACCAGCCGCCACCCTTCTGCCACGGTTCATTTCCCTGTAGCAGGGATCGATGCTCCAGTGTCTCTTTTCCCCTGATCTCTTTTGCAGATACACTGCTTCCCCGGGGCAGCACCAGCGTAAGAATATCAGTATCTTTCACCGCCTTCACCACATCCATCGGGTTTTCTATCGGAGGTCCTGCTGTTTCTGTCGGCGTATCCGGTTGCCCATCTGCCGACTCATCCGAAGCTGCTTTAGCGGCTGCTGCCTGCGCTTCCTTTGCAGTCTCAATATTTTCCTGTGCCTGATCCATCGCAGACCGGCTCTGCTGCGCCTTTGTCATTGCCTGATCCGCTGACTGCAGGCTCTCATAGAGTTCTTGTGCAAGCTCTGCCGGGTACTGCGCTTTCATGGATTCCACCGCCATTCTCCGAAACGGATCCCCATCGTAGTCTGTCGCCAGCAGGTAATTGGTAACAGAAGCATCGGCCACATCCATCTGGTAAAAATTCTGTACACTTCTCCATGTCTGTGCCGGGATGACCGGACGGAGATTTTTTTGGCTGACAGACTGCAGACGCCCATTGATCTGCGAAAACTGCAGATCCTGCTCCCCGTAACTTCCGTCCAGCAAAAAGATTCCATACTGCTCAAACAGATCTCTGTCATACTCGGAAAACACCGCTTCCATTGCATTCGTCCGCTGCATCCGGCCATATGCATCCAGTCCTTTCACGCGCGCCGCTTCCAACAATACCAGCAGAAAGGAGGCTACCAGAAGCAGAGAAAGGCTGGCAAACACCGTAATGCTCCCCTGCAGACCGCTTTTTTTCTTACACACTTTTGCTCTTTGAACTGATCGTTTTAAAGATATCTTCCACCAGAGAAGTCAGTTTTTCCTTAAAGATCAGCACCAGTCCGATCAGAACCACCAGGATCAGTATCATCTCCACGGTTCCGATCCCATCATTGTTATGCAAAAGATCCGCCATCTCCCGGCAGCGCATCCGGGCTTTGATCACCCAAAAATCCAGTTTTTTCATTTCATAGTCCTCCTTTTATCCTACATCTGAAAGTTTGCAATAGCCGGAATCATAATGATCACTATGACCAGTCCCAGCATCAGCATCATAGGAAGCAGCAGCTTCGTTTGAAGCTCCTCACCCTTCTTTTTGGCGAAATTTTCCTGTTCCTCAAATGCGTCCTGCATCTCCTTTTCCAGCAGTTTGCTCAACCCCACTGTTCCCTTGCGCAGATTTTGAACCAGCAGTGTCGCCAGACGGCGGTATACCTGCAGCCGGATCCGATCTCCAAACTGCTCATATGCCAGCCGTTCTCCGATGCCATCTTTGATCTGATGGTAGGTGATCCGCATCTCCTCATATACCGGTATCTCCTGTCCGATTCCGGTCTGGGTGGCGCATCGGTTCTCATAGCTGACAACGATACGCTCCCATGCTCTGTTCACGGTCATTCCCGCACCGAGCAGCAATGCCATCTGGCTGAGCATCTGCGGATACTCTGCCAGCAGCCTTGCATTCCGCTTTTCTTCTGCCTTTCGAAGATCCTTCCTTCTTCCGACAGCGACTCCTGCCATCGCGCACAATCCAAGCAACAAAATCGTATACTGCTTTTTCTGCTGCTGTTTTTCCCAGCTGAGCACATGTCCTGCCACACTTTCCGGGAGCACAAAAACTTCATCTGTTCGGGCATTTCGTGTGTCCAGTTCCTGTTCCAGAAGCTCGTAAAACTGTTCTTTTACTGTTTTTTCCGGCGGATAGACCCGCATGGGAAACCGGTGCTCCACCTGCATGTTTTCATATTCTAATATCGCTGTCACCTGCACAAGTGATCCCGTCTCGGAAAGCGCTTCCTCCCGAAGCTCCCCTGAGAGGCTGACAGCTTCATAATCATCAAAACTCCAACTCACATTCACACGTCCGTCCATCACGCTATCCGCCAATACTACATTATGGGTAATGTGATCAAGAGACTCATTTTCTCCCAGAAACGTGTGCTCCAACTCCTCCGCAGCCTCCGTGAACAATTGCTCCAGCTCCCGTTTTGTCAAATGCCGGTTTTCCACTGTGACCCGATAGGGCTCACTGATGGAAAGGTCCTCCACGGATAACACATAATCCGCTTCCAGCGCACCGGATCCGGGTTCCGGGCGCTCGATCCCGTCCGCCCGGATCAGTTCTGCGCCGGTATCACTCATACAGACCAGCACACCCATTATTCCGCTGATCATCATGATCAAGCAGTAAATACCATATGCTTTCTGCCTGCCCTTTCTGACACACAGACCAAAACAGATCAGCCCGGCAAGCACGATCCCCACACATAAATACATAGTCCCTCCGTATCAAATTCTGTTCTACATAGTCAGCGCCTGCTGCAGCATCTGCTCCGACAGCGCATAGGCAGCCAGATAGACAAGCAGGCACACACTCATGATACAGATCCCCGAAACATTTCCGTATAACACATCAAAATAACCCGGTGATGTGAGATTCAGATAGAGCAGGATCACCAGAGGAACCACATTCATGATCCGACTTTCCAGTTTTCTTGCAGCAAGATCTGCCGCCAGCTGCCGCTGAAGCTCAATCTTTTTGCCGATCCGGTCCGCTGTGGTCCGGATGATACCGATAAAATCCCCGCCGCTTCGTTTCGCAAAGAAAAACACCTGGCAGAAACTGCTCACATCCTCTATGTCACTGCGCTTCGCAAAGTCCTCCAGCAGATCCTCCAAGGGCACATTCATGGAAAGATGTGCCAGTATATGCCGGAGTTCCTGTACCATCAGCGCCTCTTCCCCGTACATCTGTGTCATTTCACCCATGGCTTCCCGCCATGCATTTTCTACGGAATAGCCTGCATTTAGTGCTGCAGCCACGGAAAAGATCGTTTCCTTAAACTGCTGGCACAATTCCTGTTTCTGCTGCTGAAGCAGCTGCCGTGCCTTGATCTTCAAAAAAATCGGGTAAAAGGGGATCAAAAGCAGAACCGCAAATAACGAGTGGTAAAACAGATAGCTCACCAGCAGGATCAAAAGCACTGCTTCCGAAAAGTAACGCATATGCTCCTGCAGAGAATAATGATATACATGATAGTCACGCACAGCCTTCCTCCAATCCGGCAGCCGCCAGCTTTTCACGGTGTAAAAGCGTCCCCTGACGTTGCCACTTGCCTGTGATCCGTCCGTTTTCTTCTCCGGTCTCAGCAAAGTGATAGAGTGGATGCAGCCGGATCTCGCCCTGCTCTATGCCGTCAATCTCCATGATGTCAAGTACTTTTCTGGTGCGGTCCCGAAGCCTGCCTAAATGTATGAGCACATCAATTCCAGAGGCGATCTGTGACCGGATCGCACTCACCGGCAGCTCCATGCCCATGAGCACCATTGTTTCCAGCCTACGGAGCATGTCCCGGCACGAATTGGCATGTCCGGTGCTGAGCGAACCGTCATGCCCGGTGTTCATCGCCTGCAGCATATCCAGCGCCTCCGCACCCCTGCACTCTCCCACAATGATCCGGTCGGGACGCATACGAAGCGCTGTGCGGATCAACTGACGGATCGGTATTTCCGACACATTCTCCAGATTCGCGGCGCGCGTCTCCAGCCGCACCAGATTTGGTATATCATTCAGCTGCAATTCCGCTGAATCCTCGATGGTAATGACACGCTCACTCTGCGGGATATATCCGGAAAGTGCATTTAAAAACGTCGTCTTTCCGGATCCGGTCCCTCCGGAAACAAACATGTTATAACCCGCTTGTATGAGCCGTCCCAGCTCCTCCGCGATCTCCTGCGACAAAGATCCCCGCTCCAGCAGGTCCTCCATCTGCATCGGGCGCTCCGGAAATTTTCGTATCGTGATCACGGATCCGTCTATGGCAATGGGCGAAAGCACAATATTGACACGTGAACCATCTCGCAGTCTGGTATCCACGATCGGCGCAGCTTCATTGACCATACGGTTTCCCGCTGCCACGATCGACTGGATCACATCCTCCAGCTTTTCACCGGATGAAAACCGCTTGTCCCATTGCAACAACTGCCCTTCTTTTTCATAAAAGATATGCTGATATCCATTGACCATGATCTCTGTGATCTGCGGGTCTTCAATGAGCTCCTGTAATACATCCAATCCCCGAAGCGCGTGAAAGATCTGTTCTCTGGCCGCCTCCCGCATGCGCAATGACGGGCGGGCTTCTGTCTGCTCAGCGACCGCCTCGTCGATCAGTGCCCACAATTCTTCATCCGATATATCGCGGGATACGTCCATACGCGTCAAAACGCGGTTTTTGATCTCTTCTGTATAGTTTTTGATTCTGTCCTCACCTCTCTTATACATCTCATAATTTTCCCGCCTGTAAGTATCCATCAGTCGGATACAGCCAGCATCTGTCTGATAAAGGCCGCCATCTCACCGAACATAAGCTCTTCATACATGGACTCGTCCATGGAAAAGCCTCCGCTGATCGCCGGCATCGGAACAACCTGCAGATTAGACAGCTCCGTTTGCCCGCTCTCCAATCTGAGATCCTCCAACAGGCGGGCTTGTGCGCGTTCGTACAATATTCCCTCCCGCTGGAGACTGTACATGTGACTGCAGCAGCCATATACTGCCCGAAGGAATCTTGGTCTGACGGGCATATTCAGCACCACCAGCTCGTATTCGCTTTCCTGCATTATCCGCTGCAATAGCTCTGTAAAGTCTTCTCCTGTCAAATCATCTATATCCATCTGCATCCGGACCGGCGGAAGAAAATCCAGCGGGCCGAATTTCTGTACCATTGCTGCCAGAATTGCTCCCATCGGCTGATCCTGTTTGTGCAGTTCGTAGAACAGATCTCCCACATCCTCCGTCTGTGTGTCAAAATATCCGCTGTAATAGGTAAAATCCAGATAGAGTGTTCGCACATGTTCTGCGCGTATCAGACTGTATACGATCGCAAAGCCTGTCTGCAGGTCATATCCGTGAGGTGAACAGACCGTTACAACCTCTTTTTCATACAATGACCGCATCGCTCCCGGCAGATAAAGCTTCTGCTCCAGCGCCAGCTGATATACTTTCCTGATCAAATGATCTGCCGGCTGATAGGGCGACAGATGTCCCTCCTCCAGCCGGATCGGAAATGTGCCGGATCTCTTCAGCTGCTCAGCCTGCGATTCTTCCCAGAAGTCCGCTCCCACCAGCGCCAACTGTGCTTTTGCATCGCTAAGCTCCTCCCAGCTGTTACATAGTATGGGAGTCAATCCGGATGGATGCCGGATCAGATACATGCTCAGCCCCAATCCGATCTCCTCATCTAATATGGATAGTCTTGTCTGTATCTCCCACACCTCCTTTTTTATTTGTACGCTGCTGCCTGTCCATCGGGATTTTTTGTGAAATACATTTGAGATGTTCGATGAAACTGCTTAAAAATCTTGCATGAAAAATTGTTGCAAATAGAATAGATAGATTGTATGGAAATTATATGTGAGAACAAATTTTTTGTCCATGTAGTATCACGAAAAAAATTTTTTTCGCGATACTACAGGTTCATGTACAGTAAAATTGCATAAAGCATGCCGAACCCCCCTGTTCCAAGGCATCCGACGATACACAGATTTAAAAGATTCAATCCGACCGCCAGACCGATCCCGGCAGATGCCAGACATCCGTTTGTGAAATAGATCGCTATGCCTCCGACCAGCATACGTACCAGGAAATGCAACAAAAACGCGGCTTTGCGGCGCAGAACACCAATGGTCAGGACCAGCGCGCAGGCGGCGATGATCAGAACGATCCCTGTGGATGTATTCATGAGTTCCTCCCTGACTGCTTTGTACCAATTTACTCCGATTTTTGTAAAATATGCCTATTTTTGCATAACTTGTCAGAGGCTTGCTTATAATGAGAATAGATAGCTGCGAAGATTCTATGCAGTTGGAAAAATAAAAAAGGATGTGACCATATGCTTCATTTATTTCACCAGCCACAACCGCAAAAAGAAGATGCGTGCTATACCGTTCTGCTGGACGATCTGGAACGCACCAAGAAAGAATTGGACCATGTTTATGATGCTTTTTCAAATGTGACGGAGCCGGATCTGATCGATGCCTATATCTATCAACTGAACTCCGCGCAGTTGCGTTATCGTTTTTTACTGAATTCCGTAAAAGAATATCAATAAGGGAGGGTGATCATCCACCCTCCCGCTTATGCAAGAAATCCGCGGTTCGAAGCGGAACCGTCAAATGTTTCTTCGTTTAATGAATTTTTTCCATAAGTATAGCCTGCGTATACAGTTTGCGTATTGTGCATGACAGGCTCTGAAGTATCCTCCGCCGCGATCTGTGAGAACGCGTCATAAAGCTTCTTCATGACATTGCTTGCATTTGAGATTGGCTTTTTTTTATGGGTTGCCTGTGCCAGCGCCAGCTGCCTGCGGCTGTAATTATACAGAGGATACAGTTGTCCTGCTAGCTCATATTTAAAATTCAGGGAGTCCTGCAGACGCTTTAACACCGCATCCGCATGACGGATCGCCTGCTTAAAGGGCTCTCCGCCTGTCTCAAATGCCGCCAGCGCATCGTCCAGATAGGTAAAAAAGATATCATACTCGATGACGATCATCTCACTGGAGTTACACTGCGCCAGCCTGCGGGTAAACTCTTTTTTCTTTTCATCTGTCATACTGTCTTCTCCAAAATCTTCACGTGTTCACATCCGTTCTGTTCACGCCGGATACAGCCATTACTGCAGCAGCTGCAATACCTGCTGGGGCATATCATTTGCCTGTGTCAAAACTGAGATCGCAGCCTGATCGAGCACGTTCATATTTGAATAAGTGGACATCTCTTCAGCCATATCGGTATCCATGATACGTGAGATTGCCGCCTCCATATTTTCTTCCGTCTCGTCCAGACTTCCGGTCGCATATTCCAGACGGTTCTGATAAGCACCGATCCGTGAACGCACTTCACTGACCTGGGCGATCGCATCATCCAGTGCCGCGATCGCTTTGTCTGCACCGCCCTTGCGGACTACGTTCAGATCATCGATATACAGTGATTCACAGGTGACCGCCGGAATGCGCACGTCCACCACCTGATTTTCGTGTGCGCCGATCTGCAAGGTCATGCTGCCGATGTCCGTTACTTCCAGATCAACATCTACCTTCTGCGGATTAGCCGGATCCGGATTCACGCCATCCAGCACATGGTTCATATCCATCTCCGGATCGATCTCAAAGACCATCTTAAATCCGTTCAGATCGCGGATCGTCACTTTCTTTCCATCGGATAAATATGTGGCTGTGCCGGAAAATCCCTCGCCGTAAAGAACCGGATTGCCGTCCGCATCCTCCATTCCGCTTCCATCCGGATTTTTCTTCTGATCTGTATCCCTGACCATGTTGATCTCTGTATTTTTGCCCTCTGCAGTTGTCTCTGTTCCGTCTAACGCGATCGCAGATATTTTCGCACTTTTTCCATATTCAAAAGATGTGAGCTTGTATTGATCCGTTCCGTTTTGCTCGACTTTTACACCGCCAAGCTCGGCTGCTTCCTGCAATTTTTTATAAATATCATCCGATGTATCCGTATCCAGTATCTCGACCGAACATCCGTTGATCTCCACTGTTCCGGCTGTCCCGGGCACCACTTCAAAAGCATCTATTTGGGCCTGTTCCGGCACCTGTGTGATGCTGAATTTATAGTCCTCCGCAGATACCTCATCCGATGTCTGGAAATTGCGGATATAAGTGCCTGCCAGCTCGCCGTCCACGCTGGGATATACACGATAATCCTGTGATCCGTCCAGAATACGCTTTCCGTTAAATTCGGTGTCGGTGGCGATGCGGTCAATCTCCTCCTGCAGAGCCTCAATCTCCTGCTGACATGCCTCCTTATCAGATGTTGTCATCGTATCTGTCGCTGCCTGCACACAAAGTTCCCGTATGCGCTGCAGCATGGAATGTGTCTCATTTAACGCGCCGTCTGCCGTCTGCATGACACTGGTTCCGTCCGAAGCATTTCTGCTGGACTGGTCAAGGGCCATGATCTGCGCACGCATCTTGTTGCTGATGGCTGTCTCTTATACACATCTCCGAGCCCACGAGACGCTACGCTAT
>CALZQA010000038.1 GCA_945828315.1 uncultured bacterium | reverse complement strand
AATGATCGACTTAGAAGAACATTTGAGGGCAGTTGTTGCAGATATAATTGCTGAGGATTTTGGAAGCGATTACAACAAGTATCTTCAAAAGAATAATTACCGCGATCGAGCGGTATCTAATCCTCATTTTAGACGAAATAAGATATTAGACGGAATGAAAAACACTGCCGAAAAATCTAACACGCAACCGATAAAATATTACCGTGAACAACACGGTATTGTTCCACCTTGGATTCTATTAAAGGGAATTAATTTTGGAACTCTTGTCAATTTTATTAGGTTTTTTAAATCTCCACAAAGAAATAAGCTTATTAAAAGCCTCTATGGAGAACCAGTAACTGAAGAGAACATCGATTCATATAAAGATTTTTTATCAGATACCTTATTTACATGCCTCGAATATCGAAATTTGGCTGCACATGGTGGAAGAATTTATAATTACATACCTTCTTGTAATATACGAAATTTTGATAACTCAGAATTTAAGAAGGGGTTGCCTCAATTCGTCGCATCTTTGTATTACTTAGAGTATGAACAGCCTTTCAAACGAATATATGAAGCTATATCTCATGCATTAAATGAATACTGTCCTAAATATCCAACTGATTTAGAACGTCTAGAAAAAGCAATGGGATTCGAAATCGTTCGTGAACAATATGTTTGGGTAAATCCGCAAACGAAAAAAGCACATTTATCCGAACATTGTAGTGGAGCTTCCAATTGTGTTCAAATTCCTCTTGATGAGGCGAAAGCGCAAAACTACATTCCTTGTAAGAAATGTTGCAAAGAACTTTTCATAGAAAGGAACGATGCTCTATGAAAGACAAAGAACTATCCAACATCCTAGCACGCAAAACCGGCGCTATCTACATCCGCGTATCCACAGATCGGCAGGAGGAGCTCTCCCCGGATGCGCAGCGTCGTCTCTTGCTGGAGTACGCAAAGAATAATAATATCGATGTGCCGGCAGAGTATATCTTTCAGGATAATGGTATTTCCGGCCGGCAGGCAAAAAAGCGCCCTGCTTTCCAGAACATGATCGCGCTGGCCAAGTCCAAGGAGCACCCGATCGACACGATCATCGTCTGGAAGTTTTCGAGATTTGCCAGAAATCAAGAGGAATCCATCGTCTACAAGTCTCTGCTGAAGAAAAACGATGTCGATGTCGTGAGCATCAGTGAGCCTCTGGTGGACGGTCCGTTTGGATCGCTGATCGAGCGCATTATTGAATGGATGGACGAATACTACTCCATCCGTCTCTCCGGAGAGGTCATGCGAGGCATGACAGAGAACGCCATGCGCGGGAACTACCAGAGCGATGCGCCGATCGGCTACCGCTCTCCCGGCGGTGGAAATCCACCGGTGATTGATCCGGATACCGTACAGATCCCTATTATGATCAAGGATCTGTTCCTCTCCGGCTCCACAACGCTCCAGATCGCGCGCAGGCTTAATGATCTTGGTTATCAGACCAAGCGCGGTAATCTGTGGGATGCGCGCGGCGTGCGCTACGTGCTGGAGAATCCTTTTTATGCAGGCAAGTCACGCTGGAACTATACAGAGCGAGGCAGACGCTTGAAGCCGACCGATGAGGTCATCTATGCAGACGGCAACTGGGAACCGATCTGGGACGAGGATACCGTACAGCAGATCCAGCAGCGTCTTGCCATGAATATGCGCAAGGCAAAGTCCAGAGATGTGTCTACAGCCAAGCACTGGCTGAGCGGGCTGCTCATCTGTTCTTCCTGCGGCTCCACAATGGCATATGGCGGCGCAAAGGATCGCCGTGGCTTCCAGTGCTGGAAGTACGGCAAAGGACAGTGCGACGAATCACACTACATCAGCGTTGGACAGATCGAAGCGCTTGTCATCGGTTATCTGGAACAGGTGACGTTATCAAGTGACATCTCCTACTCCGTGATCACTGCAGCAGCTTCCGATAACGGCAGCCGCATCTCAGAGCTGGAGCGTCAGCTGCAAAAAATAGATGCAAAGGAAAAGCGCATCAAGGCAGCATACCAGAACGGCATTGATTCTATGGACGAGTACAAGGCCAATAAGGCAGCCATAAACGATGAGCGCCGGATCATTGAGGAAAGCATCCGCGAGCTGACTCCTATGGCTGATACGCAGGATAAAGAACTTCTTGATCGCAAGATGCGTCAGAACATCTCCGATCTGCTCAGCGTCATAAAGGATGATTCGGTTGATTATGTAAAAAAGGGAAATATGATGAGAAATGTGGTAGACCACATTGTATTCAATAGAAAAGAGACCAGTCTCGATGTGTTCTTAAAGCTCGTGATATAGGGCTTTTATAAATTTTTTGTTTGTTATCGGTTACTACAATACGCACCACCATACTGGCTGATGATCTGTTGTGCGATCTTCGGGTTGCACTTGCTGATCTTTACCGGAAATTGTAAGCGTTTCTCATAGTTCCACATTTACACATACCTCCTTCCCACGGTGCCGGGCAGTCGCCCCAGCTAAACTCTCCTGTACCGCCTACCGCATTGCCTGACATGGAATCGATCGTCAACGGGTAATACAATCGTGCAAATTCTTTCAGCAGGTCATGACGCCGTTCCTGAAGCTTACTGAATAATTCCATTCCTTTCATGCAATCAGGATGCGTGTCAAGATAGAGTGTCATATCATTCAATGCGAAGCTGATCTGGTTGATCTCCGTCATCAGTGCTTCCTGTTTGGTACTGCAGTTTTTGGGTGTACAGGGCATATTGGCCGATGCCCAGAATTCCAGATCCAGGTCCGGGAAGATGGTTCCTTCACATAGCGCTGTAAACCAGTCATACAATTCGCCCCACTGCTGCATCGGAACTACTGCCATCGCATATTTCTGGCACTGGCAGTTGCAGCGGTCCTCTTTATACATAAGGAATCCTCCTTTATATTGATATTTAATATAATATTAGTTTATACTGAACTGGAAATAATGTGCGAAAGGATTTGAATCTATGAATTATGATCTGGCTCCAATGGAAGGTATCACTACCTATATATATAGAAGCACCTTTGAAAAATACTACGGCGGTGTCAGCCGTTACTACACGCCATTTCTTGCCAGCATGCATTTGAGCACCCGGGAGAAAAACGAGGTTCTGCCGGAGCACAATGAAGGCATGACCCTGATCCCGCAGATCCTGTCCAATCGGTCGGATGAATTTCTGGAGATCACAAAAGCGCTGCAGGCCTACGGCTACGATACTGTGAATCTCAATCTCGGGTGCCCGTCCGGAACGGTCGTTTCCAAACACCGGGGCGCCGGTTTTCTTGCCGTTCCGGAAGATCTGGACGCATTTCTGGCGGAAATATTTGAGAAATGTCCCTTAAAGATCTCCATCAAAACCCGCATCGGTATCAGCGACGAATCTGAATGGGAAGACATTTTAAAGGTCTATGAAAAGTATCCGATCGCAGAGCTGATCATACACACAAGACTGCAGAAGGATTTTTACAAATTACCCACCCGGCCCCACACATTTCCTGCCGCCCGCAGGCTTGGCATTCCGCTCTGCTATAACGGCGATATTACATCTGTGGAAGCACAGCAGGCCGCCCTCGCAGCAGATCCGTCCATTGACCGCTTCATGCTGGGCAGAGGGATCATCGCAGACCCTGAACTGATCGAGACACTGACCGGCCATACGCCTTCCCGTGACAAAGTCCGCCTGCAGAGCTTTCTCACAGATCTCTGCGACCGCTATCTCGCAGAAATGCCCGGTGGGGAACGGAACACGCTGTACAAGCTCAAGGAGATCTGGGTCTACCTGGGCAGTCTCTTCGAAAACGGAGAGAAATTTGTGAAAAAAATCAAAAAAGCGAACCGGCTGACAGAATATGAAGCGGCAATGCAGACATTATTTGACAACTGTGAGATGAAATGAAAAACATGAGCGATCGTTCTATTTCATTCCCGGAAAAACCTTTACAAATGCCCGATTTTAGCGTATACTTAGGTGGCTGTGTCCATCTCGAACACACACATGTATGTTTGCGACAAACATTTTTTAACCAATACATAAAAGGCAGGACAATATCATGAGACAAATGACAGAGATCCGCTGGCACGGAAGAGGCGGTCAGGGAGCCAAGACAGCCGCGCTTCTGCTGGCTGATGTGGCATTTAACATCGGAATGCACGTGCAGGGTTTCCCCGAATACGGTCCGGAGCGTATGGGTGCACCCATCACTGCCTATGATCGTATCAGTTCAAAGGAGATCCGCGTACACTCCAACATTTATGAGCCGGATTTTGTGGCAGTTGTTGACGACACACTGCTTCATTCCGTTGATGTGACCAAGGGTCTGAAGGAGGATGGTGCGATCCTCATCAACACACAGCTGAGAAAAGAACAGATCCTCCCCTTATTAAACGGCTATAAGGGAAAAGTTTACGTCATCGATGCGCGTAAGGTCTGCATGCAAACCCTCGGAAAATATTTTCCGAACACTCCCATGCTGGCAGCAATGGTCAAGATTTCAGAAGTCATGGAAAAAGATGTCTTCTTAAAGGAAATGGAAGGCTCGCTGCAGCACAAATTTGCCAGAAAGCCGGAAGTGCTGGCAGGAAATCTTGCGGCACTGCGCATGGCGTTTGAGGAGGTAAAGTAATGGCAGAGAAGAAAAATTATGAACGCGCTGAATTTATCAACGAGACCACGCCCTGGCAGAATCTGACAGAGGGTCTGCAGATCTATGAGCCTGCGACCTCAAAGCAGTTCAACACCGGTGAGTGGCGCTCAAACACTCCCATCTGGGACAGCACCAAATGCAAACAGTGTCTGCTCTGCGTGCCCTACTGCCCGGACAGCTCCATTCCCGTGGTTAACGGCAAGCGCACAGACTTTGATTATGATCACTGCAAGGGCTGCGGCATTTGCGAAAAAGCATGCCCTTTTACAGCTATTTCTATGAAGGAGGGAAAATAAATGTTAAAGACACGTATGTCCGGTAACGAGGCAGTGGCACATGCGATCAAACAGATCAATCCGGATGTCATGCCTGCTTTCCCGATCACTCCTTCCACGGAGATCCCACAGTTTGTGGCAACCATGATCGCAAATGGTGAGATCGATACCGAATTTATCCCTGTAGAGAGCGAGCACAGCTCCATGAGTGCTGCCATCGGCTCCTCCGCAGCCGGTGCGCGGACACTGACAGCAACCTCATCCTGCGGACTGGCCTTCATGTGGGAAGTTCTCTATGTGGCTGCTTCCAACCGTCTGCCCATCGCAATGGCTGTTGTCAACCGCGGTCTGACCGGGCCTCTGAACATCAATGCGGAGCATTCCGACAGCATGGGCGCCCGGGATTCCGGCTGGCTGCAGATCTATGCAGAAAATAATCAGGAGGTCTATGACAACTTCCTGCAGGCGTACCGCATCGCAGAGCATCCGGATGTGAAACTTCCGATCATGATCTGTCAGGACGGCTTTATTACGAGCCACGCGGTAGAAAATATCACCCTCTGGGATGATGATAAAATGAAAAAATTTGTAGGCGAATACGAACCGGAACACTATTTGCTGAAAGAAGATGAAGTGATGGCTGTCGGTCCCTACGCTGCTTCCGGCTACTGTATGGAGGCAAAAAAAGCCCAGGCCGAGGCTATGAAACGTGCAAAGAAAGTCATTCTGGATGTCGCAAAGGAATTTGAATCCATCACCGGACAGTCCTATGGCTTTTTCGAGGGTTATCGGCTGGAGGATGCAGAGTACGCCATCGTTGCGATCGGCTCCGTCTGCGGAACCGCCAAAGATGCTGTCGATGCACTCCGGGAGAAAGGCCTGCGCGCCGGTCTCCTGAAGATCCGCGTGTTCCGTCCCTTCCCGGCTGAGGAGATTGCCGAGGCATTGAAGGGATGTCGCGCCATCGCGATCATGGACCGCTCTGAAGGCTACAACGCGGTCGGCGGACCGCTTGGTGCCGAAGTGACTGCAGCACTCTACCGCGCGAAGTCACAGGCTGAAGTCGTGAACATCATGTATGGTCTGTCCGGACGCGACGTACGTGTCGAAGATCTGGAAGAAGTGTTTGATAATCTGGTGAAACTCGGAGACGGCGAGAAGGTCTACAATGAGACCTGTCCGTACCTGGGACTGAGAGAGTAGGTGGAGCTGATGGAACAGAAAACATTTAATTATAAACAAATTCAGGAGCGCCCGGAGCGTCTTGCACCGGGACACCGCATGTGTGCCGGCTGCGGCGGAACGATCGCCGTTCGCAATGTCTTAAAAGCACTGCATCCCGGCGATAAAGCGGTCATCGGCAATGCTACCGGATGTCTGGAGGTTTCTTCCTACATGTATCCGTATACTGCCTATGAAGACAGCTACATTCACAATGCCTTTGAAAACGCAGGCGCCACTCTTTCCGGCGTGGAGACTGCATACCATGCATTAAAAAAACGTGGAAAGATCAAAGAAGACTACAAATTTATCACTTTTGGTGGTGACGGTGGTACCTACGATATCGGTCTCCAGTCACTTTCCGGTGCCATGGAGCGCGGACATGATATGGTCTATGTCTGCTATGACAACGGTGCTTATATGAACACAGGTATTCAGCGAAGCTCCGCTACTCCTCAGTATGCCGACACAACGACCACCCCCAGCGGTACCCGGTCTGACGGAAAGCCTCAGGGACGCAAGGATCTGGCTGCCATCATTGCAGCACACAACATCCCTTACGTGGCACAGACGACATTTATTGGCAATATGAAGGATCTCTACATCAAGTCCGAAAAGGCGATCTACACCCCCGGTGCTGCCTTCCTGAACATCATGGCTCCCTGCCCCCGCGGCTGGAAATACGATGCTCCGGATATCATCGAGATCTGCAAGCTGGGCGTGGAAACATGCTACTGGCCACTGTTTGAAGTGATCGAGGGCAAATGGATCTTGAATTATGAGCCGAAAAAGAAGCTTCCACTGGAAGACTTTTTGAGAAAACAGGGACGCTTTAAGCATCTCTTCAAACCAGGCAATGAGCATCTGATCGAGGCATTCCAGGCTGAGACAGACCGCCGTTGGGAAGAATTGCTCACTCGATGCAACGCATAATGTAAAAAAATGACAGGTCTGCTCTGACAGATCTGTCATTTAATTATAATGGAAGGAAGGTAATCTAATTATGAAAACGATCGCAACAACAAAAGCGCCCGCAGCCATCGGACCTTATTCACAGGGAAAGGTTGTTGGAAATCTCGTATTTTTCTCCGGTCAGATCGCACTTGATCCTGCCACCGGCGAGGTAAAAGGAACAACCATTGAGGAGCAGACCAAATGTATCTGCGAGAACATTGGAGAATTGCTGAAAGAAGCAGGATGCACTTATGATTCTGTTGTTAAAACAACCTGTTTCCTTGCAGAAATGAGCGACTTCGCTGCATTCAACGGCGTTTACGGTGAATATTTCACCAGCAAGCCTGCACGGTCCTGTGTGGCAGTCAAAGCATTGCCGAAAAACGTATTGGCAGAGATCGAGGTTATCGCCGAGCTCGCTTAAGATTTTTATTTAAAAATTCTCAAAAAAAGAACCCGATGCATTTGCACCGGGCTCTTTTACTTTTATTTAACTCTTATATAACTCTTTGATTAGTCATACAGGTTGGGAGCGATAGAATCGTCTTCCATGTTGTCTGTATTGTACCAATATCCTTCGGTAGGGATATCAGATACGGTCTCGCCGTTAGCGATTGCGTACAGAGTCTGGATTGTGGTGATACCCATTGCTAAAGGAGACTGGGTAACTGCACCATACATCTTGCCGTCCTTGATAGCGCCCTTGATTACGGAACCAGCATCGAAACCAGCTGCTAATACAGAAGTCTCAGGATCAGTTCCTAATACGTTCAGGTTCTCGTTAGCGGTTAAGATACCCTCAGCTGCTACCTGGTTAGAACCGAACATACCGATTGTATCTGCCTTGTTCATGATAACAGATGCCTCAGTTGCACATAACTCAACAGTTGTCTGAGCGGGAACAGCAACCTCGATGATGATGTCAGCCTCTGCCTCTGCAACGGTCTCAGCCTTTGCATCATTTACATACTTGTCATTTCCGATAACTGCTACCTTCTTGCCATCAGCCTTAGCTAACTCAGCAAACTTGTCAATGAAACCAAGACCACGGTTGATAATAGACTCAGAAGTAGCCTCCTGGTTTACCTCACCGATACGTACAGGAGCGGTAGCTGCTGCGATCTTATCCTTTAAGCCAGCGTAAAGGTTCTCAGCTGCGGTAGCACCAGCGCCATAGTTGTCAGTAGCTACGGTAGAGTAAACAGATCCTGCGGGAGCATCCGGAATACCGGAGTCGAAACATACTACAGGGATTCCTTTATCCATAGCGGTCTGTAATGAATCTAAGCATGCAGACTGGTCACAAGCTGCGATACCGATACCATCAACACCCTCAACGTTGATCGCGTTGTTCAGCATGTTAACCTGATCAGCGATATCAGACTCAGCGTTCGGTCCTGTACAGTTGTAGGAAACGCCTAACTCTGCTGCAGCCTGCTCAACACCCTTAACAGCTGCCTGCCAGTAAGATGACTGGTAAGACTTAACGATGATCTCGAAGTGATAGTCACCGCCTGCTGCATCTGCAGTATCAGTTGCTGCGTCGTCTGCAGGAGCTTCTTCAGCTGCATCATCAGCTGCGGGAGCTGCATCATCTGCAGGTGCTGCTGCTTCATTGGAAGATCCGCATCCAACTACCATTGTTGCAGCCATAGCTACACATAACAAGCTTGCTAAAACTTTCTTTTTCATTTCTTTGTCCTCCTTTTTATGTACCATTTAGTTTGGTATATGTATATAAAACCTTCTCCCGGTCTTATATCGATATGAAATTATTAATGAACTTCTGCTTTTTTCTTCTTGATGATATCGACCATAACCGCACCGATCAGTACGAGACCGGTAATGATCTGCTGCCAGTTTGCCTGAAGTCCGATGTAAGGAAGTCCGGTCTTTAACAGACAGATAACGAATACACCGATCAGGGAACCTTCTACAGAACCAACACCACCGGATGCGGATACACCACCGATGATCGCTCCACCGATCGCCTCAAGCTCGAATCCTGCGCCGGTACCGGGCTGTACAGTTGCGAATACTGCTGAGTAAGCAACTGCTGCCAGTGCTGCGAAGAATCCGGAAATCACATATGCCATTACGTGATAAAACTTTACGTTGACACCTGATAATCTGGTTGCTTCTTTGTTACTTCCGATCGCGATGGTGTAACGTCCCAGCTTTGTATGATTTAATACGAATGCCATGACGATTACGATCAGGATCATCCAAAGGAAACCGATTGGGATCTTTGTACCGCTTGCTGTTGTGATCTTGAAGATGTTGCGGAACCAACCGCCTTCAGATCCGGCTGCGGGCCATGAGATACCAAATCCTTTTGAGAAGATGGAACCAAGACCACGGGTGATCATACAGGTACAAAGTGTTGTCAGGAAAGGCGGCAGCTCCATGATGGAAACAAGCACACCATTAACCGTTCCGATGATAATACCAAGCAGGAGTGTTACGATCAAACCTGCTGCTACCGGCCAGCCCTTCTGGGTGATCAGGTAGCCACCTGCCAGTGAGTAACAGATCAATCCGGTACCGATGGAAAGGTCTACACCGCCGGTGATCAGCGGGAATGTAACACCGATTGCCATCAATACGATGTAGTAGGAGTAATCCAGAATACTCATGACTGTGGAGTACTGTCTAAAGTTGGGGCTCACTATACTGAAAAATGCAAATAATGCAATTACTACCAGGAGTACGATGACCTTCTGACTCGCAAAAATAGATGATTTCTTCTTCATTGTCCTCTCTCCTCCTTAACTAATCTCTCGTGTTGCCATATTCATGATAACTTCCTGTGTTGCCTCTTCAATCTTGACCTCGCCGGTCTTTCTGCCTTCACACATTACCACGATACGATCGCTCATTCGTAAAATCTCAGTCATTTCTGAGGAGATCATGATGATGGACTTTCCTTCGCTTGCCAGCTTGTTCATCAGCTTGTAAATCTCGTTCTTTGCACCAACGTCGATACCACGGGTCGGCTCATCGAAGATCAGAATGTCACAATCGTTGATCAGCCACTTTGCGATAACGACCTTCTGCTGATTACCACCGGACAGATTCACTACCAGCTGATCCACACTCGGGGTCTTGGTAGCCAGCGAGTCTACATACTCCTGTGCCACTTTCTTCTCAGCTTTCTTGTTAATAAAAATGCCGCTCATGTAATTCTGCAGACATGCCATCGTAGAGTTCTCTGCAACGGTCTTCTGAACAACGATTCCGTAACGCTTACGATCCTCGGAAAGATATCCGATACCGCATTTTACTGCATCCTGCGGATTGTTGATCGTCACTTTCTCGCCGTTGATATAAATATCTCCGCTCTCCTTAGGGTCAGCGCCGAAGATGGCTCTCGCTGTCTCGGTACGTCCTGCACCCATCAATCCGGAGAATCCTAAGATCTCGCCCTTGCGAAGCTCGAAGCTGACATCCTGTACCATTCTTCCTGCGTTCAGATGCTCAACCTTTAATACCACCGGTGCATCTGCGGGAACAGTACTTGCTGTCTTCGGATCTTCGTAAATAACACGACCAACCATCATGTTGATAATGTCATCTTTTGTACACTCATTCGTGATCAGTGTACCTACATAAGTACCATCACGCATGACAGTCACGCGGTCAGTGATAACCTTGATCTCATCCATACGATGTGAGATGTATACGATACCGAGATTCTGCTCACGCAGATCACGGATGATCTTGAACAGCTCCTCGATCTCTGCTTCGGTCAAAGCTGCGGAAGGCTCATCAAAGATGATGACCTTTGCCTCGTGGGAAATCGCTTTTGCGATCTCACACATCTGCTGCTTGCCGACGGTCAGATTTGCCATTGTCTCAGTCGGATCAATATCAATGTGAAGTCTGTCAAACAGCTTCTTTGCTTCCTCGTTCATCTTCTTGTCATCAATCTTGATGCCCTTTTTGAACTCGCGTCCAATGAAGATGTTCTGTGCCACGGTCAGATGACCGAGCATGTTCAGCTCCTGATGCACGATAACGATACCTGCATCCTGCGCCTCTCTGGTATTGTGGAACTCAATGTCCTTACCTTCATATGTAATGGTTCCGGAATCCTTGGTATAAATACCTGTCAGCACTTTCATCAGTGTGGATTTACCGGCTCCGTTCTCTCCCATCAGTGCGTGTACTTCGCCGCGTCTTACCTCGAAGTTAACATGGTCGAGTGCGTGTACACCAGGGAAAGATTTATCAATATCTTTCATCGTTAAGATTACTTCACCCATTCTTCTCTCACCTTTCTGTAACTGCTCAGTCCCTTCGCAGTTACGATGCAAAAATTTATCAAATTAATTCTTTCTGCGTCTTGCCACTACGTCTGCGTATACTGCCACGATAACGATCAGACCGGTGATGATTAACTGATAGTTCTTGTTGATACCCAGCGCCAGAATACCTTCCTGTAAAAGTGAGATAATGAATACGCCGATAACAGTTCCTCCGATAGATGCAAGACCACCTGCCATGGAAGTACCTCCCATTACGCAGCCTGCGATCGCCTCATTGTTGTACTGGTCGCCGTATCCGGGCTGTACGGTTGTATATGCTCCTACAAAGAAGATGGCTGCAATGCCGACCAGCGTACCGCAGATGACATATGCGAGCATTTCCCATTTTTTCACATTTACACCGGAAAGTCGAACCGCTTCTTTGTTGCTTCCAAGACTTAAGATATAGCGTCCTGCCTTCGTGTTGTTCAGAAGCAGTGAACAGATCACAGCTGCTGCAAGGAAGATCACCAGACCTACCGGGAAGCTTCCGACTTTTACCAGCTTACGGAACCATCCGGCTGCCTCTGCTGCCTGCGGCCAGCTCACGGACTGTGTCTTTGTAAATACAGATGCAAGACCTTTGGCGATGTTCATGCTCGCCATGGATACGATGAACGGCGGTACTGTCCAATATGCTACGAGGTAGCCGTTAAAGCATCCGAACAGGAATCCTACCAGAATACTGATCACCAGACAAAGTGCTGTAGGTAAACCGTAACTGGTCAGGCAGTAACCTGAGATCAGAGCTGCGCAGAACATTACAGGTCCGATAGAGAAATCAATGCCTCCCGTTGCAATAACGAATGTTACTCCAAGTGATAAAAATCCCAGGAAGTATGCATAGTTCAATGCACTCAGGATACGGGGCAGTCCCGCAAATCCCTTTGAAGTCACGCTAAACAGTATGTACATCAGAATAAGTACACCGCATAGCACGATTCTGTTAAATCCTATTTTTTTTACGATTGGATTTTGTTTAATCTTTTCCAACTTTCTTCCTCCCAACTATGTTTTTTTTGTTGGCGTAATCAGGATGAACCGTTTCACCCTTCAAGTAACCTTATTATCCCCCCTAAAGCGTCGCTTGTCAATTTATATAGATGGGACGTTTCGGGAAAAAGATGGTAAAATAGTCACTTGCCCGCCAGCCTCCGCTACTTCCCTTGTAACGGTTTGATCGAGTTTCCGTCGCGAAGCGTTGTGCCCATGCTGAGTTCGATCGGCGGTCGCTCTTCTTTGCTGTCGATCTGCGTCAGCACCAGCTCCACTGCCTTCTCACACATCTCTTTCATGGGCTGCACGACCATGCACAACTTCGGCTTTACGACATGTGACATGATCAGATCATCAAATCCCAGCATGGAAATATCTCCGGGGCAATCAAAGCCTGATTCGTTCACTGCCATCACGGCGCCGAGCGATGTCTCATAATTCGTCATGAGCACCGCAGTCGGGCGGTCCGGAAGCTCTAACAGCTTCAGCATGCTATCATGCCCGAATTCTATGGTATGTGCTCCGATCCTGCAATATTCCTCCGGCACGGAAAGTCCTGCCTGAACCATTGCCTCCCGAAAGCCCTTGTAGCGCTCCCAGCCCGTATACTCCACACGGGAAGCTATGATCGCGATCTTCTTATGTCCGCACCCCAGCAGATGATTGGTTGCCCGCAAAGCAGCTGTCCGATTGTCGATCTTTACGCAATCAAAATCAGATACCGCAAATGAGCGGTCCATCAGCACAACCGGTATCTTTTTTTCACGGGTCGGCAGCAGGAAATCCTCTTTCCAGGATACCGGGATGACCACCATGCCCTCAACCTTCTTATTTATAAGAAAGCGGACATTGTCTGCCTCGATCTTTTCATCGTTGCAGGAGTCACACACCAGCAATGCATAGCCTGCCTTGCGCAGGCAGTCGCCCACGTGCCGGATCAGTACACCGGAAAACATACTCTCGATATCGTAGACGATCATGCCGATCGTCTTGGTCTTATTGGTCACAAGACCTCTGGCAATCTCATTCACCTCATAGTGCAGGTCGCGGATCGCAGTCTCGATCTTCTCTCTGTTTTCAGGTAGCACATTTCCGCCATTCAAATATTTTGAAATGGTCGCCAGCGATAAGCCGGTCTGTTCCCTGATATCGCGTATTGTTGCTGCCATAATGAATCCTTTCTGCCTCACGCTCCGAACGTGTTCGCGAAACGGTACGCTCTTGTTCGTTTTTTATTATAACGATTGGAAAATGATTTGAAAAGTGATATAATGGTAAAAAATATTGTAATATATTCACCAATTCGATAAGGAGCAAACATGAAATACATAGAGTACAAAGAACAGCGCAAACATGGAACGTTTAACTTTCCGATCGCGTTTTACCACGAACAACCGCGAAGTCCACGCTATCATATGACATATCACTGGCATACGGAATACGAGATCATACGCATTTTATCCGGCAGTTTTCACCTGACGATCAACAACGAGACCAACGTCTACCACGCCGGAGATATCATTTTTATCACAGACGGCGTGCTTCACGGCGGCACACCTGTGGACTGTGTGTATGACTGCATCGTATTCGACCTGCAGATCCTCATGAAGGATAACCATGCCTGCGCAAAGATCATTCAGGACATCACCGACCACAAGATCCTCATCCATAATCTGCTTTCCGCACATGATGACGGCATCTGTGAGCTGGTACGGGGACTGTGTGAAGCGCTCTCCTCGCGTTCCACCGGCTACGAGTTCAAAGTGCAGGGCTATCTGTATCAGCTCATCGGTACCATCTTCGAAAAGCATCTGTATGAACAGAACCGGGATGATGCCGTGGCAAATGAACGGCTGAATTCGATCAAGAATGTGCTTGCCTATATCTCAGAGAATTATTATAATAACATCAAGCTTGAACATCTCGCCAAGATCGCCGGCATGAATGAAAAATATTTCTGCCGCTATTTTCGCAGCATGACAGAGCGCACGCCCATTGACTATCTGAATTATTACCGGATCGAATGTGCCTGCGAGATGTTATCCACCAAGGATATCTCTATCAAAGAGGTGGCGCTGTCCTGCGGTTTTAACGATGAGAGTTATTTTATCAAGACGTTTCATAAATACAAGGGCATCACACCCAAACAGTTTATGACATCGGAATTTTAAAGATTCACAGGGAGGATTTATCCATCATGAAAAAGAAGATCTTCAGGCTCTGCCTCACGCTTTCCTTTGCGACAGCGCTTCTCTGCGGCTGCGGCAGCAAAAAATCCGCAGCTTTACCGGATTGTCCGTTCTCCGAATTGAAATGGGAGAGCAGCGTGAAGGATATGGAGAAGGTCGAAGGAACAGACCACGAGACCTACGCTTCCGTGTACGGAGGCACAACCTACACATACGACAGGGAATATCAGGGAGTGCCCGGTACTGTAAAATATATGTTTGATCAGGATGAAAAGCTGGCAAGCATCGCCTGGGCATATGGTTCAGACGACGCAGATGAACTTTATAAGCTCTATGATACGATCCATGCGGATGTGGTTGCCGCCCACGGCGAGAGCGGTTATAACACACAAAAAGAAACAAATTACGGTGATGTCTGGTATCTCGAGGATGGAAATATCATCATCAGCACGATGGTCACAGACAGCCAGAAGGCTTTGCAATTTGCTTATATATGTCCGGAACAGTCCACCGCTGCTGCGGATAAATACATGAGTGACAAACCGGATCCTATCAAGTAATGTATAAAAAACTCAGGCGCGACGGATCACGCCTGAGTTTTTTAATTATCAAACACTTTTTTTATGCTGTCATAATGCAGGAACACGCCTTTTTTTGCAAGCTCCTGTATCTGTCCGACATCGGCCAGCATCCACCCATCGGTCTCTTCTGCCTGTAAATGCAGATCCTGCTCTGTGAAATCGCCCGTAAACCGATAAACATCAACAAAGTAATTATCCCCTTCTTCCGGGTTATCCCGCCGGTAGCTAAAGAGATATCCGCCTTCCCAGCCGGATACATCCAGTCCGGTCTCTTCACGTACCTCTCGCAGCACAGCGGTATGGGAATCCTCTCCCGCCATAACTCCGCCGCCGGACACTTCCCACCAGCCCGGAGCCCATGATTTTGTCATTACCCGTTTTGTGATGAGGTAACGCCCATCGGTATGCCGGACAACCCCCAGCACCGTCAGATGGTAATCACCCGGCTTCATGTTCCAGTCGTTCCGCCTCATCGTCCTTCCGGTCAATGTTTTATTTTCATCATAAATATCCCATAATTCGTCTTTCATCTCACATTTTCTCCCATCATCTGACTTTTGAAGTTTCATGATCACACCCACTTCATGAGCATTTCCTTTATCCGGTCAAGCTCTAACGGCTTGATGATATAGTCATCCATGCCCACCTGCCTTGCTGACTCCCGATCCTCTTCGGACGACAATGCTGTCATCGCAATGATCGGCAGACGACGCACATCCTCGCGTTTCATATTCCGGATCATGCGCGTTGCGATATATCCATCCATGACCGGCATCTGAATATCCATAAAGATCAGGTCAAAATATCCCTCAGGCACTTCTGTCATACGCAGTACCGCCTGTTGACCATTAAATACCTGTTCAACCTCTACGCCTGCCATTTTAAGCACTTCCACAGCGATCTCACCACTCAGCTCGTGATCCTCCACGACAAGCACACGCTTGTCGGAATAATTTTCACTGCGGAAATCTTCCAGATGCACCTCATTTCGCACGATACGGGTGGCAACACCCTCTGCTCGTTTCTGCAGCTTCAGGTTTATGACTACGAGGAACCGGGAACCGATCTCCGGTTCACTTTCTACCTGAATGGTACCATTCATCAGTTCCACGATGTTCTTCACGATCGAAAGCCCCAGTCCCATGCCGCGAATCGTACCGGCGCGCTGATCATCTGATTCTCGTTCAAAGGGTTCAAAAATCCGCTGCACTGTCTCAGGGGTCATTCCGATGCCATTATCTTCAAAAATAAAAGAGTACTTACCCATATAGCGGATCTCTGACGGCAGCTCGGTGATCGTCACCCGGATCGTGCCCCCCCTTGGCGTATATTTCACGGAATTTTCGATGATATTTGTGAAAATAGCACGCACACGTCTTGGTTCTCCCACCACGTGCTGATGCATCATCCTTTTTACTTCCACCAGCAGCTGATGCTGTCTGGCTTCTGCCATCGGTCGAAGCTCTTTGATCGTGTCGTTGATCAGATCTGCCAGCTGAAAATTCTCCTCTGTCATATCAAGTCTGCCCGACTCGATCATGCTCATATCCAGCACATCATTTAACATCGTTAAAAGTTGCCGGCCGGAAGCATCGATCTTAGTAAGCGCATCCCTTACCCGTTCCTCATCACCGATATTTGCCTCCGCGATCGCTGTCATTCCGATGATACCATTCATCGGTGTCCGGATGTCATGCGACATGCGCGACAAAAATACCCGTTTTGCCGCAGTTGCCACATCCGCGCGCTCAGACTCTATCCTCAGAAGCTCCTGATGCTCATCCAGCTGTATCTGCAGATTTGCAATCTTATCCTGTATCTGGTTCAGGCAGCTTCCCATCTGCTGTATTTCGTCAAAATCCGTCTTTCCCACGGAAAACGATACTTCCTTCTCTCCATCCGTAAAATGACGGATCGCTTCGCCCAGCCGTGTCAACGGTTTCGTTATGTTTTCATTCGCATATCTGCTTATACCGATGCCAAGTATAAGAAACAGCAGCACAGAGACAAACGGCATTAAAGTTGTGGGCGCACGCAGCGGCTGATAGATGGCGCCCTGACTTTTCAGCCGCCCATACAGCAGCCCGTCATGCTCATAGAACACACCGTAATATGTTTCATCAGAGATTGAAACATGAAAACCGGTTCCGGTTTTTTGATAGTCAGCCGGTAAAAAACCCAGCTCTTCCAGGTTTTTTCCCGATAGTTCCGCCGCTGTCGTTCCGATCACTTGATTCGTTGACGCGTCCGCGATCAGCATCTTTGAATCTTCATCCAGCTGCGCAAAGGATAGCAGGCCATTCCACACCGTCTCGTCTTCCGAACCGGAAAGACCCATCTGCTCCGCGATCTTTGCCAACTGACCGGTCATGATCTCCGATTCTCTCTCCACAGCCTTCAGCAATTGAAGCAACTGCGTGACCTGACCAAACATCATATATATCACAAATGACATCAAAAGCGCTACCGTCAGTCGTCTGTTGATCTTCTTTTTCATTTGTCTGATTCCACCTCAACCACACCATTTTCTTTTACCGTGATCTTCATCCCGTCCTTCACATATGCCAGAAATTCTTCTCCAAGCGAGTCTATGACAGGCATTTTCTCCTGATCCAGCCATATGTCCTGAAGGATGGCTCCGGCCGCAGCCAGTGAATCGATCGGCTCGGAAAACAGAAGGCACGCCGGCTGCCTGTGCATCGCGCAGGCGCAGTACAGTACTAGACCGCCCGTCGTAGATCCGATCGTTCTGGGCAGGCACAGTGCCTTTCCCGCCATCTTCTTTCCGTACAGATCCGGATTATTCTGGTCTCCGCAAGTAGCAGACTTATCGCCAAACTGCAATGCTTTCTGAAAGGAAGCCAGTGTATTCAGCCCGCCGTGGGAAACCAGTGCCTCGGCGCTCACCGTTCCATTTGCAACGACTCTTCCGTTAAACGTTCTCATGACTGTACACCTCCTGTGATCTGAGCCAGTATCTCATCATCTGTATAATATCTTGCACTTGTATAGGTTCTCAGCTTATTGCTGGAAGTGATCACAGGCATGCTTGCGCTAAGCGGATTGTTCATATACATGAGCGGGCAGATGTAAGATAAAATAATACCGGTCTTCTTCAGCCTTTCTGCGTATTCCGTCTGCTCAAAACGCTTAATGACACCGGGAGCAGCCGTGAATACCGTAGGAACAACGACCTTGCGGTTTCCGTTTTTCTTCAGTGCCTCCTCTACCCGCAGCGTCCATGTAGTCAGCTGTTCAAAACTCATGTGCGGACAGCCCATAAAGCAGAGCTTTGGCTTCGCATCTTTTTTCTTCCATATGACAGGATAGCTTTTATAGACTCTCTCCAGCTCTGCATCGTCGATCACATAGGTCTTCACATCATCTGCCAACAGTTCTCGTCCGGACTCTGCCGCTTCCGGCGTGATCCCTTCTACGTGATACAGTCCGACGGCGCCGTTGGAAGCAGTGGCAGCGCCAAAATCTTTCAGATAAGTCTTCGCAGCGTCATCCAGCTGTCCCAGCCACTTATCAAGTCCTACGATATACGGAACATCCTCCATCACCTTCATGCCGATCGCAGACCCCAGAAGCTGCGCCTCCGGCTTTTTGGTTGTTTTTACCTCAACGATCCAGGTTGCTTTTCTTCCTTCGTCCTTTAAGAGACCAAACTCCGGCACAAAACCGACCACTGAACCCATCAGATCGATAATGCCTGAATTACGGTTGCACCGGGCACCGAGCACGGAATTGGCATATACGACTGCCGAAGATTCTGACCAGGAGAGAATGTCTCCTTTTTTCGGAACATTTCCCACCTCTTCCATATAGCAGGTACAGGTGTATGCATCGTCATCCATCGTTCCCAGCTTCTTCAGCTGTGCTTCATATTCGTCCTGTTTTGTATACATAAAGTGATCAAATACGATATTCTGCAAAAAGTTTGCCGGCACTTTCGGATCTAACGGACGCGGATCCAGCGAAAATTTCTGTTTGGAATATGCTGACGTCTCGATCAGACGGTCCATCAGATCATAGACCGGCGTCAATGCCTTGAGTCCAAAAGATGTGACCAGATGATTGTATTCACTTGTGACCGGCACCATGCGATCAGCTCCGAACAATTCTCCATACCGGACAAGTGTCTCCATTACCTTTGCAAGCGTTTCCCCTTCTTTTCCATCCAGGATCGCCTGTTGTTCTTCTGTCAATTTCATACGATATCCTGCTCCCTTCAGATTTTCATAGCTGTCTCATACGCGCCCCAGACCACAGTACGCAGATTGCCTACCTGATCACAATCACCGATCAGATGCACATGTTTTGCTTTGGGCGCAAGCGGCGCCGGAAGATAACCGGCAGAACTGATCACGCTGTCACAATCAATCTTTACATCTGTACCGTCTTTTTTCGTACAGATCACATGCCCCTCGCCGACCTCTTTTAATCCGGTTTCCAGATAAACCGGCACTTCATGCAGCGCGAACCACTCGCGAAGGTAAGAGCTGTTCGCCAGACAGACGCCCTTTTGTGCGATCAGATCATCCTTCATCTCTATGATGATGGGCGCATGTCCGGTAAGGGCCAGCTCATATGCGATCTCACAGCCGGTCAGGCCGCCGCCGACCACTGTCACGGTATGTCCTACCACTTTCTCTTTGTTCAGATATTCGCACGCCTCGATCATCCGTTCATGACCGGGCACCTGCTTTAAGATCCGCGGTTTTGAGCCTGTCGCGATAATGATCTCACTGTCTGCAAACTGCGTGAGATCTTTGATCTCTGTATTCAGATGTACTTCTATCTTCATCGTTTCCATCTGATGTCTGTACCACTGTAGCAATTCCCGCAGCTTTCCCTTATAAGATTCCGCACTCGCCGCAATAAACGTGCCTCCAAGTACATCGCCCTTTTCATAAATGACCGGTTCATGACCTCTCAGATGCAGTACGCGAGCTGCCTCCATTCCCCCGATACCGCCGCCGATAATAATGACCTTTTTCGGCGTAGATGTTTTTTTAATAACATGCTTTTTCGTCTGCATGGTCTCTGCATTTACTGCGCAGCGCGCCAGATGCAGGCTGTCAGACAGATCCTGATCGTTTGCCACGCCCTTATAATGGCACATATTAAAACATCCGTTGTGACATAGAATACACGGGCGGATCTCCTCCTGCTGATCATTGATCAGCTTTGTCACCCACTCCTGATCCGCAAGAAACTGTCTGGCAAAGCCCGCACCGTCGATCTCACCCTTTTTCACTGCTTCCGCTGCTGTTTCCGGATCCATGCGTCCCGCGCATACCACCGGAATGTCCACAAATTTCCGAATGTGCGCAACATCTGCAAGATTGCAGTTTTCCGGCATGTAGATAGGCGGATGCGCCCAATACCACGCGTCATAGGTTCCGTTATCACAGTTGAGCATATCATAGCCGGCTTCCTGCAGGTATTTCGCCGCCCGCTCGGATTCTTCCATATCCCGGCCGACTTCTATGTACTCTTCTCCCGGAAGTGCTCCTTCCCGGAAACCCTTGGTCTTGGAAACAACACTGTAGCGCAAAGAAACCGGAAAATCCGCTCCGCATGTCTTTTTGATCGCCTGCACGATCTCCGCTGCAAAACGGTATCTGTTCTCAAATGACCCACCGTACGCATCCGTACGTTTATTGACATATTTTAAAGTAAACTGATCCAGAAGGTATCCCTCATGAACAGCATGGATCTCCACGCCGTCAACACCTGCCTCCTGCAGCTTCTTTGCTGTCTTTGCAAAGGCTTCCACATATTCCTGTATCTCTTCCACCGTCAGCGCTCTGGACGGCACCTTATCTGACCAACGGTTGGGGGACGGACTCGCACTTGCCGTGATCTTATCCAGATCCATGAACGGTTTGGATACCTTTCGCAGGACCGGATTTGTATAAAGTGTTTCCATCAGTCCGCTGATGGTGAAGGAACGGCCAAAACCTGCTGTCAGCTGGACAAACAGCTTGGCACCGGTCTTGTGAAAGGTCGGCATCCACGCTGCCAGATCCTTGTACATTTTGTCGTTTTTATACAGCCACTGTCCGAACATCGGGTTGTATACAGGCTGACAGCCGGGCAGGATCAGTCCGACATTGTTTTTGGCGACCTCTAAAATAAAATTGGCACCCTCTTTATCGAAATGATTTTTCTCCATCCATCCGAAAAGGTCTGTACCTCCCATGGAAGTCAGGACGATCCGGTTCTTGATCTTGCAGTTTCCGATGCTCCAAGGTGTAAACAACGGTTCCAGTTCTGATCTCATCATTTGTTCCCCCTTTTTTGTTTTTTTCCATGCAGCGTCTCAAAAAATGCCGGACACCTGCAAAATGAATGTCTGGCACCATTGTAACATATTCTAAAATAATCTGCACCATTTTCTAATGAATATGGTACAATGAACAGCAGAATGCTGCTTTTTTTCAACCGGCGATCACTGCTCATCGAAAAGGAGAACTCATGGAAGCAAAATTTTATGATCTAAATGACCTCGTGCGCGCAGACTGTCATGACTGCCACGGCTGCAGTTCCTGTTGCCGCGGGATGGGGGATTCCATTTTACTGGATCCATATGACGCATATCAGTTTCAAATAGAAGGACAGCCGGTACCCGCATTGCTTGAAAGCGGTGCAGCTGCGCTTACCGTATGGGAGGGTATGATCCTGCCACATCTTCAGATGAATGTGACCACTCAGGCATGCTCATTTTTAAGTACTGACGGACGATGCGGCATTCACGATCACCGCCCGGGCATGTGCCGTCTGTTTCCACTGGGGCGAAATTTTTCTGATGGTAAAATGAATTATTTTCTATTGGAACAAGCCTGCAAGAACAAAAGCCGCTCAAAGATCAAGGTCTGTAAATGGCTGGGCATAGAGCCCGCTGAGAAATATCATGGATTTGTGCTGGAATGGCACGATTTTCGCCGCGAGATGGTACATATACTGGCGGAAGGAGAAGAAGAACAGGCAAAACAGCTGAACCTTTATCTGCTGCGAACCTTCTTTCTGACCCCCTATGACACAAACAATGATTTTTTTACGCAATTTGCGCAACGCACTGCGCGTATTCGCGCTGCGTTCCGGGAATAACACAATGGGCTGTGTCGGTACTACTGACACAGCCCTTATATAATTCCTATTCAATTATCCAGTTGATCACAGGTTCTGCATATTTGCGATCCGAAATATCATAGGAAGATCCGATCATCCGTTCCATCTCTTCGTCCGCTTTTGTCTTGTCTTTTTTCACCTTGAGCGCTTTTTGCAGAAGTTTCATGAGCATCCGGTTTCCGGCAGACATCTTATCATAACAGATTCCGCCCTGACAGTAAAAACCGGCTACACCATTCCACTGATCACCGCCAAATGTCTGCTTCATAAACAGATCGGCCATCTCTGAGTCCGCCGGAGTCGCGCCGACTGCAAATACCGCCAGCTGTTTCCCTGCCCAGCCTGCCAGTTGTTCTGCAAACCACTTCAGTCCGCATACATTTCCTCCCATGACCCATCCGCCGAATACGATTTTCTCATAATTATCAAAAAACGCGGCTTGTTTCTTTTTCGCCGCCTTAAACTCCATTCGCTCCGCACCTGTGGCCTCTGCCATCCACTGTGCATATTTTGCGGTAAAACCGGTCTGTGAATTGTAAATGATCAGTGTTTTCATAATGTTTTTAAATTCCTTTCCATATGTATTATTGTTTGAATCGTTACGTCAAGTTCCTCTTCAGGGATTCCATCAAAGATTTTACCCACGATCTGCTGTGACTGCGCATCGTGGCTGGTGCTGAACTCTCTTGCCTTCTGTGTCAGGAAAATACGCTGCTTTCGCCGGTCTTTATCGTCCACCTGCATTATCACAAATCCTTTTTTCTCCAGCTTCAATAAAATCTGTTTCACATTCTGGTGTGAGCTTCCCATAACCTGCGACAGTTCGCGCAACGTCGGTGCTTCCCGGCACATATCGATACACACGATCGCAAACACCTGCTTCCAGCTCAGTTCTCCGAAAAACGCATCTGCTGCTGCCTGATAGCTATTATCGAACGCACTGAGCAGCCCGAGTAGAAAAAACGGAGCCGGAATATCCGAGAAATCCACCATTTTACTTTCATACAGTTCATTGTAATTCATCGTCATCTCTCCAATAGGTAATATATTACTTTAAAAAGATAACATATTACCTATTATTTGTCAATGGATAACATACATTTTCCCTGATTGAAAAACATTCGCCCATTTTCGGTTTCAAAATGCAGCAAAACGTGATATAACATTCGATGAAAGGAAGCGATGTAAATGAATCATCGGAATATGGTTTTTGATTTCACGCACTGCTACACAAGACGGGAAGCCCAAGATCTGGCATGGTTTGACTGCAGTGCGATCAGCGGCAGCAGACTCTACTGCAGTAAAGAAGCCGAGACACAGATAAAAGAACTGATTCGCCCGAATGGGATCTCAGGAATTCACTTCATTGATTCAGGCGATTACCACTATATTACGAAATGCATGACCGATTTTATTGAGGAGCCGTTTTCTCTGGTGCTGATCGACCATCATACCGATATGCAGGATGCCTGCATCGGAGATCTGTTAAGCTGTGGCAACTGGGCCAAAAAAGTGCTGATGGAAAATCCGTATCTACAAATACTTGTACTCATCGGGCAGGAACAAAAAACCTTTGATCGGTCTTCCCTGTTCCATTCAGATCAGCTGGTAGAAATCAGTTACGAGGAGCTGAAAGATCACTCTGCACGAAAAAAGCTTCAGGCACTCCCTACAAATTTTCCGATCTATATCTCCATAGACAAGGATGTATTAAATGAATCCTGTGCGGTTACGAACTGGGATCAGGGCGAAATGTCCCTGCCACTGCTGGAAAATGTCCTGAAAATACTTATTTCAAATTACGATGTGATCGGCATCGATATATGTGGCGATTTCCCGGAAGGAGACAGTATTCCTGAGTTTTTACGCGCAGAGCGCATCAATATGCGAAGTGACGAAGAATTATACCATTTCTTGTATACGTTTCTGAAAGAAAAGGAAAGCATTTCCCATGCAAAACCATAAAAGAAAAGCCCTGAAACCAACGAAAATGTTGATCTCAGGACTTTTTCTATTCATGAGGACAAAGAATTGCGCTATTATTCTCCGTATTTTTCACCAGATAAAAGTTTCTCCATCGTTCCGTCTGCTACCAACTTATCGATCGCTGCGTCAAAGATCTCCACGATCTCAGGATTTGCTTTCACACATTCATTTGAAATAGCGATCGCATAAGGAGCCTGACCTTGATTGAACTCATCGGATCTTGCAAAAGAAGGCATGACGATGGTCGTTGTAACCCATGAAATGGGTTTTGCAAGAGATGTCTGCGACCGGGTCATTTTTATGGCAGACGGCTATATTGTTGAACAGGGAGATCCCAAGGATGTCTTTAACAATCCGAAGGAAGAACGAACCAGAGCATTCCTGTCCCGTATTTTGGAAAGTTAAATTCACAGAGTCACAGAGCATAGAAAGGACGATATATAAAATGGCAAAAAAATATGTAGTTACAATCACAAGGCAGTTTGGAAGTATGGGACGCCCCATCGCGCGCGAATTGTCCGAGCGTCTTGGTATCGAGTATTATGACAGAGACATCGTAGAGGAGATTTCAAAACAGATGAATCTTCCCGTTTCCACCATCAGCCAGCTGGAGGAACGTTATTCCTCTCCCAATTTTTTTAACATGGTGTTTCCTCTGGGATTTTCTACCGCACAAAAGCAGGACCAGATCTTTGATGTACAGACAAAGATCATTAACGAACTCGTTGAAAAACAATCCTGCATCATTGTAGGACGCTGTTCCGATTATCTGATGCGGGATCATCCGCGTCACTTAAATATCTATATTTATTCTTCCTATGAAAACCGCCTCAAGAACTGTATCGAACGGTTAAATATGAATGAGGATGAAGCCCGTAAAATGATCCAGGAGGTCGACAAAGCGAGAGCTAATTACCACAAGCGCTTCGCAAACGGAACGCTGCCGTCAGATCTGATCTACAAAGATATCATGATCGACAGCAATTTGTTCGGAATCGAGGAAACGGCTGATTATCTGGCTGATATTGTAAAGCGTAAGTTTTTGGATTAATAAAATCAATCAAAAAGAAAAGTCCTGAAGATCAACAGAACCGTTGATCTCAGGACTTTTTCTATTCATGGGACAGATCATTGATTCTTTGCCCGTTCATCCCAATATGTACAGTCATCTCTGCCAATGGTCTGGGATGTGAACGGCGTTCCGTCGTTTTTCTTATAGTGCTTTGTGGCACGCAATACATACTTTGCACCGACATAGACGATCGGAACGTTAAAGTAAACGATCATGATATTTCCAAGATCTGAAAATGCCCACAGATTACCAAGCTCAAGCCCTGCAATGTTGCACAGGATTCCGAATGCTGCCACGAAAAGGGCGATCACCCGGATCACATTGATAAATACCTGATCCTTGCGAATGCGGTTTGCTGCGATCTCCGAGAAGCTGATCATTCCCAGCAGACAGGTGTAAGCAAACATGCAGAAACACAATGTCACAAGGAATGTCATGACTGCATTCATCGTTGTCCCCGGTGTGAGTGCAGCAATGGATTCAGTAAATTTCGGAAGCTTATCAAGCTCTGCCCATGCTGCTCCATTCGCGCCGTCCCAGCAATGTGCCATGACTACCACAAAACCGGAAAGCGTACAGATAATGATCGTATCAAGAAATACACCGATGGAAGCAAGGATACCCTGCTCACAGGGATGCAGTGCATCTGCCGCCGCGGCAGACATGGTGATCGTTCCCTGACCGGCCTCATTGGACATCAGGCCACGCTTGACGCCTTGTGCCAGAACTGTACCAAAGACGCCTCCGAAAAATGCTTCCGGTTTAAATGCGCCGGAAAACACGGCCTTAAAGAAATACGGTATCAGTTTGAAGTTAAGAACGATCAGTATCAATACCGTAATAACATAGAGAACCGCCATGACAGGAACCATCTTGTCAGTCCACTTTGTCACCTTTTTAATACCGCCAAATGCGATCACAGCTGTGAGAATGACAATGATCGCGCCTACTATGTAGTAGAAAGCGGAATCCACTGCGATCGTACTGCCTGTCGCGATCTCAGCCATTCTTCCGATGGAGGATACCACGTTAAAGCCCTGTGCCGGCAGACAACAAAGCGCATACAGAATATACAGGATAGACAGGAACACGCCGATCCACACTTTGTTTTTCAGCAGCTTTCTTCCGTAGAAAGGAAGTCCTCCGATGAATTCATCATCTTTTTTCTCTTTGAATATCTGAGCAAGAACACTCTCCATGTAAGCAACAGACATTCCAAAAAAAGCGGATACCCACATCCAGAATAGAGCACCGGGTCCTCCCACCGCAATGGCACCTGTGACACCGAGAATGTTTCCGGGTCCGACACGCATGGCCGAGCTCAATAGAAATGCCGCCAGCGGAGAGATTCCTGTTTCTACCGTTCTTCGCTGCGTCATTACGTTAATTCCCTTTTTGAAATGCGTCACCTGCATAAATCCGATTCGGAAGCTGAAGTAGATTCCCGAGCCGAGCAGTAAAATGATTGCGAATGAAAAATTGCCTAAAACCGGAATGGATGAATACCATTCAAAGTTTGTCGGAAAGTCCCACAAAAAGTCAGATAGTGGACCGACAAAAGAAAAAATGTTGTTGATTGCCTGAAATATTCCCTCCATAACTTTCCCTCCTATATATCATTTATATGCAGACAATTATAAAAGGTTCCTGACGAATATACAAGAAATATCAAGAAAAAACTTATAATAAAAACCTCCCCGGAAGGTAAAAAAAGGCCTGCGAATAGCTCGCAAGCCTTTTTGGATTCGTAATTATCTCTTTGAGAACCAAAACTAACGTTTTGAGAACTGGGGTGCGCGACGTGCAGCCTTTAAGCCGTATTGCGCGAGTTTTTGAGCTGTTTTTCCTTGATATTCCCGGCTTTTCCGG
>CALZQA010000037.1 GCA_945828315.1 uncultured bacterium | reverse complement strand
CGAGATAGCGTAGCGTCTCGTGGGCTCGGAGATGTGTATAAGAGACAGTTCGGGAGCTGCCCAATATAGTACAATCCATAAGGCGGATCATAGATTTCCCGAAGCCTGCGCGGATACGCCTGTTGCTCGATGGAAACAAAAGAAATGCCGCGCGCCAGCAGGTTGTCCCACTCACGGTCCAGATCCCACTGTTTTTTTGAACGGCTGATACGCACAGCAGCCTCCTCAGTGATCCCATAGAGTTTTTTCAACTCACTGCCTGCCAGGTGCCAGACGGTCTTTGCACTCCCGCAATATTTATACAGCTGACGGATCGTCTTTGTTCCGACACCGGAAATGTTTGCAAGCCAGTATGCATATGTAACATCTTCCATGCTCACACCTCCCAGTATTTTCTATCGAGACTACGATAGCAGATTGCTTCCGTCAGGTGTCTGGTCGTAATGCAGCTGCTCTCCTCCAGATCAGCGATCGTCCGCGAAAGCTTGATGATCTTGTGATAGGCGCGTGCTGACAGCTGCAGCTTTTCATACATTCGTTCCATGTATGCAGTTTCTTTTTTTCCAAGCCGACAATAGGTTGTCAGCTTCGCTACCGGCACCTGACTGTTGAAATACCAAGCCTCGTTCCGGTAACGCTCTCTTTGCATCTGCTGGGCTGACAACACCCGTGCCCGGATCTGTGCAGAACTCTCTCCCTTTGCCCGACCGGTCAGTTCCCGATACGTGACAGGTTCTGCCTCTGCGCAGAGATCGATCCTGTCCAGAAGCGGCTGACTGATCCGAGAGAGATACTGCCGGACCTGTGTTTTCGTGCAACGACATTTTGCTTGGTCCGGATAAAACCCGCACTTGCACGGATTCATCGCACAAACAAGCAGAAAATCCGCCGGATACGTAAAGCTGCTATTTACACGGGAGATCGTGATGGTTTTATCCTCCATCGGCTGCCGTAGGATCTCCAGCGTACTTTTCTGAAACTCCGGTAATTCATCCAGAAATAATACACCCCGATGTGCCAGTGACACTTCTCCCGGTTTTGGGATGGCCCCGCCGCCCGACAGCCCCTGCGGACTGATCGTGTGATGCGGCGCACGAAAAGGGCGCCGGTCGATCAGGCCTTCACTGGCATGGAGCTTTCCACACACGCTATAGATCTTTGACACCTCCATCTGTTCCGGCAGGTCCATCGGTGGAAGAATGCCCGGAATGCGCTTTGCGATCATAGTCTTTCCCGCACCGGGCGGACCGACCATCAACAGATTGTGCATCCCGCTCACTGCGATCTCGCAGGCGCGTCGGAGCATTTTCTGCCCGTTTACGTCTGCAAAATCCAGTTCCTCTTTCAGCTGCTGTACCGGCTGCTGATACGCCTCCTCTTCTATGGTATATGCACCGGTGAAATAATCCATGACTGATCTGATATGATCCGCCGGGAAAACAGCCAGGTCTTTCACAAGCGCTGCCTCCCTGCGGTTGTCTCTCGGGATGATACACCGTCGGATGCCCCGTTCCTTTGCCTTCAACAGGATCGGCAGCATGCCGTCCACCGCGAGAATGGATCCGTTTAAGCCGATTTCTCCGATCACCAGTGTATCCTTCAGCAATTGCTCCTGTACGATACCCAAAGCCGCAAGGATAGCCACTGTGATTGGAAGGTCAAAGCCGTTTCCGCTCTTTTTGATGTTAGCCGGTGAAAGATTGATCGTGATGCGCTTGGCGGGAAGCTGATGCCCGCAGTTGCGCAGTGCTGTGCGCACCCGCTCCTTGGCTTCGCGCACTTCAGATGCCAGAAAACCTACCATCTCAAATACCGGCAGACCGTCACTGACGTCCGCCTCCACAAAAACAGGCAGGCTATCGATCCCGTGTAGAATCGCAGTTGTTACAATACTGTACAAATTGTCTCCTCTCTGCGTGCCACAACGGGAAAATGTATACGAAAAAAAGATGAAACCATTGTAGCATGGATTTCATCTTTTTTAAAGTCAAAATCAAATCTTCACTTTTTTTCTCCGAGCATTTCTTCTCTACCGGCAAAACCTTCCCGCAGACGCTCCAATGCCTTTTTCTCTATTCGGCTGACATACGAACGTGAAATACCGATCTGCTGTGCGATCTCCCTCTGAGTCATCGGAGATTTTTTATCCAGTCCGTATCGCAGGGTAATGATCTGCAGCTCCCGACCATGTAAAAGCCTCGGGATCAGCTCCCGCAATGTGGCGATCCTCCATTTGAGATCCAATTCCTCCACCACATCCGGATCCTCGCTCTCGCAGATGTCCAGCAGACGGATCTGATTGCCCTCTTTGTCTGTTCCCACCGGCTCATAAAGCGATACCTCCCGTGCGGTTTTCCGCCTGGAGCGCAGATACATCAGCAGTTCGTTGTCAATGCATCTTGCAGCATAGGTAGCAAGCCGGCTTCCGCGCTCATCATTGTAAGTCGCCACCGCCTTGATCAGTCCGATTGTTCCGATGGAGATCAGCTCTTCTGTTTCCTCGTCCACATTCTGATATTTTTTGACAATATGTGCCACCAGACGCATATTACGCTCGACCAGAATGTGTTTTGCTTCCAGGCTTCCGCCCTTCATACGTGCAACATATTCTTTTTCCTCCTGCTGCGTCAGAGGCGGCAAAAATGTTTTCAATCGCTTTTCTCCGATCTATCAAAGCGAACTTAATACATTTTATGTCGCAGACAGCTTTCCCGTGCCTTTCCCACTCCCGGAGAGGCTTTGTTTATTTTTTCAATACTTCCTCCCGGATGTAGCGGAACGTCACATCCTCTCCCTGCTCATCCAGCATATGTAAAAGCTTTTCCAGCAATTCTCTTGTCTCCGGATGCAAAACATGAAAATCCCGCTTGCTCATATAATATTCCAGCGGCGAAGCATCCGTATATTTATCTTTCTTGTATATCTTCGAAGCAGCGATACGATCTGCCACCATCTCTGCCACATATTTTTCCGGCATACGCATTCCTGCAATACGATGGTCACCGCGCACGTCATAATCCATCCAGTATTCCAGATGATGCTTGTTGCGCCCCTTATGATGCAGCCACGCTGAAGAATAGCCATACTCTGCCCGCTCACCGTTATGCGGGCTCTGGTCATCCATAAAATACTTCGCGCCAATGCGAAACTCTGCCCATGAATATTTGGACAGATCGTGCGTCAGCCCCTGCCAGTAGAGCCCCATTCGAAAGCAGTTTTTTCGCACCTCACGGCGATGGGCATGCACCGTCTTCAAATGTTTACATGCTTTTTTAAACGACATAATTCAGATACCTCCGGATCAGGTACAGCAGAAACAGATGTACCGGATAAAATACGTAGAAAAAATATTTTGCGGACGGCCCTCTCGTGCCGTTGTAAAACCAGATCGGGATCAGTGCCAGCGCACCCGCCTGCTGGATCTTGCCAAAATAGCAAATGTTGATCGCTGCAACGGACAAAAACTGTTCCGTCTTCTGCATGCGAAACACATAAAAACAGAGGATCATGACGATCCCTCCAATCCCATAATCCGGCTTGATAACATAGTACGTCAGAATTCCGACCACAGCCAGCAAAACTCCTGCCAGCAAAAAATGCGCCTGCAGCCTCTGCATGATATAGATGCAGATCAATGCAAGCAGCAGTGTGAAAAATATATTCTGTTTATCCTTATATACAGGCGTGTTATAGCGTGCGAGATCACTGGGGATCTCGGAGATCAATGCAAAAAGGAATAATCTTCCCATATATTTTTTCAGATCTCTGGTGTTCAGAAATCCCTCCACCAGCAGAAAGCCAAAGATGGGGAATGCCAGTCTTCCCACATACCTCATCCACAACTGCGACGGACACAGCACGGAACCGATATGATCTGTCAGCATCGAAAATACCGCGATGCATTTCAGATCAAATCCCGACAGTCCGCGCCTGACGGTCAACTGCTCATTTTTCTTCATTCTGCTGCTCCCGGCATTCTTTCTGCTTCTTTTTCTCCGGCTTCGGCTTGCCCGGCGCCGTGACAAGCACGACAACACTGCCGCCGTCTAGCTGCAGCCGGTCATTGTCTTCACTGACCACACCCGTTCCAAACACGATCTTCCACTCTTTTCCGACTGCCGCCTTCGGCAATGCGAGAGGCATGTCACTCTGTGAAAAATTCCAGCCGATATAGAGATCCTCCGGTTCTTTTCCGTAAGCACCGCTGTACGCCTCCCCGACTGCCTGCATAGACGGATAGATCTCACCATTCCATGCCTGCGCACTGTGATAGGACAGATCCGGCATTCCATATGACCGGTAGTCCGTCATCTGCATCGGTATACGGCTGCGGATGCACGGATGCATACTCCTCAGTGTCAGAAGCTCTTTCACATAGTTGAAATAGTCCCGGTTCTTTTCCAGCTGTTTCCAGTTCACCCAACCGATCCGGTTGTCCTGGCAATATGCATTATTATTTCCATTCTGCGAATTACCAAACTCATCGCCTGCCTGGATCAACGGTACGCCCTGTGCCAGCACAACTGCTGCGATCGCCTGTTTCATCAGCCGGACACGCTGCTGGAGAATCTTCTTCTTGCGTGAAACTCCCTCAACACCGCAGTTAACACTGTAATTCCAATCGATGCCGTCCGCACCGCCCTCACCGTTTGCTTCATTGTGTTTTGTAACATAGCTGAAAGTATCCGCAAGGGTAAACCCATTGTTATTGGCAAAATAATTCACGAATCCGATCTGTGGATGCTGCTTTTTCTGCTGGTTCAGATACTCTACCAGATTGCCGTCCTGATGGTTGATCAGTTTACGTGCAGCATACAAAAAGTCATCATTGTACACATATAAGTGCGGATAACCACCCGTCTGTTCCCATGCCTCTGCCGGGAAGCCCAGAGCAAAGATCTTTGTGCGGCGCAGCAGTACGTCACAGATCACACTGGCAACTGCCGTCTGCGAACAAAGCAGATGAAAACCGTCCACATGATACTCCAGCACCCAGTAACGCAGCACCTCCACAATATAATTGGGATTTACCTGGGCGTCAAAACTCATCTCCATGACACACTCCAGCCCTGCCGCATGGAGGGAACGGATCATTTCCTTCATCTCTGCAGAGGGAGATCCCCCTGACGAATAGCTCGCCTTGGGTGCAAAATAATCTCCGCTTCCATAACCCCAGAAGTTGATCCCCGGGAGTTCCTTTTCCTTCTCCTCATATTCCTTCTGCTGCATCATCTGATAGCCTGCCACCGCCTGCGGTGCCCAGCCCTCAAAGTCCATCGGATGCTCCTCGTGCTTTGGCGGTACCAGTTCCTCAAACTCATACGCAGGCATCAGCTCTACCGTAGTCACACCGAGATCTTTCAAATATGGGATCTTTTCCGTTATTGCCGCAAATGTGCCTTTATTTCTGCCGGTCACCCCGCCATCCTTTGTGAAACCTCTGACGTGAAGCTTATAAAGCACCATGTCCGTTTCCGGAATCTCCGGGCAGTGATCACCCTTCCAGTCAAACTCCGAAAAATCAAAGCCGCTGCGCACTTCATAGTGCACATCCCTCCGGCTGTAATCAGCCCATTTTTCCCTTCCGATGATCCGTCTTGCATAAGGATCCACGACCACTTTCCGGTCGATCACATAATTATAATCGTACTGCGCCGTGTCCAGCCCGGTGACGCATACGGAACGCACTGCACCAATGCAGAATTCCTTCGGCACCGGAATATCCCTGTAAACGCAGGGCATATCTTTATTTTTGCGTTTCTCATAGAGTCGGATCGCACAGTCGCTGTCCTTTTCTCCCTCAAATGTAAAACAGATCCCGTCCGCAAGTCTGCTTGCTCCGAATCTGCTGTAATTTCCTTCTCTTAATTGTTCTGCCATTCTTTCTTTTCCGCCTTTTTTGTCTGTCTTCATGGTAAACATCATAGTTATTTTTTATTATAACAGTTTCTATATGGTTTGCATACACTTTTTTCCTTTTTCCGTGCTTGACATGATCCTGTACATTCTCATATAATGGCGGTAATACAAGTTCCGGAAGCTGCTCAAATGCTGACGGCGGGACACACAAAATCATTTCAGGAGGAAACAATCATATGAGCGAAAATGAAATTTTTGATAACAGCATCGACGACGATCCCAATGACTACCGCGTCACTCTCGATCTGGATGACGGCACCACTGTAGAATGTGCCATCATGACGATCCTCGAGGTGGATGAGCAGGACTACATTGTTCTGGTTCCCTTAGATGAAAACGATGAGCCCATTGAGGAGGGCGAGGTTTACATCTATCGCTACTTTGAGGACGAAGAAGGTAACGCATCACTTGACAACATCGACAACGATGATGAATTTGAGCGTGTATCCGAATGTTTTGATGAATTTCTGGACGAGCAGGCATTCAATGAATTGCCTTAACAATTGACGATCCCGCCACTGCAGCCGGCTTTTCAAGTTCACTTAAAAATCTGGAGGCAGTGGCGTCTTTATTGTACAACGTTTTGCTGTGCGTGATCACAAGCTGCTCCTTCGCGCGCGTCATTCCGACATAAAACAGTCTGCGTTCCTCCTCGATATCTGCATCCAGCACGGCCTTTTTATATGGCAGCTGCCCCTCCAGAAGCTGCGGCAGAAAAACCGTGTCAAATTCCAGTCCTTTTGCCCCATGCAAGGTCAGGATCTGCACGCCTTCTCGACCGGCATCCTTATTTTTCTTTTCCGCCTGCATGCGGGCACGGTATTCCTCCACATGTGCCTGCCATTGTTCCAGTGAATGGAACCCCACAGCAGACTGCTGAAGCTCATCTAGCACATCGATCAGTTCCTGTTCATCCTGTCCGTGCTCTCTTGCAAAATCAATGACAAACTCCTCATATCCCATTCCCTTTCGCACATAATTCATTGCCGCAAATGGTCCCATGTGTGACATGACCTGCAGATCCTCCGCCAGCTGTGCGATACGTCTGGCGATCCACGGCTGTTCCTCGTAGACAGCCTCCCAGCTGTCAAGATCCACCTGCGGATCATCCAGCACGTCCCGGCTCAGATAGCGCAGGGGACGATTCATGATCTGCAAAAACAGTCCCCGCTCACGACTTCCCGCTGCCAGTTTCAGATAACAGATCATGTCCTTTGCGATCCAGTGATCATACACCAGAGGCACACGTTCCTTCGCATAAAAAGGGATGCCAGCCTCCATCAGCTGCTCCAGCAGATACCCGGACTGCCGGTTGGTGCGAAACAGCACTGCAATGTCACAAGAGCGCACACCCGCAGCGATACGCTCTCTGATCTGGTCGATCATTGACCGGTTTTCCTTCAATACTGACGGGTATTCCTGCAAGATCACTTTGCCTGTGACGGTCCGGGCAGCAAAAATCCGCTTGTCAAAACGGTTTTTATTGTGAGAGATCAGATTTTGGGAAATCTGTACAATGTCGGAACCGCAGCGATAGTTTTCCTCCAGGTAAAGTTGTTTCGCATCTGCATAATCACTCATAAACCGCCGCATCAATTCCGGCCTTGCGCCCCGGAACTGGTAGATGGACTGATCGTCATCTCCTACCAGAAACAACCGGTTCTGCGGCGCAGCAAGCATGCGCAGTACTTCATACTGCAGACGGTTCATATCCTGTACCTCATCTACAAGTATGTACTGAAATTTTTTCTGCCATGCCTGAAGATGATCCGGGCGCTGCACAAGCAGTTCATAAGTAAGCGTCAGCATGTCATCGAAATCGATCAGGCGATTCTCCCGCAGCTTTCTGTCGTAAGCATTGTATATATCACGAAACTGCGTACTTCCACAGCTTTTCGCATAGTAGTGCGCAAGATCCAGACGTTCATTTTTGACCATACTGATCTCGCTCAGCAGGTTCTCCATCAGTTCCTGCTCCTCATCCTCCCGCATATGATATCCGCTCAATATCTCACGAAGAAACGCATATTTGAAATCCGGGGAAATGATCTGATCCGGACGATAATGGTAGGCATGCTTTAAAATTGAAAAAAAGACCGCATGAAAAGTGCCGAACTGTACCGGCAGCCTGCGTCCCTCCATCGCTGACTGAAAACGCAGACGCATTTCATCCGCCGCTGCTTTTGTAAATGTGATGACCAGAATATGTTCGGCAGGAACGTTGCATTGCTCCAGAAGATACCGGATACGTCCGGTAATGACAGCGGTTTTCCCGGATCCGGGCCCCGCCAGAACAAGTGTAGCGCCATCCGACTCCGTGATCGCACGGCGCTGGGATTCACTGAACGTGTAAGACATGTTTCTTTCCTTTCTGATATGATCGACCATTCGGAGTCATCTGTAAATAGGATACTTCGACTACAGACGGTCAGCAGATCCTCGGCAGTCCCTCGCCGAATAGCACATCAAGCACACGCTTTCCGCCAATTGCAGTATTTACATAAGCACTTCCCGGCTCTTCGTCTGTTACAGTTCCGATGACTGCAGCATGTTTTCCGTAAACACAGCCGGAAAGGATCTCGCACGCCCGGTCAGCATCCTCCGGTGCCACGAACGCAACCAGTTTGCCTTCATTTCCCATGTACAGCGGGTCTAACCCCATCAGTCCACAGAAATCGCGCACCTGTGCATCAATCGGAAGAAATTCCTCCTCAATGGCCATTGTCACCTGTGAAGCCTCTGCCAGTTCCTTTAAGACCGTACCAAGTCCACCCCTGGTAATATCACGCAGACAATGTACCCGTATTCCTGCCTCAAGCAGTGCACCAACCATCTCACCAAGCGGCGCACAGTCACTTTCGATCGTATTGTAAATGCCCATGCGCCGGGACAGGATTGCCGCATGATGATCGCCCAGATGGCCGGATACAAGGATCACATCACCAACCTGGCAATTTGCCGCGCTGATACAGACATTCTCCGGGACAAATCCCACACCGGCCGTATTGATGATCAGACCGCCGTTTCCCTCCACGACTTTCGTGTCTCCTGCCACGACCGCCACTCCTGCCTCTCTTGCAGTCGCTGCCAGAGAAGCGACGATCCGCTGCAGCAGTTCCAGATCCAGTCCCTCCTGCAGCACAAAGCCGCAGGTCAGGTATTTGGGAACTGCACCGCGCATCAGCAGGTCATTGACTGTACCGCACACAGACAAACGCCCGATATCACCACCCGGAAATTCCAGCGGCTCCACCACGAAGCTGTCTGTTGTAAACGCAATCTTTCCGCTTCCGGGTACTACAGCAGCATCCTCCATGGCATCCAGCACCGGATTTGTAAATTCACGTGCAAATATTTCCCGGATCAGATCACTTGTGGCACGCCCGCCACTGCCGTGTGCCATTGTTATTTTCTTTTCCTGTTTCATTTCCGTTCTCCTTTAGCGTGTCCTGTGATACATGAGATACTGGTGACAGCTGCCCTCCTCGGACACCATGCAAGCCCCCTGCGGATTCATCGGTGTACACGCAGTTCCAAACAGCGGACAGTCCCCGGGTAATGCCCTACCCATCAGCACCTGATCGCAACGACATGCCTGATTCTTTTTATGATCTTCCATGAGCAGTTCACTCCCCGCGTCAAACCGCGCATATTCTGCCCGCAGCTTCCGCCCGGAATCGGCGATCACGCCGATCCCACGCCAGAGTGCATCCGACGGTTCAAAATAAGTGTCTACCAATTCTTTTGCCTTTTGATTGCCCTGGGTACACACAACGGACGGATAATAGTTTTTCACACCGGGAAGCACATCGTTTTCACGATATTGCTCTACTGCGCGAAAGGTCCCGTAAACTGCCAGCAGGAGTTCCTCTGCCCCGAAACCCGCCACTCCAAACGGCACGTGATATTGTTTCGCCAGCGGCTCAAACAAGTCGGAGCCTGTCACAGCCGCCACATGTCCGGGTGCCAGGAAGCCATCGATCCCGCTCCCGTGCTCACACAGCCATCCGATCACCGGAGGCATAGTCTTTAACGCAGTCAAAAGCTGCACATTCGACACCTGTTCTGCCACAAGCTGCTCTAAAAGCACCGCATACACCGGTGCCGTCGTCTCAAAACCCACTGCTGCAAACACAAAACGCTGAAGCGGCTGCTCTTTTGCAAGACGCAAAATGTCCATCGGTGAATATACCATCTCCACGTTTGCTCCCTCTCCCTTTGCCTCCGCCAGACTTTTTTTCCGGCCGGGCACACGGATCAGATCTCCGAAGGTCACTACCGTTGTATGTTCCTCCATCGAAAGTTCGATCAGACGGTCAATATAACCGGTTGGCGTGACACACACCGGACAGCCCGGTCCGCTGATCAGATGAAGTCTTTCCGACAGCATTCCGCTGATCCCATATTTAGAAATAGCAGCGGTATGACTGCCGCACACCTCCATAATGGAGATGTCCGGACCGTCATACGCTGCCAGCCATTTTTTGATCTGTGAAATTTTATGACTGATATCTGTCATGCTTCCTCTAATTCCTCAAATAAGTCCATCAGATCCTGTGCCTCGCCCGCAGATAATTTCTGCAGGATGCATCCGGCGTGTACCAGTACATAATCTCCCACCGCGATCGGAACCAGACCGGCGATCGCGCGCACACGGTTTCCGCTAAAATCCACCAGTGCATCCTTTTCATATATCTCAATCACTTTTCCGGGCATTGCTACACACATGATTCTACGCTTCCTCTTTCTTCTCCGGGGCAGGTTTGTGATAAACTGCCTCTTTCTTCTCTGTACCTGGAGTCTGATAACCGGGAATGATCGTCAAACACTTCTTCGGACACACCTCCGTACAATAACCGCACTGTACACAGTCAAAACGGTTGATCGTCCAGGTTCCGGCTGCGCGGTCAACTGTGATCGCGCGAGGAGGACAATTGCGGCTGCAGAGACCACACATGATGCACTGATCGACAGCGATCTCTACATGTCCGCGGCTACGCTCCGGATAAACCGCAGGCTTTTCCGGATAAGATGTTGTCACCGGTTTTGAAAAGAGGTTTTTTAACATAGTCCCTGCAAAGGGCATAAATTTCGGCATTTTCTTTTCCTCCTTTCCTATCGCTCTGTACAACTGATACAGGGATCGATCGTCAGAATGAGCAACGGCACATCAGAAAGCTGACAGCCTTTCAGTGTCTTCAACAATGCCGGAATATTTGCAAAGGTAGGGGTACGGATACGAATCCGTTCCAAAAATTTCGTTCCGTTACCTTTTGCATAATAAATTGCCTCTCCTCTCGGCTGTTCTACCCGCATGAAATACTCTCCTTCCGGATTTCCTTTCACGGGCACAGCAATATCTCCCTCCGGGATCTTATCCACTGCCTGTTTGATGAGCTGGATTGACTGATACATCTCGCGGATGCGGACATCGCAGCGCGCAAAAGAATCACAGTCATCACTCGTGATAATATCAAAATCAAGATCGCCGTATGCAGCGTATCCCAACTTTCTCGTATCTCTTGCAATGCCACTGGCACGCAGCATCGGTCCCGCAGCGCCCAGATCATGTGCCTCCTCCGGTGTAAGGATTCCGACACCTTTCAGACGGGTCAGTACGGTATAATCATTTAAAAAGATATCTGCAATCTTGTGCAGTTCGGTCTCAAAGCCATCCAGTTTCTCCACAAATGCATGCAGCATGTCTGAAGGCATGTCCTTCAAAACACCGCCCGGCGCATTGACCGAAAAGATCACGCGTCCACCGGTAGATGCCTCAAACATGTCCAGGATCTGCTCACGCATCCGCCAGCACTGATAGAACAGACTTTCAAATCCAAATGCATCTGCCAGAAGTCCCAGCCACAGCATATGTGAATGCAGACGGCTCATCTCGCACCAGATCGTACGCAGATATCGTCCTCTTACAGGAACTTCCACATCCATGATGTGCTCGATCGTCTCGCAGTAGGTCATGCCATGCATAAAACTGCAGATTCCACAAGTGCGTTCTACCACATACTGCATTTCCTTAAAATCTTTCTTTTTCACAAGTGATTCCAGACCACGGTGAACAAATCCGATGGAAGGGATCGCCTCTACGACCTTCTCATCATCCAGTACGAGATCCAGATGAATCGGCTCCGGTAATACGGGGTGCTGCGGTCCGAAAGGAACCACACTTTTTTTACTTGCCATAATCGCTTGAACCTCCTACAGTTTTTTCATTGGCGTCTCGTCATCGATCCGGTAAAGCTTGTCCTGATAATCCACGGAAATCATCCGGATCTTCACGCCAAACAGTTCCGCCATCTCATTCTCATAGAGAAACGCTGCCTGATATACATTTGTAATACTGGGGATTTCCTCATTCTCATCAATGACCAGACGAAGAGAAACCCATTCATAATCTTTTCCGAAGGTATAGCTCAGCTCATAGCCGTTTTCGACACTCACGGCATGCGCCTGCATGAGACGGTAATGATCGTTTTTCATCTCCATGACCTTCATTAAAAACTCACCGGTCGTAATCGGTATGATCTCACATCCTGTATCTGCCATCACGAGCCACCTCCCTACTTCTTTTCGCTTTTCATTTCTTCGTGCTTTTTCTGGAACAGAGCAACCGCCTGCACGATTCCGTCAATGATCGACTGCGGTCTCGCCGCACATCCCGGCACATAGATATCCACCGGGATGACTGTATCGGCACCGCCCTTAATATTGTAACACTCTTTGAACACGCCGCCGGTGCAGGCACAGGTGCCCACCGCACAGACAACCTTAGGGTTCGGCATCTGATTGTAGATCTGCTCAACAACCGATGCATTTTGTGAATTGATACCCCCCGTGATCAACAGAATATCCGCATGCATGGGATTTCCGGTATTTACCACACCAAAGCGCTCTGCATCATAAACAGGTGTCAGACACGCCAAAACTTCTATATCACACCCATTGCAGCTGCTTCCATCGTAATGCAGCAGCCAGGGTGATCTGGATACATTTGCCATTGTTTTCCTCCTATCGATGCATCAACACTAAAATGGTCAGATTTACGCCGCCTGCGACAAGTGTTACCACCCACGTGCTGACCAGCAGCACTTTCCAGTTCACACGGGCAGAAACATTATCGATCAGAATCTCCAAAAAATATGCCAGAAGAACCACGATCAGAGCAGCCACATAACTGACAGGATTGCTGTTTACAAAAAACATTGCCACAACACCAAGCAAGAATACAGTCTCATACCACTCAGCAAGATGGATCAGCGCAAGATTGGAACCTACCATCTCCTGTGTGACGCCACGGACGATCTCCTGATGCGCGTGATGCGCCGTACTCAGATCAAAGGGCGACTTACGCATCTTGATCGTCAGAATGAAGAGAAATCCGATAAACACACCCGGCAGATAAACGATCGCACTCATGTCCATTCCGATGATATCCTTCACATAAAAGGTACCTGTCGCAACATAAAATCCGACTGCTGTCAGAAGTACCATCGGCTCGTAAGCCATCATCTGCACAAGTTCACGCTGACATCCCACGGACGCATAGGGCGAATGGGTGAAAGATGCTGCCAGCACAAGAAACATTGCACATGTTGTCAGCGAAAAGAAACACAAAAGCAGATCCATCCCCGCAAAAAACAGCCCTCCTGTAATGACCATAAAAAGCAGATAAGTCATGACAAGAAATGTCTGGGAACGTTTGACAACCAGAGGCTCCTTCTGAAACAGCTTGATCACATCGTAAAAAGGCTGAAAAACAGAAGGACCTTTTCTTCCCTGCATACGTGCGGAGACCTTCCGGTCAACTCCATCCAGAAAACCACCAATAAAAGGCGCACACACAATATATAAAAGAACAAAAATAAACTGTTTTGTAGCCATTATACCGCACCTCCTATGATCAGACACATCATGATGATCAGCACGCCTGCGCTGAGGATGATGCAGGGAGTCAAAAGCTTGTTCTCTCCCAGGTAATCAACCATATACCAGTTGGCGGTATAGAGCTGTTTTTCCTCTCCGAAGGAATCAATAAAATTCTTGTTGTCTCCGGCATTAACGCCGTTCATATATGAGATTACATGCTTCCTCTTGTGCTTCTTTGTGCCGAAATAACATACAAAAGGAAGAACTACGATTGCGATGAGCAGAATGACCATGACCATGATATCCGCGCTGTCGAGAGTCATCGTTGCACTGCCGATCAGGCTTTCCTCAATAGGCAGTACTACGAATTTTGACATCGGAACACAGAGCAGACAGATCACAACCATGATGACTGCATGGATATAAAGCGATGCATACTCATTTTTCTTTGTCACATCCCGAAGCGGTGTATCCACACGCGGCGGTCCGATGATCTTTGCCATCCATTTTGTCCAATAAAACATTGTCGTTGCGCTTCCGAAAGCGATAAAAATAATGAGCAGCGGATTGCTTGCGTCTACAAATGCCTTAAAAGCAGCCCATTTTGCGATCAACATGCCGAATGGAGCCAGATACATGCCTGCAATACCGATCAGCATGATAAATGTCAGTCGCGGCAGACGGTAGATCAAGCCCTGCATGTTCTCGATATTACGGCTGTGCAGAGAGTTCTCGACAGCACCCACATCCTGGAACATCATCGCCTTGCTGACTGCATGGAAGATCAGGAGATAAATGGCCGCCCAGATCGTCTCCGGCATACCGACACCCGCACACGCAACGATCAGTCCGAGGTTTGAGATCGTCGAGTAGGCGAGCACCGCCTTCGCATCTGATTTTGAAATAGCGAGCAACGATGCCAGAAAGAAGGTCAATCCTCCGATAAAGCTGACCATCGTTCCGGTCATTGTGCCGGCAAGCGCCGGTGAAAGGCGGAATAACAGATAAACGCCTGCCTTCACCATGGTCGCACTATGTAACAGGGCAGAGGACGGTGTCGGTGCCACCATCGCACCTAACAGCCAGCGTGAAAACGGCAACTGTGCGGATTTTGTCAGTGCGGCAAACGCAAAACATACGATTGGGATCGTAAGACCATACTCAACGATCGTCTGCAGATCAACAACGCCGATCTGGAATGCAGAGACTGTGATGCCAATCGCCAGCATCAATCCTCCCAGCAGGTTCATCCACAAGGCACGGAAGGAATTTTCAATTGCTTCATCCGTCTTTGTGTACCCGATCAACAGGAACGAGCAGATACTTGTCACTTCCCAGAAAAAATCCATCCAGAGCATGCTCTTTGAAAGTACCAGACCAAACATTGCACCTAAAAACACAAAGATCAGCGCAAAGAAATAATATCGCCGGTCCGGAAATTCCGTGTGATAATGATGATAGCCGTGCATGTAGCCCACAGCATAGATGGTGATCATACCGCCGATAAATGCGACAATAACGATCATCAGCACGGAAAGGCGATCCAGAAGCATCTGCGGTGTCTCAGAAATCTCCGGTCCGAAATGCTCGACCCAGATGATCAGGAGTGTCTGCACGATAGACAGCAGACTGATCAGATACTTCCGGTGCACAAAACACTGATATACGACGAGGAACATCAAGCCCACTTCTGCGATCAGGATCACCAGCTCCGTCAGCTCATTTTCAATGAGAATCGGCGTTCCCTGTGCGCCGTGCGAAATAAAATCCACCAGCAGCCAGACAACCGTTGCCATGATCACAACAAGCGATGCATATGCCACGCCGTTACGAATTTTGTTATTCCTTATAAGATACATAAAAATAGCTACCACAAACGGGAAGCAGATAAGGAATGGTATGAGATTCATAACTGTTGCTCCTTTCGACCTTTTGGTCTTTCATAATTTTAAACAAACATAATATGCCTACTTATTATAGGCTATTTTCCGAAAAATGTTAAGTAGAATCTGACAAATTTCTAACAAGTCTTACAGAAGCCGATCGATCGCCTGATTCAGTTTTTGGATCGCCTCATCGTCGCCGGTCTCTACCGCATCAACGATACAGTGGGAAATATGCTGTTTCAGGATCAATTTTCCGGTATTGCTTATGGCAGCTTTTACCGCAGCAAGCTGGATCAGTACCTCCGTGCAGTCTCTGCCCTCCTCCACCATATGCTTGACAGACTCCAGATGCCCGACTGCTTTTGCGAGGCGGTTTACGATCGCACGCACCTCCTTCGGGTCATGGGTATGCCCGTGATCGTGACAGTGTGTGATAACCGTTCCATCCTCCAGAATATGTGTATGTTCTTCGCTCATTGTATCTCTCCTATACTTCTCCTACCGACAACTTATCCACCGACTGGACAATTCCGCGGATCTCATCCTCATACTCCGGATGGAGTGCCATCAGGCGGTCGATCTGTGCGCGTTCTGTCTCTACAACCTTCGCGTTGTACTGGATGCGTGCCCGCAGCTTCTGCCTGCGGACAAGCAGATTGTGCTTCATTTCTGACATCTCGCTCGGATTGATCAGTGCAAGCGGATGCTCCACCCACGCCTTCGAATCATAAAGACGGTACTCGTTCAGCAATGTGACCAGTTTTTTATTGTAGTAACCGAGATCATCATTGGTACGCATATATCGCTCCTTTCTGCGCACCTCCTCCAGATACTGTTCCCACTGATACTCGAGATCCCTTGCATTCTTCACATGATATTTTTCACACACATAGTCCACCGCATTGGTGATGTTAACGTATTTGATCTTTGTCTTGTTCAGCAGCGAGATTGCATGATTGGCATTTGTCTCCGCCCGCGCAATACCCGTAACGGCATTCTGATAACGTACAAAGATGAGAAAACCGCCGCCTGCAGCCAGGGCTGCAACGATCAGCCAGCCCCAGGTGATATCTATCGAAAAGCCTGCCTGCAATACACCCAGCAGGATCAGAAGTAAAAAGAAAGCAGAAAACACAACATAGGAAGCAATGCGCAACACATATTTTTCATGCATAAGCTCACTCCGCAAAAGCGTCCATTGCATTTTTTCACCTTCCAGATACGCCATATCATGCTTAATCGTCGCCTGATACGCCTCGTTTTCTCTCATCTGCCGAACAACATCAGGAATATCCTGCTCCATCTGCTCCAGCATCACATACTGCGCATCGGATATTTTCTTTGACATATTCAGATACTGATCCCTCTCCCTATTCAGCTTCAGAATATTTTCTGCCACCTCACGGATCGGCGCCTTCTGTTCTTCCGGAAGTTCTGCCAGAAACTCGATATCCTTCAGATAACTTGTGACAATGTCATACTCTTTTTTTTCTTCGCCGAGCTCCCTCGACGACTCTATGATCTGTTCACAGTGATCCAGCACATAGTGACCGACCTTTCGCTGATCCGGCTCCTTCTCCTCCGGAAACAATTCATCCGTCATTTCCTGCATTTTCAGTTCGCTGTCCGGCTCTGTTTTTCGTGAAAAAATACGTCCAAATAATCCCATCCGTCATCTGCTCCCGATACTAATCCTCACTTTGCTTTGTGTACGCCGTCAGCCACTGCGCCAGTTGTCCGTCCTGAACGCCGTTCTTCTCTGCCCCGGTCAATGTCTGCTGCAGAAGCTGCTCCATATGCGTGCGTTCCGCAGCGATCTGAGCAGCATTTGATGTAAAACGCGCCGCCAGTCCATCCAGCAGTTTCTGCTCTCCGGACAGACACGCCGCATCCACTGCCTCCTGCAGCGTCTCTATCCTGTGATTCAGCATATATCCTCTGGCAAAGCATTCCACTGCCTCTGCGAAATCCTGCATTTTTGCATATGCACAGCCCAGATTGCTCCAGATGTCTCCCGTCACATGGCCCTGCTGAGAGATGACCTCTGAATCATTTAAAAGACGTCGATACGCCGAGACTGCCTGCACATACTTTTCCTGATACATAAACTGATCGGCATAAAATTTTTTTGCCTCCAGACCACTCATATGGTCATATTTCTGCAGTTGCACATTCAAGATCTGCAGTTCACTCGTCGTCAGATAACCATTGGCAGCTTCGATCGGTAAAAAGAAATCCTTCAAGCCAACATTTGCCAAAAGTTTCTCCCGCAGCATACCTGCCAGCTCTTTCATACCGATCTCGTGATCCACCCATTCAACAAACTCTGATTTCATAAAATCATCGCGCGCCACAAAACGTGCTGACTGCACAAAGTACATCAGCTCCTCCAGCGAATAGATATTTACTTTTCCGCTCTCGATGTAAAAGGGGGTCTTTGTCCTCGGGCTTTTACATAAAATCAACTGTCCCATCGTACGCCTCTGTCAGTGTTTTTGAATGTTGTGTGAATAACTATAGCAGCAATTCGTACTCCCATTTTTTTCCTGTTCCCGGCACCAGCTCACCCAGTCCGATATCGGTCAGTGTTACCAGTACCTCATGATCGGATTGGGGAACTGCATCGATCAGCATGCGCGTCGTGCGGTTCTCTCGCTCCGGCAGAGCACTTAAGGTCACCGTCTCGATCCGTGCCTCACGGCTGTTCGGATGCTGGATCCAAAAGTCGATCGCCGGCGTTCCGTCGATCACCACCTCACAGCTTCCCTGTGCCTCAAACCACGGCACACCTGCTGTGACCAGCGTATAAAACGAAAGGTTGCCCCGCTCATATACTTTCAGGCTCACATTGCACTTCATCTCATGTTCACCCATGTACACGAACTGCTGCGGCTTTCTGTCCCCCATATGTATCGCAGCATAGCAGGCCCCCTTGGAAAACAGATTTTTTCCCAGAAACACCCTGCGTCCATGGCAGAGCATCTGTAAAGACTGTTTCATCCAGCCGTTTTCAAATCCGTCACCGACAAGATAGACCGTGGTGATGATCTGTTTGCCAAAGGCCTGTGGGATGATCCGTGCGAACACCTCATCCGCCTGCTCCGCCTCAAAGCTATAGCGTTCCTCTCGTACAGAGAGCAGCTGCGGTCTGGATGCTTTTTCCCGTTCCAGACACCAGAACTGCATCTGTCTGCCACGATATTCAAACAATCCCATATCATGAGAGGAAAACTCCGGAGGCTGGTTGCTGCCATAATAAAAAAAGCTCTCTTTATGATCCATGAAATGTACTGTATGCTCCGGCAGCTGCATTGCTGTTACACATTCCTGTAACAGCCGGATCATCGGCACATCCAGCACGCGGGTCGTGATAACCAGACAGGACAGTGAGACTGCCGGTCCCAGCCGGCCCGCCATCGTCACCATCTTCTTTAAAAACATTGCCAGCAGATCAGAAAGTGCCATGAGCTGCTCCCCCATCTGTACCTGTTCTCCCCTGAGTGCTCGCTCCAACAAATGCTCCTCGCATTGTCCGAGTCCTGACTTTGCAACTCGTCTGGCCTCCTCCCCGTATGCCCATCCGCCATTCTTTTTCAGGCAGATCGCAAGTGGGATCGCAAAGATCTCACTGCCCGCCATGGGGCTCACAGTCTCCGGCTCACAGCCCCCATAGGAGAAACTTACCATTGCCGCATCATCGTCAAGGTCGATCCCTATATCTATTTTTTTACCCGTATCCTCTGCCATAACATACCTCTGCATTACGTATCTTAAATCACCCGAAACAGCCGTGCCGTCAGACTGTCATATGCCTGATACTGTTCCATTTGTCTCTGAAGCCGGTCTGCATCGCCGTTCTGCGCCGATTCGATCATCTGTGACAGTTTCGCATGCCGGTTCTGCGAGATTCCCTGATACACCGGAAGTTCTGCGAGATGGCTCTCTGTGATGTTCTCCATCCGATCACTTTTCTCGGAAATATAATACTCCAGCTGCTCTCCTCCGATCAGACGGATATGCCACAGATAAATGCCTGTGAACGCCGGCTCTAAACGGACTTTTTCAAAAGCACGATCCGATCCGCTGATACGATAATTCAGCCACACCTCGGAATCCGGCACTACAGAACGGTATTCAACTACAAATACATCGTAGAGGTGATGCCGCACCAGTTGTCTGGATGGCAATTGTAAAAAACATGCAAAATACTGTCCCTTTTCCATATATTCATCGACAAGCTCGTCCACAAACCGTTCCTGGTTAGCTGTCAGCACTTCGCAGGAAGCATAATGTTTTAAAAGAGCCAGACGCTGAAAACTGTTTGCCCTGCGGTTTCCCAGCGTTTCCTGTTCCAGATATACATAAAGCTCAGGCTCCACTGCCATCTGATTGACGAACACCTCATAAGAAAAATAGGTCAGATATGCCATGCGCACCTGCTCTCTGCCCTGATGTGAACAATAATCGGAAAACACCTTCTGGACATCCGGCGTAAATGCAGCAGAAAACATCATTTGGATGAGGAGACGTTCCTCCAGGTCTGACACCGGGATCTGCTGTTCCACTGCCTCACGCCAGATCTCCACCATTCTGCTTGTGGGTCCCTGATAATAACTGCACAAATACTCCAGGATTACATGTTCCTTGCTGCCCAACAGAAAACATTGGATCGCGAAAAACAGTAAATGGTCATCCTCCTGCATTTCCTGCTCCTGAAGCTGTGCCAGAACGATCTGCGTCAATGCTTCCCGGGGCAGCCTGCCCATCCCGTACTGCACGAGAAATGACCATGCTTCCCGGAACATACGAAGCTGGATCAATGATTCCAGATAGCGATCACGTGCACCGCGCTCAAGCTTTCCGAAATCGATCTTTAACACATAATCCCTGATATCCTCCGATGAGCCTTCTCCGCGGCAGTATTCCAAAAAGCCCGGACTGATCCGGCTCTTGAATTCATCTGACATCGCATCTGACCGCACCAGCGTGCGCGCAAAGCCTGCCATGCGCGCATCCATATGTAACAGTTTTGTCTTTCCGTTCATATGGTGAAGGACATACGGCAATTCTTCCGGTGCCAGTTCCAGACACTTGCGGATGAAGCGCCCCGGATTCATCAGGCGTTCCATCTGTGTTCCTGAAGACAGCGCATAGCGTCTGCCGCGTGCATCCTGAAGCAGGATAACATAATTACCCGGATAGACCGGAAAATATGCCTGACGTCCTGCCACCGGATAAATCTGCGGTTGCTTCAGGTTTTCCTGCTGGACGATCACATGCGTAACCGGCTCCTCCAGACAGGTGAATTTATTTGTATACAAAATATGTGCCAGGGCACGTGCCAGTTCCCCTGTCAGGGAAATATGCTCCAGCACATGGGCATAAACGACTGCCAAATTATCATCGATATGTCCCGCCAGTATCTCGCTCTCCGCAAAATCCTGTATGATCTGCCGGTAACGTTCATAGACAGCCGGCTGGCTCTCACGGTTTGCGATGATATTAACATAGAGTACCGCTTTCTGACGATACGTCAGATGATTGTTATACTGAAAATAAAGCTGAACAGACTTCGGCAGCTGTCTGACCTCTCTGGGATCCAACGATGCCATAAATGCCTCATAGAGGCCCGTGATCTGAAGATCATGTTCGATTGCAAGCTCATACCACGCATGCATCTCGTTTCCGAACTGCTGTCCCTTGATCCGGTAAGCGCATAGTCCTGCCAGCATCTCCTCCTCTGGATATGCCTCATAACATGCCGCCAGTATCTCATCCAGCATACGCGTGTAACCCAGGGCACTGATCGCGCGGCGCACGATCTGCTCCGTCAGGTCTCTCGTAAGCCGCCCGTTTTTGCAGATCCACTTCAGCACATGCAGCTGAAAACGCCCCAGCGTCAACAATAAATACGGTTCCCTCTCATAGATATCGGCAGCTCTTGCATAAAGGAAAGGACTTGCCATTCCCTGCACAAACCACTGCTCCAGCAATCGGAGCTGTTTTGCAGACATCTCCGGTGAGTGATCTGCGATCTGCATGATGATAAACCGCATCCATATATCGTCGTGATTCGCGCGGTATATCTCACGGATCTTCAGGTATAGCTTGTCTAAAAGCGACTGCTCTTTTTCGGTGATCGAACACAGATATAGGAAAAATGCCCACTCCCTGTCATTGCCCGCACTGCGGCTGTGGCGATACTCATCCATGATCCACGCCGCCTCCTGATTTTGTTTGTTCAGCAAATATGCGTATGCACACCAGAGTGCATCCATATCTGAGTTTTCACCCCGTTCGCGCCGCTTGCGCAAAACCGTAGTCGTGCGTGTTGCCCACTCACCGAGCACCAGCCCTCCCGCAAGAAACTGCTCATAATCCCTCAGCATTCTCAGATTTTCCAATGCCAATCTGCGGCGATCCTCGCGCTCCAGATCCATGATGGCACGCTTCGTCGCAATGATCTCGAAGGTCTCCTGCTGAAAAAAATTGTTAAATGTCAAACACGCAAAATTTTTCCCGGCATGCATCTTCTCCGGATAGATCCGGTAACGAAACTGCAGGTGGTGTCCGTTGAAATCATCCGCCGTTAGCGTATCTTTTTCCGTCGAAATGAAATCCGCATCACAAGAAACCGTAAACTCAGTATACCCCCAGTCACTCAGTGTAAGTTCAACGGATTCCTCCACCGCTTCAGACAACTGCAGATGCTCTGCTGAGCGTTCTGCCAGCGCAAAAGAGACCCGTTTTTTTCTCCCGCAAGCCACCAGGAATTCCTCCATGTTTTCCCGTGTGACAGGTTTTGCAGACAGCAACTTATAATACAATCGCTCATTTGGACTGCGAAGCAGCTTTTTAAATCCGGGGGCGGAAAAGACATGTACGCTCTCCCGCCAGTTCACACGGTAAAGCCGGACAAAGTCCTCCAGCGTCGTGATCCGTCCGATCGAAGTCTCTGCGTACAGCCTTTTAACTGCCACTGACCAGGACAGATTATACTCACCACCATTGCTGATAATGAAAAAATCTCCGGTAGCGACCTCTCCCTCCTGCATGTAATTTCCGTGAAATTCATATCGGATCTCCACATTTTCTCCCTGAAACTGCGGATTTTTGATCTCCATGCGTAGGTCTGTGGAGTAAACGATGCCCTTCATCGGAACCTTATTGATACTCGAAATCATAAAGCTTCCTGCCGTCGTACTTCCCTCTACCGGTTCCAGACGCACCTGCTCCGGTTCAAAGCAAAGCAACGGCATATCAGTATGCACTTTTCCCTCTGCCAGTTCCTCAATTCTTCTGTACACGGCATTACCTGCTTTTATTAGTTGAATTTATTCGTAGTTATGGTATACTATCGAGTAACATTATACTATATTTAGTAGCTGATAGCAATTGTTTTTGATTGAGGAGGTACAGAAATCATGATTGAACAAAAAGAGCACTTTCACGGAAGTGATCTGGAAAAGATTGAAAAGATATACGGAATCCGAAAAGAGGATATCACCAGTTTTTCTGCCAATGTCAATCCCTTAGGCATCTCTCCGAAGCTTCGGGAAACGCTGGCAGCACACGTAGATGCCATCACCACCTACCCGGACAGGGAATATTCCTCCCTTCGCAGCTGTATCGCCGGATATGTAGGCGCGGATATGAAAAACATTCTCGTGGGCAACGGCTCCACAGAGCTGATCTCCCTCATCATTCAGATTGAGCATCCGAAAAAGGCGATGATCATCGGTCCCACTTATTCCGAATATGAGCGTGAAGTCAAGCTGGGCGGCGGCACAACGATCTACTATCCACTGCGAGAGGCAGACGGCTTCAAGATCCAGCCGGATGACTTCATCTCCAAATTAAATGAATCCATCGACATGCTCATCATCTGCAATCCGAACAATCCGACCAGCACATGCATCACCGGTCGTCAGATGCGGCGCATTCTGGATGCCTGTAAGGAGCACGGTATTTTCGTCATGATTGACGAGACCTATGTGGAGTTTGCGGAAGACGTGGACAAAGTAACCGCGATCCCGCTGACCAAGTACTATGATAACCTGATCATCCTTCGCGGTACCAGCAAATTTTTTGCCGCTCCGGGCCTGCGTCTCGGATACGCCGTGACCGGCAACCGTGATCTGTTAAAGAACCTGAGCACCCGCCAGAATCCGTGGAGCATCAGCTCACTTGCCGCCATCGCCGGCGAGATCATGTTTACAGACCACGAATATATTGAAAAAACACGTGCGCTCATCTCTTCCGAGCGCACACGCATGTACGATATGTTGTCTGCCCACCCGGACTACAAGGTATATGAGCCATCCGCAAATTTTCTGCTGGTCAAGCTCCTGCGGGAAGATCAGACGAGTGAAGCGCTGTTTGACAAAGCGATCCGTCGCTGCATGATGATCCGCGACTGCTCTACTTTCCCGTTTCTCGACGACCGTTATATCCGCTTCTGCATCATGAGTCCGGAAATGAACGATAAACTGATGGAATGTATTTTAGAAAAGTAAATATATACTGAAAAAGAGACATATTTGATGCTCGATTGCCCTTCTCTACGCTTCGCTTCGGTCGGGTCAAATTCGAGGTCATCCCAGACCTCGTTCCCCCCTCGTCAAGCTCGGACGGGCAAAATTGCCTCAAATACGTCTCTTTTTTCTACCTATACTTCTTTTGAAAATCTAAATTAAAATTTAATTTCCTTTCCGCTTAGTCTCCACTGACGCATCTCAGCTGCAGCGGAAAGCAGCAGGTCGGAAGAAGAATTCAGTGCTGTCTCAACAGAATCCTGTACAACACCGATGATAAATCCAACAGCTACAACCTGATATGCAACCGTATCTGAAATACCGAACAGTGAACATGCAAGCGGAATCAGCAGCAGGGACCCCCCTGCCACACCGGAAGCACCACAAGCAGACAAGGCAGCCAGAATACTGAGGATGATCGCCGAGGGAAGATCCACACTGATTCCGAGCGTTGCTGCAGTAGCCATAGTCATGACTGTGATGGTGATCGCTGCTCCATCCATATTGATCGTCGCACCCAGCGGAATCGTCACAGAATAAGTATCCTTATCCAGTCCAAACTCCTCACACGCCTTCATATTGACAGGAATGTTTGCAGCAGAGCTGCGTGTGAAGAATGCAGTGATCGCACTCTTTTTCAGACATTTCAGAATAAGCGGATACGGATTCTTGCGGATGCACCAGTATACAAGGATCGGATTTGTCACAAAATAAATGAACAGCATACATCCGACTAACAGCAATAACAATTTTCCGTAGGAAGTAAAGATATCCAGTCCGTTCTCGGAAACAGTCGTAAATACCAGACCAAGGATTCCGAAGGGTGCCAGGTTGATGATCCATGTAACAACCTGTGACAATGCCGTAGAAATGTCATTCAGCACCTTCTTTGTCGCATCGTTTGCAGCCTTAAATGCCAGACCGATCAGCACTGCCCAGGCCAGAATTCCTACATAGTTTGCATTCGCCAGTGAGGAAACCGGATTGGAAACAACATTCAGAAGCAGATTCTTTAACACCTCAACAACACCCTGCGGTGCTGCGGTATCGGTCACTGCATCCACCAGGATCATCTCAACCGGGAACAATCTGCTGGCGATGACAGCGATGAATGCTGCCAGAAACGTACTGAACATATACAGAATGATGACCGTACGGATCACCCCACCGTGACTGTTTTTTGCATTGGCAAGTGAACTGATGACCAGGAAAAATACCAAAAGCGGTGCGATCGCCTTCAATGCACCTACAAAAATATCTCCCAAAATCCCGATTGCTGTCGCCTGAGGCACGATCAGCCCTAAAACCGCACCAATGATCAGACCGATCAGAATACGGATCACCAGACTGATATTTGTCCATGATTCCCACAGTTTCTTCATTTTCACATCTCTCCTTTATTTTGCAGATAAATATTCATCAATACCCTTTGCTGCAGCCTTACCCGCACCCATTGCAAGAATAACAGTCGCTGCGCCGGTCACTGCATCACCGCCGGCATATACACCCTCTTTTGAGGTTGCTCCGGTGTCCTCGGTAGCTACGATACATTTTCTTCGATTGATCTCAAGTCCTTTTGTCGTAGAGGAGATCAACGGATTCGGTGACGTACCGAGAGACATGATCACGGTGTCCGCCTCAATCTCATACTCAGATCCCGGAATCTCCACCGGGCTTCTTCTTCCGGACTCATCCGGCTCGCCAAGCTCCATCTTGATGATCTTGATACCCTTAACCCAACCGTTCTCATCTACAAGAATCTCGGTGGGATTCTGGAGCAGATCAAAGATAATGCCCTCCTCCTTTGCGTGATGAACCTCCTCCACACGGGCAGGAAGCTCTGCTTCACCACGACGATAAACAACATGTACCTCCGCACCGAGACGAAGCGCGGTTCTGGCTGCATCCATTGCCACATTACCGCCGCCGACAACTACTACCTTTTTACCGCGGCTGATAGGCGTATCATATCCATCCATAAATGCCTTCATCAGATTGTTTCTGGTCAGGAACTCATTAGCAGAGAATACGCCGTTTGCCTGCTCTCCGGGAATGCCCATAAATCTGGGAAGTCCGGCACCGGAACCGATAAATACAGCCTCAAAGCCCTCTTCCTCGATCAGCTGATCGATGGTTGTGGACTTTCCGATGACTACGTTTGTCTCAATCTTTACACCCAATGATTTTACATTTTCTACTTCTGCTGCTACGACCTTTGTCTTCGGCAAACGGAACTCCGGAATACCGTAGCTCAACACGCCGCCTGCCTCATGCAGCGCCTCAAAGATCGTCACCTCATAACCAAGCTTAGCCAGATCTCCGGCACAGGTCAGTCCTGCAGGGCCGGAACCAATGACAGCAACTTTATGTCCGTTCATTTTTTCTGCCTTCTTCGGCTTGATACCGTTCTCTCTTGCCCAGTCAGCCACAAAACGCTCCAGCTTTCCGATGGATACCGGTTCACCCTTGATACCGCGGATGCACTTACCCTCACACTGGCTCTCCTGCGGGCATACACGACCACAAACAGCCGGCAGCGCAGAAGACTCACTGATGATCTGATAAGCCTCCTCAAACCGGCGTTCTTTTACTTTCTGAATAAATGCAGGAATATTGATAGATACGGGGCATCCCTGCACACATAAAGGATTTTTACAGTTCAGGCAGCGTTTTGCCTCCTCGACTGCTTCCTCCTCGTTATATCCCAAACATACTTCCTCAAAATTCGTAGCACGAACCTTCGGATCCTGCTCACGAACAGGTACTCTTGTCATTCCTTCCATTACTTGTCACCTCCACAATGTCCGCAACCGCCGTGATGGGTATCACCCTCCTCTAAGGCAAGCTTTGCTCTGCCCTCCTCGGTCTTGTACTGCTGCATTCTCTTCATTGCCTGATCAAAATCAACCAGATGTCCGTCAAACTCCGGACCGTCTACACATGCGAACTTCACCTGGTCTCCGACAACCAGACGGCAGGCGCCACACATACCGGTTCCATCTACCATGATCGGGTTCATGGAAACGATCGTAGGCAGGTTCAGCTTCTTGGTCAGGATACATACGAATTTCATCATGATCATCGGTCCGATCGCTACGCAGTGATCGTAAGTCACACCCTCGTCATACAATGCCTGCAGCTGTGCAGTTCCGACACCGTGGAAACCAAAGCTTCCGTCATCCGTACAGATGTAGCAGTTCTTTGACACTGCCTTCATCTCATCCATGTAAAACAGCAGATCCTTCGTACGCGAACCCATGATCACGTCTACGTCCACACCGTGCTCATGCAGCCATTTTACCTGCGGATATACCGGGGCAGTTCCCAGACCACCTGCAATAAATACGATCTTTTTCTTCTTTGTCTCCTCTAAATTTTCCTCCAGACAAAGCTCAGAAGGGCAGCCCAGAGGACCTACAAAATCCTGGAAGGCTTCCATCGTGTCGATGTCTCTGAGCATGCGCTCGGTAGACGCGCCGACAGCCTGAACGACAATCGTCACCGTTCCGGCTTCTCTGTCATAATCACAGATCGTAAGGGGAATACGCTCGCCCTTTTCATCTGTCTTCACAATTACGAACTGGCCCGGCAGGCACGACTTTGCACAACGCTCTGCCTTCACTTCCATCAAGAAGATCTTTTCGGCCAAAATCTCTTTCTTCACGATCGGGTACATACTTTTTCCTCCATTCATCCAATCCACTTATCGCGAGATCTGTTTCTATTTATGCTGCGCAACAGCATATTACTACTATAATAAAATAATGTGACATATTTTTCAACGGAATTTCTTATTTTCGTTGAAAAATATGTCACATTA
>CALZQA010000036.1 GCA_945828315.1 uncultured bacterium | reverse complement strand
GTCAGTGATTTCATGCAATAGGATACCGTCGCCGTATCTGAATGGATCTTTGTCGCAATCTCGTTGATCTTTACCGCCCCGGATGCCATTACCTCAATGATGGCATTATAGGTGGAGACATCCCGAAGCTCCTGCTTTAATAAATTGCCCGGCTCCTCATACAAATAACCGCTGCTGTTGAAGAACAACTGTATAATATTTTCATAAACTGACAACTCTGGACGAAACAACTCCAGATATTTAGGAATTCCCCCGGTCACGCCATAGACAAGCGCTTTATCCTCATCTGAATAATCCGGAACAAAACAGGCAGATGTCCGATAATCAAACGGAAGCAATTTGATCTGCGCGGTTCTTCTGCCATAAAGCGGGCTCTGATACCCCAGCACCTGATTTTCCATAAAGCTCATAGAGGAACCGCACAGGATCAGATACATCTTACTGTCCTTCCATTCTCCGTCTATATAACTTTGAAGTCTGGATGAAATGCTCTTATCGGAAGCCGCCAGATACGGATATTCATCAATAACGACCACGCATCGCTCCTTTTTCACATACTCCGTCAAGAAATCAAAAGCGGCATCAAAGCTCTGAAACGGCGGCATGTGATTCATGTCTGGCAAAAATGTCTTATAAAGACTTTTACTGAATAACTCCAGATTTCTGTCAATGGTAGACTCTATGGCAGTAAAGACAACTGCTTTTTTATCCTCTATAAATTTGTGGACAAGTGTAGACTTTCCGACTCTTCTTCGACCATAGATCACCGGCATCTGAAATTGATCTGTCGCATACAGCGCATTTAAGTCTGCTAATTCCTTTTCTCTTCCAATAAACATGAAATCACCCTCATTGTCACATTTGTTTTAGTTGTTTTACTAAAATATGTTTTACTAAAATATACTTTACTAAAATTCATTAACAATATTATATGCATATATGGAAAAAATATCAAGAAATTTTGTCAACAAAAAACCACTCCCTTGGTATACAATACCTTTTAAGGAAATGGTTTTTTTCATCATCTTCAGCCCAGCACCCGCTGCAGCGTTTCAAAAATGCGGTCTTTGCTGGCGGGCTTCAAAAGATACCCCGCCGGCTGCAGCTTCAAAGCATCCTGTATGTAAGAAGCGTCGTTGATACCGGTCAGAAATACGATGGGCACATCCTTCATCTCATCCAGATCCTTTAACATTTTGTAGGTCATCTTTCCGTCACAGACCGGCATTTCACAGTCAAGAAAGACCACATCCGGCACACGCTGTCCGATCATCGTCATCGCTTTTGTGCCGGAGTTTGCCAGCATTACATCATAGTGCGAGGATAGTATGCCGTTCATGGAACGAAGCAGAATGGGATTATCATCGACCACCAGCACCGTTTTCCGCTCACCGCTATTCTGCTTTGGATGCTTTTTCGCCGCAGCAGCGAGCATATTCGATACTACACCGAGCAACTCTTCGTTGATCGCATCCCTGCTCACCCAGCAAAACTGTTTATTCTGGAAAAATTCTCCGTAAATCCCCTTGTCCGTCCGCGATCCGACGCAGATCACAGGTATTTCAACATGATAAAACTGCAGCTCTGTCATGATCTTTCTACCATCCATATCAAGACCGATCAGACAGAATACAACCGCATCCGGTTTATTGATCTTTAACAGTCCCTTCACCATATCCAGATTGTCCACACTCATCTGCACGTGGTATTTCAGCTTCAAGGTCGCAGCAATATCTTCAAAAACAGAATTAAATTTCCCAATCATCAATATCTGTTTCATTCTGCGCCTCCTTTCATCTGGTGCATCATACGGTCGGTAACGGAAACGGCTTCTTCAAATTCCAGCATATCCACCTGTTTTTTCAACTCATTTACATCGTCCTGGAACGGCTGGCCTTTGGAATATTTTACCAGTTCACGGACGATCATATCACTGGCACTCAGCTCATGCTGTTCCAGATTGCCGCGAAGCATCGCAACATAACTCCAAAATTCCCCGTCATCTTTGATCATTGCATCCTCATTTTCCGGGAAGATCGTACACAGCCGCTCATAATGGCGATCGATCTCTTCCATCAAAACCGGATGTAGCCTGTGCAGCCGTTCCATATTTCCATTCGCAGCTGCTTCCTCTAAAAGTCTCGCCAGCTTTGACAAGAGGATCGCACCCACTGTCGCTGCGCTGCTCTTCAAGCTATGTACACAGATACGATAACTGTCCAAAGATTCCTTCGCATCGATGGAATCCATGTACAGATTCAGCTCATCCCGTGTCTGGGGCAGGAACTCCATAAAATCCTGTAATGTTTCCGTCAACATGGACGCATCCTGCAGGATCCGCAGTGCCGCTTCCCAGTCGAATTCATCAAGGGGCGGCAGGGAGGAAGTCTGCTGCCCGTCCGGCTCATCGGAAGAGATCTGCTTTCCGCTGCCGTAAACCAGCAGATTCTGCGGCATATATTTGCAGATGATCGCCTCCAGCTTTTCGGGTATGATGGGTTTTGTGAGGAATCCGGAAAATCCCTCCTGCATATATTTTTCCTCGGCACCCACCACGGCATTTGCTGTCAGCATGATCACCGGCGTATTTTCATTGCCGCTGGCACCAAGACCCATTTTCTCCATCTCATGCAGCGTTTCGATACCATCCATTTCCGGCATCATATGGTCAAGGAAGATCAGGTCATAATGTGTATCCGCGATCATGCCCAATGCTTCTCTGCCGCCGCCGGCCTCATCGATCTTCATCTTTGTCTGCTTTAACAGATTCATGAATACCTTGCGGTTGACATTGTTATCGTCCACCACCAACACATGGGCCTGCGGCGCCTCAAAAGCTGTCTTCCACTCGTAGTCATGCTTTTGACGCGCAACACGGTCACTGAAATCTCCGAGGGGCTCCTTGTTTGTAATGCGCTGATGCAGATCAAAGTAAAAACAGCTTCCCTTTCCATAGACGCTGTCCACTTTCAGTTCACTGCCCATCAGACGCAGCAGATGCATCGTAATGTTCATGCCGAGTCCTGTTCCCTCAATATCACGATGCTTAGACTCATCAAAGCGACGATATTTTTCAAACAGCTTTTCGATATCCTCCTCCCGGATACCGACACCTGTATCCACCACAGAAAATCGCAGATACGCGATCGTCCCCTTGGATCCGCCGCGAATGGAAAATGTCACACTTCCGGTCTGCGTATACTTGATGGCATTCGTCAAGAGATTCATCAGGATCTGACGAAGCCGGATATCATCACCGAAATATTCGCTGGGTATATCCTTCTGAATATCAAAAATGAGTGACAGATTTTTTTCTTTTGCCCGGATATTCATCATGTTATACATATCATTGAGTACAGATGACAATGCATAATTTGCCGGTATCAGCTCCATCCTGCCGGACTCGATCTTTGCCAGATCCAGGATCTCGTTGATAATACTGAGCAGGGAGCTGGCAGAATCCTTGATATCCATGGCATACTTTTTCACACTGTCCTCTCTGCTCTCCCGCAGGATCATCTCGTTCATTCCCAGCACAGCATTGATCGGTGTACGGATCTCATGGGACATCTGCGCAAGGAAGTCGGATTTTGCCTTGTTCGCAATCTCCGCCTCCAGCTTGAGCTGCTGGGATTCCTCCAGCTGCTTGCGCTCCTCCGTCAGGTCTGATAAGAGCACTGCATATCCTGTAATCTCGCCGCGTTCCACGATCTGCTGTACATCAGGGCGCATGATAAAATCATCGCTGATAATATCGCTGACACGCTCATTCTGCAACGTAAAAAGAAGCATCGGGTCAGCAATCTCATCTCCCTCGCGCAATCCTACCAGAGAAGGAAACACCTCGTATGCCCGATCATTGCACTCCACAAAGTGATATTTACTGTCCACAAGGATCACCGGCTCTTTGAGTTTTTCGATGATCGCCGCATAGGCAACAGCCTGTCCGTCAAACATTTTTCCGATCAACATGGCAAGACCGAGCACAAAGATAGTCAATGCAGCCGATCCCGGCACAGAATCATAGGATCCCTCCATCAATCCTCCCGTCAGCGTAATTCCATAGGAACTCAACGGATAAAACAATGTCAACGTCATGATCCCACAGCAAACCTTGTATCTACCCTGACTGCACCGTTTCCAGGTGAGAAATGCCACACCGATCCCATACAGCATCTGCATGACAATCAGTATTGATGCCATGATATACAGCGGTCCCATGCCGCGTTCCAGATGCGGCAACGGCTCCGGCACATACTTCAACGAGGAATAATAGGCCTTCGTAAATCCACAACCCCACACACCTATCAACACCAGCGAATCAAAGATCAGAAGCACAGTTTTTATCCATTGCTTTATCTCGCGTTTACAGTATTGCAGCACAAAGATCATCATAAAAGTCACCAGATAGGCAGTGCCTATATATTCGATGCGCACCGCAGTGACTGCTTCCTTCATATTGTCAGAAGAAAGCAGCATCAGGTATCCGATATTCTGGAACAGGATCAAAAAACCTGTCACAAGCAGGTTCTTCGTAATCTCATTTTCTCTCCGCGTGCCAACGATCGCCAGATAGATCGCACACAGAATGATCATCGCAAGCTGGTAAGTCTGCGAAATATGCCAAACAGCCATTTTGTCTGTCTCCTTTGCCCTATATTAGGTTTCATTCTACCACAATTTTCATCTGAAAAAAATGTCTTTATCGAAAATGTATGTCCTTTTTTGCATGCTTCCACACAAAAATCCGCCCGGACAAAAAGTCCGGACGGATTTTTAAGGAAAATATGAAATATGAAGAAATTGTAAAAATGCTTATTTTGCGTCCGGGCAGTCAACGATCACGCCGTCCTCATCCCAGAGGTCATGCCAGTCAGTTGCGCCTTCCCACAGGAATACCTGTCCCTTTACAAGGCGGTTATTCTTTTCTAATGTTGCGATCTTCGCCATCTCCTCGTCTGTCAGCGGATCGCCGTCACAGGTACTGTTGATATTACTCTCGTACTCCATCTCATGAACAGAGAACGGGATTGGGATCTGACCGCGCTGTACCGCCCACTTCAGAGAGATGATCGCCGGATGGCAGTTGTGTGCCTTTGCGATCTCCTGCATCTCAGGTGTCTGCATATCCGCGATATCTTCGGGCATCATATCGCGCTCCGGTCTCTGGGGAGAGCCAAGCGGCATAAAGCCCACCGGCTGGATATCATGCGCTACAAGGTAATCGAACAGTTCCTGCTGCTGGAAGCAGGGATGCAGCTCCAGCTCGCACATTGCAGGCTTAATACGACACAGGGGCAGAACTGCCTCAAGCTTCGGGATCGTCATGTTTGACATACCGATCTCTTTTACAAGTCCCAGATCTACCAGACGCTCCATCTGTCTCCATGTCGTCATAAAACGCTCTACAGAGAAAGGCTTGGAATCAGGATTTCTGGAGTCCACATCACATCCCGGTGCATGATAGTTCGGGAAAGGCCAGTGAACAAAATACATGTCCACATAGTCCAACTGTAAGTCTTTCAGACTCTTTGCAAGAGCAACTAATACATCGCCCTTTCCATGCATGTCATTCCACACCTTGGTCATGATGTAGAGATCCTCTCTCTTGCACAGACCGTCCGCGAAAGCTTTCTGGAATACCTCACCGATCTGATCCTCGTTTCCATAGCATGCCGCGCAGTCAAACATACGATAGCCTGCCTTGATGGCACCATATACAGCGTTACTTACCTGATCAGGGGTAAAGCGGTCAGAACCGAAGGTTCCCATACCCATGCAGGGAACTTCTTTTCCGTTGCTCAGTTTGATTTTCGGCACATTTGCCGGATTCACTGCTGTCATTGTAAAAATCCTCCTTTTTATTTTAATTTATTGATTTCTATTTGATTGAAAAGAGCTTCCATATCTTCTTTCACAAAGTATCCGGTCTCTTCTCGCATTGCACTTGCCGCCGAGGTGGCGGATGCGAAACGGAGTGCCTCCTCCGGTGTCATTCCACGCTCAAAGCTGATGGCAAACCCTGCCGTCATGCAGTCTCCACAGCCGACTGTATTAACTGCATCGATCTTCGGCACGATCGCCTGATACACACCTTCATCCACAAACATAAGCGAACCGTCCGCCCCAAGTGAGATCACCACGCGTTCAATACCGCTTTTTTGCAGCTCGATGCCTGCCTCGATCAGCTCCTCCTGATTCAGGATCGACTTACCTGTCAATAGGCGGATCTCGTCGATATTCGGTTTGACCATATTCGGCTTTGCCTTTACCACTTCATCCAAAAGTGCTCCGCTCGTATCAACGATGATCTTTTTTCCCGCGGCTTTTGCCATTTCCACCAGTTTCGGATACATGTCTGTTCCGATGCCTTTCGGCACACTGCCGGACATTGCCACTACATCACATTTTACGATCAGCGCAGCAAACTTCAGGTAAAAAGCCCGCTGTTCCGCCTCATTCACGGTCACGCCCGGCTCTAAAAACTCGGTCTGTGTCTGATTTACCGGATCGTAAATATTGATGCAGGAACGGCTCTCGCCCTTCACCTTTATAAAGTCTGTTTCGACCCCCTGCGCTTCCACTGCCTCAATGATATATTCTCCTGCATGCCCGCCTGCAAATCCGGTAGCAAGCACTTCCGCACCTGCGATCTTTGCGGTCTTGGACACATTCAGGCCCTTGCCGCCTGCCACATATGCACATTCTTTTACCCGGTTGACCTCGCCAACTCGATAATTTTCAACCACATACCGCTTATCGATCGCGGCATTCAGTGTCACTGTCAGTATCATATGCTATGCCTCACTGTCGATCAGAATCTTGCCTTTAACGGTTCCCGGCACTAAATATTTTGCAAATGCGGTGTCAATCTTGCTCAGCCCGATCTTCTCAAAAATAAAAGAATCGTCAAATTTTAGTTCACCGGTTCCAAAATAGTGTGCCACCAGCTCCCACTCGTGTCCCGGAAACGGCGCGGAATAGCTCATCCACGAACCAGTCAGTTTGAATTCCTTACGGTTCATCTGCTCCCACTCATCCACGCTGAAAGAAAGCTCCTTTGTAGGTGTACCGATAAAACATACCTCCGCTTTATTTGCAGCCAGCTTAAATGCCATCTTCATGGTGATCACGTTGCCGGCTGTCTCAAATACATAGTCAAAACCACGACCGTCAGTCAGAGCCATTGCCTCATCCATAAAGCCTTCCTTAGAGGTATTCACACCTGCTGTCGCGCCGAGACGCATGCCGAGCTCCAGACGCTCATCCACGATATCAAACACAACCACCTTTTTTGCTCCGAAGATCTTTGCCCACTGCATGGTCATCATGCCGATCGTACCGCCGCCAAGGATTGCAACCGTCTTGCCACCCTTGTAATCCGTGCGCTCCAGTCCGTGAAGTGCCACCGTGGCCGGCTCGAAAAATGCGCCTTTCTCAAAGCTGACGGAGTCGTCAAATTTTACCGTGTTTTGCTCCGGAACACATACATACTCCGCATAGCTTCCGAAAGAGTGGGAACCGATAAAATCATAATGCTTGCACAGAGAGTAATTTCCCTTCTGGCAGTCCTCACACTTCATGCAGGGCACCAGCGGAATGCCCGCCACACGGTCTCCCGGCTTCACGCTGGTCACACCCTCACCGACTTCTGCTACCATTCCGGAAAACTCATGCCCCAGAACGATTGGTGTATAATGCGCCGTTCCCTCATTGACACGGGGAAGATCCGAACCGCAGATACCGGTGTACTTCACCTTTACCAGCACCTGTCCGGCTCCCGGAACCGGCTTTTCAATATCCTCATAACGAATGTCCTTTACGCCATGTACGACGCCTGCTTTCATTTTCATCTATGCATCCTTCTTTCTTCAATTTAATATGTCTTGTTAAACACCGGTGTCAGCGCTTCTGACAGATCCAGATACATCTGCATGTATTTTTGATACTGCTCATGGGCTTCCATGTCCGGCTCCTGCACACGAGTGATCACGATCGTCTCATTGATCGCTTCCTCAAATCCTTTATACACACCGACTCCTACGCCTGCCAGAATTGCCGCGCCGAGCGTCGTCGCCGTATCGGAGGTTGGAACCTTGATCGTCTTTCCGGTGACATCCGCCTTGATCTGTGTCCAGAGGCGGCTGTTGCTGGCACCGCCCATGGCGATCAGCTCACCGACTTCAGCACCGGTCTCAGCTGCCACCCGCAGGTTGTGCTCCAGCGAATACGCCACGCCCTCCAGTGTTGCACGCACCATATGACCCTTTGTCTTATCAAAACCGAGACCGTAATACACACCCTTTGCATCCGGGTTCCAGATCGGTGAACGCTCACCCGCCATGTAAGGCAGAAAGATCACGCCATCGCTGCCCGCCGGTACCGGTTCTGCAAGGGCAGTCAATTCATCAAAGGACTGTTCTGCACCAAATTCCTGCTTAAACCAGCGCAGTGTCCCGCCGCCGCCTACTGTTCCGCCCTGTAACAGCCACATGCCGGGTACGACATGTGGACTTAAGATCAGCTTCGGATGCGCCAGCGCATGATCCACACAGATGCTCATGCCGCCTGCCTGACCGCCCTGCTCCTGGGTCTGTCCGGGCAGATACACGCCTGCGCCCAGTGTTCCGCATGCCGCATCCAGTCCGCCGGCCACGACCGGTGTTCCTTCTGCAAGTCCTGTCAGCTTCGCAGCCTCAGCCGTGACACGGCCGATCACGTCATGGCACTCATACATCTGCGGGATCAGGTCCGCAGATAATCCAAGCTCTTTTGCCAGACTTTCATCCACTGTACAGTCATCCATCTTAAAGAAATGAACCCCATAACCCTGCGAATAGTCCATGCTCATCACACCGGTGAGTTTCATCGCGATATAGCTGTTGCTCTGCAGAAATTTATCCGTTTGCTCATAGATGTCCGGCGCGTTTTCCTTGAACCAGAGCATCTTCGGTGTCGTGTAGCTGGGCAGGAAATCATTACCTGCCACTTCAAAAATACGTTCAAAACCGACCTCTTTTTTAACCCGGTCACAGATATCCCGAGCACGGGTATCCATCCAGATCGGTGTGCGCGCCAGCGCATTTCCCGCTTTATCTACCGGTATGGCCGACCAGCTCTGTCCGTCAATGCCGATGCCTGCGATATCCGCCGGTGCGATCCCGCTTTTTCCCAATACATCTTTGATACCGTCACAGATCGCATTCCACCACTCATCCGCGTCCTGCTCCACCCAGCCCGGATGCGGATAATAGAGCTGATAGGGCTGATTGGACTGTGCCAGCACATTTCCGTTTTTCTCGAAGATCGCCACCTTGCAGGCGCTCGTTCCGATATCGATTCCTAATAAATATGTCCCCATTGTTCCTCCCTGGAAGCCTATATATTTTTTACTGATTTTCCGACCATCACCTCAGTCTTCAGGTACAGTTCCTTCGGTGCAGTCTGTTCCCCCTGTTCCAGACGATCCAGGATCGTCTCTGCCACCTGCGCTGCGATCGCCTCCGTGGGCTGTGTGATGATCGTGAGCGTCGGATGAAGCGCCCGCGCAAACTCCCGGTTGTCGAAGCCGATGACGGACATCTGTTCCGGAATGCTGATCCCCCGCTCATTAAGTACGATCATCGTCCCCATCGTCATCTCGTAGTTGGCGGCAAACAGTGCCGTCACTTCCGGATGCGCATCCAGCAGTTTTTCCACCCCTGACACCGCCCCGCGGATCGTGTAATCGCTGTGTACGACCAGTCCCGGGTCTATCTGTATTCCTGCTTCGGACAAGGCTGTCTCATAACCGTTGTAGCGCTCCTTTGCCGTATAGATCTCCTCCGGTCCGGTGATCAGTCCGATATGCCGGTGACCGTTATTGATCAGAATGTCCACCGCTTTCTTTGCCGCATCCCGATTGTCAACCAGAACACTGTCACAGGCGATCTGCGGAAGCTTGCGGTCGATGATGACGATCGGTTTTTTCGCGATCTCAAACTGCTTTAAGTGTGCGCCGGTCGAGTCCACCGGCATATTGATGATGCCGTCCACGCGCTTGCGGTATAAAAACTCTACCGCTTCCCGCTCCAGCTTTTTGTCTGTTCTACAGTCACACACGATCGTCGCATAACCCTTTTTCCTCAGGATATCCTCCATTCCGGTAATGATCTCCGTACAGAAAATATTGTTCAACTCCGGGATCACGACTCCGATCGTATGGGTGCGGTTCGTCTTCAGCCCGCGGGCAACCTCGTTGACCTCAAAATTCAATTCTTTGATCGCTGCTTCGATCTTTTGCCTGTTTTTTTCCCGGACATTGCCGCCGTTCAAGTAGGATGAGATCGTTGCCAGACCAAGTCCTGTGCGGTTTGCGATGTCCTTGATCGTCGCAGCCATCAGATCGCTTTGCCGTCACAGCCGCACACCTTCATGCGATTCTTTACCAGTTCTGTGACTGCTGCCATACCGACCTCTCCCAGCTTCTTCGGATCAAAGGTATCCGGCTTTTCCTTTAATAATGCTTTGCCGGCATCTGTATATGCCACGCGAAGCTCTGTTGCAAAATTCACCTTGCAGATACCGCGTTTTACGCAATCCTTCACGTCCTCATCAGACAGGCCGGATGCGCCGTGCAGTACAAGCGGAACGTCCACTACCGCGCGGATCTCTGACAATCGCTCCTTATCCAGCACCGGCGTACCTACGTAGAAGCCGTGTGCAGTTCCGATCGCTACTGCCAGTGAGTCGATGCCGGTCTTCTCTACAAACTCCTTTGCCTCCATCGGATCGGTATTGGTATCAGCAACTGCCTCCAGATCATCTTCCTTGCCTCCGACCTTGCCCAGCTCTGCCTCCACCGGAATGTTGTTCGGATGTGCTACTGCCGTCACACGCGCGCTCACATCAATATTCTCCTCAAAGGGGAGCTTGGAGCCGTCGATCATAACGGAAGTGTAACCCTCCTTGATGGCGCGTACTGCCAGTTCGAAGCTGCTGCCGTGATCCAGGTGCAGACATACCGGAACACTCGCATCTCTCGCCTCTGCCGCAACCATTGCCGCAAACATTTCCAGGCTTGCATATTTTACCGTGGAGGGTGTCGTCTGGATCATGACCGGTGCCTTTAAATCCTCGGCAGCCTTGATGATTGCTTTCACCATCTCCATATTCTCGGCGTTGAACGCGCCCACTGCATATCCACCCTTCTGGGCATCTGCTAACATCTGTTTTGAAGTAACTAAAGGCATCTCTTTTTCCTCCTCATATAAATCCGATTTTCAAAACCGAAACGTTTCGGTTTTTCTGCTAAAATAATCGTACAATACTTACCGCCGCTTGTCAAAGGATTTTTTCAAAAAAACAAAGTTGGTGAATATTGTACGATTACCCGTGAAAATGTTTGTATAAAATTCGTTTCTGCTGAGTGCCTTTTATCCGAGGATCGCCTTGTCGCTTGCGAACTCCTCACCACTCTCTTCCTCAAACTTGCGAAGCAGATCGGATACGGTAAGCTTCTTCTTCTCCTCGCCACGGATATCCAGAATGATACGGCCTTCCATCATCATGATCAGGCGGTTTCCGTGTGCAATGGCATCCTTCATATTATGGGTGATCATCAGTGTCGTCAGGTGATCACGATTGACGATCATATCTGTTGTCTCCAGCACCTTCGCTGCCGTCTTCGGATCAAGTGCCGCCGTGTGCTCATCCAGAAGCAAAAGCTTCGGCTTTTTCAACGTAGCCATGAGAAGTGTCAGCGCCTGTCGCTGTCCTCCTGAAAGCAGACCGACCTTGGATGTCATACGGTCCTCCAGACCAAGCCCAAGTGTTGCCAGCATCTCACGATACTGCTGACGCTCCTTATCCTTAATGCCCACTCTCAGCGTCCGGCTTTCGCCGCGGCGCATGGCAAGCGCAAGATTCTCCTGAATCTCCATTGTCGCTGCCGTTCCCGTCATCGGGTCCTGAAAAACACGACCGAGGAACTTTGCACGCTTATATTCCGGCAGCTTTGTAACATCCGCTCCGTCGATCACAATACTTCCCTGATCCACCGGCCAGGTTCCTGCGATCGCATTCAGCATGGTAGACTTTCCCGCACCGTTTCCTCCGATGACCGTAACAAAATCTCCGTCCTCCAGCGTCAAAGACAAATTGCGCAGGGCGGTTTTTTCATTGACGGTTCCTGCATTGAAGGTCTTATAAATATTGCTCATCTGTAACATCTTATTTTCCCTCCTTTGCAGTCTCTTCGATCTTTTTCGGTTTGGAGAAATAACGGCTCTTCCAGTAGGGAACAGCAAGGAATACCGCAACGACCAGTGCCTGGAACAGCTTCAACAGGTTGGTGTCCACACCGAGCCAGATCACGACCTGTAAAACAATGAAGTAGATGACACCGCCCAATGCTACTGCCAGCAGCTTGGATGCAAAATTCTTAAAGATCTTACCGAAGATGGCCTCACCGATGATCACAGCCGCAAGACCGATCACGATGGCACCTTTTCCCATGTTGATATCAGCAAATCCCTGATACTGCCCCAGCAGCGCACTTGCAAGCGCTACCAGACCGTTGGAGATCATAAGACCAAGCACCTTGTTGAAGTTCGTATTGATTCCCTGTGCTCGCGCCATGTTCTCGTTACAGCCGGTGGCACGGATACTGCTTCCCAGCTCTGTTCCGAAAAACCAGTATAAAACAGCAATGATCACAATGATAAATATTACAACGACAACGATGGAATTTTTATCAAGTATGCCATTCTTTACGTACCTTAATGATACGAGCAGATCATACTTGTCCACATTGATCGCCTGATTGGATTTACCCATGATCTTTAAGTTGACGCCCCACAGCCCGAGCTGTGTTAAAATACCTGCAAGAATTGCCGGAATTCCCATAACCGTGTGAAAGATTCCCGTTGCAAGTCCTACAACCATACCTACCAGTGTTGCCACCAGCATGGCAACCCAAACGTTCGCGCCGCCCTGCATCATCATAATGCAAACGGCAGCACCGGTACACATCGTACCATCTACGGACAGATCCGCGATATCCAGAATACGAAAGGTGATGTACACACCGATCGCCATGATTCCCCAAATAAGTCCCTGCGCTACTGCCCCCGGCATAGCGATGAACAAGCTGCTGATATCCATGATTTCCTCCCTGGCTTTTAAATGATATTTATGAAACGGCTTAAGGCCGGGGCAGTCTATGCCCCGACCTGTCACTGCTACATGTTTTCACAGTTCTAATGCAATATTTCTGATATTACTCAATTGCTTCATATCCGTCAGGAATTGTGATTCCAAGTTCCTCACAGATTTCCTTGTTGTACTTCTTTGTGAAGTTCGGTGCGTACTCGATCGGCATCTCCTCAACTTTTGACTCACCCTTCAAGATCTTTGCTGCCATCTTTCCGGTAGCAACGCCAAGATCATAATAGCTGATGGAAAGTGTTGCAACACCACAGCCTGCGCAGATACCTTCCTCACCTGCGATGACCGGAACCTTTGCAGGCATGCAGATGTTCTTGATGATCTCTGTATTGTTTGCACAGGTATTATCTGTGGGAACATAGATCACATCGCTGTTCTCAGCTGCCTTTGTCGCTACAGCTGACAGATCGTTGGAATCTGAGAATGCATAAAACTCACAGGTGTAACCCTTCTCCTCAAGAAAGCCCTTTACCGTATCAACCTGATACTGTGAATTTGCCTCGGCAGAACAATATAACAGACCAATGTTCTTTGCATCCGGGAAGATCTCCTGGATCATATCTGCCTGTCCGTCCAACGGAGCAAGATCAGAAGTTCCTGAAACGTTCGTTCCAACAGTACCGTTAAAATCATCCAGCTCTAATGCTACACCGTACTCAGTAACTGATGTTCCCAGGATCGGGATCGTATCAGTTCCTGCCGCTGCAGCCTGAAGCGCAGGAGTTGCGTTTGCAAGGATCAGATCTACATTTTCAGATACAAAACCATTGATGATGGTTGCGCAGGTAGCAGGATCATTCTGTGCATTCTGCTCATCGAATGTCACCTTGTCTGCTCCGAGCTCCTCTGAGAGGGAATCCTTAAATCCCTGGGTTGCCGCATCCAATGCATCATGCTGTACCAGCTGGCAGATACCAACCGTATAAGTCTCATCGGATGCAGATGCTGCATCGTCTGCCGGCGCTGCGTCCTCTGTTGCTTCTGTGCTGTCTGACGCTGCACTATCTGAAGATGAAGCTGCAGATCCGCATGCTCCAAGAGAAAGCATCATAACAGATGCTAAAATAACTGATAAGATCTTCTTTTTCATTTCGTTCTCTCCTTTTTCCTTACCATAACTTATGAATTGCCGCTTCAACGCGTTGAAGCATTGATTTCACCTTACCGATTAAACCACTTTTTCAGGAAAATGTCAAGAAAACGCGCTTAATTGCATCCAAAAACTGATTATCTAAAGTCATTTTTGGCTTCTTTTTTCCATTCCATCCGCTGATAACAGCAGTATACAAGCGTACTTGAAAACAGCGCCACCAGAAATCCGCCGATCACATCCGTCGGAAAGTGCACACCCAGATACAGCCTTGATAGTGCGATCAGCGTCGCAAGCACGACAAGCGGAATGCCGTATTTTTTCGGCAGCATGTGGACATAGATGAGGGCGCATGCAAAAGAAGCACATGTATGACCGGATGGGAAGGATGATTCTTTTGGTATCCTTCCCAGCGGAATGATGGCATCAGAATAGTTATAGGGCCGCACGCGGTCCACAAGAGGTTTCAATGTCACATTTGTGATCAGAAATCCCAGCAGCAATGAACATCCCGCCACGATCCCCGCCTTTCTCGTTTTCTTTGGTATCATCAGCGCCAGTGACAAAATGATCCAAAAAATCCCACCGTCACCAAAACTCGTGATAAACTCCCAGAAGCCGTTCATCCACGTGACGCGCAGATGCTCCTGGATAAACAATAAAATTGAAAGATCGATCTGTTGTATCACTTCCAAAAATGAAATCCCCTTTCATTACGAATATCCGCATTTCACTTTCTTACTACACCAGTCCGATTGCCAGACCTATGATCCGCACAACAAACGCAGCCAGCCATGCGATCAGACATTGCACTACCACTGTCAGCATCGCTGCTCCCTTGCCACCCATTTCGCGCTTGACCGTCGCGATGGCAGCTACACAGGGCGTGTACAGCAAGGTAAATACGAGAAAAACGATTGCTCCAAAAGGTGTAAATAATGTGGGAAGCGCCGACACATCGCCACCCAGCAGGATCGTCAGTGTCGATACGACACTCTCCTTTGCCGTAAATCCGGTGAGCAACGCGGTTGCGATCCGCCAGTCACCGAAGCCCAAAGGCTTGAAGATCGGTGCGATCAGACCACCCAGCAGTGCCAGCAGGCTCTCATCCGGTGAAGACACAACGTTCAAACGGAAATCAAAGCTCTGTAAAAACCAGATGATGATCGTCGCAAGGAAAATGATCGTAAAGGCCTTCTGGATAAAGTCCTTCGCCTTTTCCCAGATCAGCTGTGCCACACTCTTTGCCGCCGGCAGCCGGTAGTTCGGAAGCTCCATGACAAAAGGCACCGGCTCTCCGGTAAACTTCGTCTTGCATAGGATCAGCGCATAGAGGATTCCACATAAAATGCCGAAAAAGTACAGTCCTACCATCACGACCGGGCGCCATGCGCGCGGGAAAAATGCTGTCGTAAACAACGCATAGATCGGCAGCTTGGCACTGCAGCTCATAAACGGTGTCAAGAGGATGGTCATCTTTCGATCACGCTCACTGGAAAGCGTTCTGGTAGCCATGATCGCAGGCACCGAACATCCAAAACCGATCAGCATCGGCACAAAGCTTCTGCCGGAAAGACCGATCTTTCGCAGCAGCTTATCCATGACAAAGGCCACACGCGCCATATATCCGGTGTCCTCCAGGATCGACAGAAAGAAAAACAGCGTCACGATGGTGGGCAGGAAGCTGATGACACTTCCGACACCCTGACAGATACCGTCGATCACCAGACTGTGCACCACCGAATTGACCTGCCAGAGCGACAGCCCTTTATCGATCAGCGCAATGATCGCATCCACAGCGATCGACATCAGATCCGACAGCCATGCGCCCAACAAGCCGAATGTCATGACAAACACCAGCGCCATAATGCCGATAAAGCACGGGATCGCTGTGTATTTTCCGGTAAGTATCCGGTCTATCTTTACGCTGCGCTTATGCTCCTTACTCTCGTGGGGACGCACAACTGTTCTCGCACAAAGCTTCTCAATGAAGTCAAAACGCATATTTGCAAGGGCTGCCTCCCGCTCGACACCGCCCTCTTTTTCCATGTTGGAAATAATCGTCTCCAGTGCAGCCTGCTCTTCCTCCGGCAGCTGCAATGCCTCGATGACCAGACGGTCGCCCTCCACCATCTTTGTTGCCGTAAAACGGACCGGAAGCCCTGCCTCTCTCGCGAAGGGCTCCAAAAGGTGTGCGGAAGCGTGAATACAGCGATGAACCGCTCCTGTCTCGTCACTCTTATCACCGCCCACCGGGCAGAAATCGATCCGACCCGGTGCCTCGCGATAACGCGCAACGTGGATCGCATGGCTGATCAGCTCCTCAATACCTTCATTTTTCGCCGCGCTGATCGGAACAACCGGAATGCCTAAGATTTCTTCCAACTCATTGATATAGATCGTACCGCCGTTGTCACGTACCTCATCCATCATATTCAGTGCCAATACCATCGGAATACCCAGCTCCATGAGCTGCATCGTCAGGCACAGATTTCGCTCGATGTTGGTGGCATCCACGATATTGATGATACCGTCCGGTTTGCTGCGCAGCAGAAAATCCCGCGTCACGATCTCCTCATTTGAATAGGGTGACAAAGAATATATACCCGGCAGATCGGTCACGGTCGCCTCCGGATGATTACGGATCGTACCGTCCTTTCTGTCTACAGTCACTCCCGGAAAATTGCCTACATGCTGATTTGCTCCGGTAAGCTGATTGAACAGCGTCGTCTTTCCACAGTTCTGGTTGCCCGCCAGGGCAAACCGGATCGGTTGCCCCTTGGGGATCGCCTCGCCCAGCTTATGCTGCTTCCAGTCATCCGCCTTTCCCAGCTCACCCATGCCGGGATGCTCTTTATCTGATCTCCTGGATCTTTCCCCTCGCCCGGAGGCATGTGCCTGCTCCTCGGTCAGTTCCACCTCAATATTCGCCGCCTCCGCCAGACGAAGCGTCAGCTCGTAACCACGAAGCTCGATCTCAATAGGATCTCCCATGGGTGCCACCTTGCGCAGCGTCACTACTGTGCGCGGAGTCAGTCCCATATCCAGCAGATGATGGCGCAATGCTCCTTTTCCTTCAATATGTAAGATTCGAGCACTCTGGTGCTCCTTCAATTCATTCAGCTTCATAATATTTTCTCCATACCGGTCTTATACGGCACCAGTCCCATTGCCTCATAAAATTTCCGTGCGGAAGGATTGCACTCCCACACATTTAACGTCACATTGTAGCAGCCGCTCTCCTTTGCAAATGCAAGTACATGCTCATAGATTTTGCTGCCCACATGCTGTCCGCGCAGTGTCTCATCCACGCACAGATCATCAATATAGAGTGTCTTGATCGGAGTCAGGATATTATCATCCTTGTGATGCTCAAACACACAGAATGCATAGCCCATCACCTGCTCATTTTCATCCACACCCACAAAGATCGGTCGCTCATCATCCGCAATGATATCCAAAAGCTGCGCATCATTATATTTTTTCACATTTGCCTTAAACAGATCCGGTCTGCCATTGTGATGTACCATCAGCACCTGATTTAAAAGTTTATTGATCCCCTCTAAATCCTTTTGTTCCGCTCTTCTGATATTCATGTCGTTATCCTCCACCAAATATATTTCTCCATTGCTTCCAGATTTGGGTCAGAGTGCTCGATCTCCCGGGAATAACGATAGACGATCTCGATCACATCTTCTGTATCCAGCTGCTTTTCATTCTTTAGCCAGCGCGCCATGAACAGATCATAGAGCTGCGCCACATACCCGACAGCGGTATCTGCTTTTCCGTATATTCTGCCGTCATAGACAGCCCCCGGGAAATAGGTGCTGATAAAATATACCGCCAGCTGTTCCAGCTGCACGGTCAGATCCGGCGCGTTCTCTGCTGCCCACGCGGCAAACTCTTCATGCAGTGTGCCGTATGAGGCTGCTCCCTGCACATACAGGATCATCTGTGTCTCGATCAGCAACTGATCCCATTCATCCCGCAAACGCTCCAGATCGCACAATCTGTAAAAATGTCTTTTTGCCAATGCATAATTTTTCTCCGGCTCCCGTCTGCGCCGCTTCAGCCACTCCCGGACTTTTTCCAATGCCCGGGGGCTCTGTGCACGGGCCAGTACCTCATCATATTCACCCAGTCTGCCCTGACGGTAACGCACCTCCAGATCATGGGCGATGCCAAGCACCAGTAGCAGCCGTTCATCGATCGCCAGTCTGCGATCCTGCAGGATCCGCAGCATCACCGTCCGTGCATCGGTCAGACAGGAAAACAGGAAATAGTCAAATTCCTCATAGCTCTCGTCCCTGTCAATTTCCTTTTCCAGAAACCGCACCGGCTCCCTGCGCTCCATCAACATTCGCGCCACCTGCGGACAGGAGATCGACAGGGTGATCTCCCGCACATTCTCAAATTCCTCCGTATGTCTCGGATATGTCCTGCACGTCCGGCACAGACTGTCCGCACCGAGATTCCGGTAAAGGTCACACAACCCATCCTCCCGTAAAAACGCACATCTGCCGTCCCTGCACTGACGAAACGTCCCCTTGCGCCACTTGATGTCGCGCAGGAGACGTCCTTGAAAGTCTACCGACTCGTGATATTTTTTTAACGATCCGGGATCGATCACGATCTCCCAGCCTGCGCAGCATGTATCCTCGCAGTCACCAGCAACACATGAAAAATCCTTATAATAATCAGGATAAACAATCAGCATATATTCATCCTCCCATCGCTGACAGCCATATCACTATTTTTTTCCGGTGGAACCGAATCCTCCACGGTTCTCTCCCTCCAAAAAATCCACTTCATCAAACCGGATCTTCGGCTGGTTTTCCACGATGCGGAATTGACAGATCCGGTCATTAGCATGTACCACCACATCTCTGGTGGCATATGCAGGCCAGCGCCAGATATCATCCTGACCGCAATAGGTCTGGTCAATGATCCCACAGGAATTCGTCTGGATGAGACCGTAATTTTTAAAGGTTGAGCTGCGCGGCACCACATGTGCCTCGTAGCCTTCGGGAAGCTGCATGGAAACGCCCAGATTGATCAGCTTGAACTCCCCCGCGTGAAACTCCACATCCTCCGCCGCACGCAGATCGATCCAGTCCGATTTTCCGTCGATGTAAGTCAGCTTGTCGATCTGATCCGTATGATAAACAATTTTGATCGTTTCTTCTTTCATTTCGTTTACTCCTGTTTTTTCGGTTTAAAGTAAAACTTGTTCTCGGTACCATGAAGCAATCGACCGATGTTCGCATGATGTCTGGCAATACCCAGCACCATAACAACTGCCGCCAGTATGTACACCTCGATCAGATCTGTACCTGCCACACCGAGCATACCGTTCTGTCCAAATATCAGGATCTGGATAAAAAAGCTGATGCATACCAGAATGGAACCCAGAGACACATACTTCGTGGTCAAAACAGTAACTAGAAAAATGGTCAGGCAGACCGGCACACAGATCGGGCATACTGCCACCATCAGACCACCTGTGCAGGCAATTCCTTTTCCGCCATGAAATTTCATGAAGATAGGGAAATTATGTCCAAGGATCGTGCCAAGCGCAGCATAGTACTCCAGCACCTTGACATTCACATCCGCATGGTTGCGGTACAGCAGCCATACGATCAGTACGGACAATACAACCTTAAATACATCGCCAAGCAGTGTCAGAATACCCGCCTTCGGTCCCAGATTGCGGTATGTGTTCGTCGTTCCCACGTTTCCACTACCAACTTTTCTGAGATCCACATGCTGCGTCTTCCCGTAAAAAAATCCTGTGAGAAAATGCCCGCAGGCATAACCGATCAAAACTGAGATAATACGTGCTAACATCGACTTACTGCTCCTCCTTCCGCTCTCGGACAATAAACTTTAAAGACGTGCCCCGGAATCCGAATGCATCCCGGATACGGTTTTCCAGATAGCGCACATAGGAAAAATGTGCCAGTTCTTTGTCATTGACAAAAATGACGAAGGTCGGCGGTTTCACCGACACCTGTGTCACATAGTAGATCTTCAGGCGCTTGCCCTTGTCAGTGGGCGGCTGCTGCATAGCCACTGCCTCCGCCACGATCTCATTGAGCACACCGGTAGCAATACGCATGGAATTGTTCTCAATGACCATATCGATCATGTCATACACATTCTGCACACGCTGTCCGGTCTTCGCAGAGATGAACATGATCTCCGCGTAAGATAAGAAACTCAAAATCTGGCGGATCTTTTCCGTCTGACGGTAAATCGTCTTGTCATCCTTCTCCACCGCATCCCACTTGTTTACGACAATGATGATACCCTTGCCTCTCTCATGGGCAATGCCGGCGATCTTTGCATCCTGCTCGGTCACGCCCTCCGTGCCGTCTATCATGAGCAGAACCACATCCGCGCGCTCAACAGCAGTCACTGCACGGATAATGCTGTATCGCTCGATCTCTTCTTTAATTTTATTTTTACGCCGCAAGCCTGCGGTATCGATAAATACATACTCTCTGCCGTGATATTTGACCGGCGTGTCGATGGCATCTCGGGTCGTTCCCGCAATATCCGATACGATCACGCGATTATCTCCGGTCAGACGGTTCACCAGCGATGATTTGCCGACATTGGGTTTTCCGATGACAGCGATCTTCGGACGCTCATCCTCCTCATCATTCCCAGTGCGGTCCGGGAAATGCTTTATCACCTCATCCAGCAGATCACCGGTGCCGAGCATGGACGCCGCAGATACCGGAAAAGGTTCGCCCATACCGAGATTGTAAAACTCATAGACATCCATCATCATCTTCTCAAAATTGTCTACCTTATTGACTGCCAGAACCACCGGCTTATGGGAACGCCGCAGCATATCGGCAACTTTTGCGTCCGCATCCTGCATGCCCTGTCTCACATCCACGATAAAAATGATCACGTCCGCCGTATCGATGGCGATCTGTGCCTGCTCCCGCATCTGGGAGAGGATCACATCACCACTATCCGGCTCAATACCTCCGGTATCGATCAGTGTGAAATTATAGTTCAGCCAGCTCACATCCGCATAAATACGGTCACGGGTCACACCCGGTGTGTCCTGTACGATTGAAATACGCGAACCTGCCAGCGCATTAAACAGTGTTGATTTTCCTACATTGGGGCGACCTACGATCGCCACGATCGGTTTGCTCATTATCTATCTCCTAATATCGCTTGAAATAAATCTGTACCGCTTGATTTTACAATATCTATCGGAACTTGTAAAGTTTTTTCCAGTTCCTCCACGGTCACATCATCCAGAAAATCCTGTTCTTCACTCCGCACCATGTTGCATGGAAGCAGCAGTTTTTCACCCAGCGGCACCACCGACAGCTGGTTCTTCAGATCCTGACCGGTCAGAAGACCCGATACCGTGATCATTTCACCGAAAAAGTCATTGCGGATCGGATAGACATGCACACGGACATGGGGATATTTCTCCGCCAGTTGTTCCATGAGCTGCTCTAAAAACGGTGCTGCCAGCCGTCCGGTGGCGATGGACAGCTCCCTCGTGAGGTTCACATCCCCCGGTGCATCGGCCAGCGCCTCCGTGAATTCCACCTGAAGAAGTCGGAGCATTCCCACACCGTTTTCCAGCTGGATATAACCATCATAGTTATCCTCCTGCGGAAGTTCACGCTCCGCCAGCAGATACCACTCATCACTGGCATGGATAAAATGCGTTCCAAACTGCGCCATGCTCTTTTCCTGCCAGCTGTGGATCAAGTCCAGCACCTCACAGGCATCCTCCTTTGTAAAGGGCTCCAGCGGGTACAGTCCCTCACGAAATCTTGACAGTCCCACCGGAACCACCGATACACTCTCCATATAAGGCTGATAGTTCATGAGGTCACGGATGCTGCGCTCCAGTTCAGCGCCGTCGTTGACACCCTTGCACAGCACGATCTGTCCGTTCATGCGTATGCCAGCCTCATACAGCGTATCGATCTTTTTTAACGCATCCCCGGCAAAGCGATTGTGCAGCATCATGCAGCGAAGGTCGGGATTTGTCGTCTGCACGGAAATATTGATCGGATCAAGCCGGTAACGGATGATGCGGTCGATGTCTTTCTGCTTCATATTGGTCAACGTCACATAATTTCCCTGTAAAAAAGACAGTCTTGAATCATCATCCTTAAAGTACAGCGTATCGCGCATGCCCGGCGGCATCTGATCGATAAAACAGAAGATGCATTTGTTGGAGCAGGACTTATAATCATCCATCAGACCGTTTTCAAAGGTGATGCCCAGGTCCTCGTCATCGTCTTTCTCGATCTCCAGCTCCCACTGCTCGCCATCCGGCTTTTCCACGAGCATCACCAGATATTCGTCCTCCACCAGATAGTGATAGTCAAAAATGTCCTCTATTTCCTGATCATTGATCGCCAGGATCACATCCCCCGGCGCAAGCTCCAGTTCCTCTGCAATACTGCCGGGTGCAACTGAAGCGATCTTGTGTGTTGTCTTGTTCATATTTTTCATACCTCAGATTTTACATACCATTTCAATCGATGACCCCTGAAAACTCACGTTCCCGATCAAATAAAAATACCTCCCATGGCAGTCTTCCACCACAGAAGGTATTTTATCACACTTTATAAGCGTTGTTCAATCATTTTGGCATCTGTTCCGCAACTTCACAGATCAGATCCTAGTATTTTTCATAGATCACATCGTCACCCTCCGGCACACGCAGATCATCCGCACTCTCGATCTCACCCAGCTCGATCAGAGCATTGATGATGTTTGTGCAGCGGTCAGTCAGATACAGGGAAGAATACACCTGTGTACCGTTCGGCAGTTCTTCACCGTCAAAGTAGGACATATATCCACCGTCACTTGCAAATCGGATCTCCTCACGCTTATGGTCTGTTCGAAGCGTCAGATTCATAGTTGCACTGACTTCTGATGCTCCATTCCATCCATAATCTGAAAATGCGCCTGCATCAAAATCCGCCAGCACAGCGTCAAAAAGTTTTTGTAAGTCTTCCTGTGAGCCATAGACCGGATCACTGTCATAGAAATACTCTCCCCGCTCGTCGACTCTTGCATGATCTACGCCGGCACCGATCAGCTGCCAGTTCAGCTCTTTATAGTTCATGCCAAAATAGCTGCGCTTGAGCGCTTCCGGATCATTAAACAATCCCTCGCACTGTGCCGTCAGAAGCTCCTTAAAGGACGTATCATTCGTTACAATCTGGTAGGAGCGGGACACATTTTTACCATTATTCAATGTATAGGTAATGCCAATATAATCATAGTAATATGCATTTTCAGCACTTGCAGACCCGTCTACATCACCGACCACCGCCGCCTGTTCCATGGCACCGTTTCGCATCTGTGCTTTCTGATCCTTGCGGTGATCGACGATCAGCTTGTGCAGTGCACGCACCTGCTCCACATCGGAGGCATCCTCAAAGCTCACATTTCCATTACCCGACAAGGCAACCTGCCGGATCTCCTCGGTCTGTGGTACGTAGGATTCAATGCCAAACACGTCAAGCTGCAGGAGGCCGACACCAATCAGCAATACCGCTACACAGCTCACACATTCCATGGCGATGCGCTTTTTCAGCACGCGGAAGCTCTTTTCGATAAACATCTCTGCCACAAAGAACAGCACTGCGGAACAGATCACGAGGAAGATGACAAACTTCGTTACCATGCGGTTCTGGCTGGTGTATTCGCCGGTCAGATAGGTCCAGCAGAGCGCTCCTGCCGCACCCACAACGATCGCTGTGCCCCAGCGGAACACAGGCATCGTCCACTTCATGGACAGGAAATCTCCGGCACATTCGATCCGTCGCTTCTGATAAATGTACCATGCAAATGCGGTAAGGATCAGACCCACGCCCGCGTAGATCAGCAATGTGGAAATACCCTGCACATGATAGATCTGTGTGGAACCGTCCATGTAAAAACCAACTTTTCTAAGCAGATAAGCAACCGGAAACAGCGGATGACTGATCGCACTGATCAACGCTCCACTCAGTCCATAGATCATAAGTTCACCCACCGCATTAATGAGCATAACGGATGCTACATACAAAAAGTTCCAGATCATGTAGAACAGTCCGGCTGCCAACAATTGTCCGGTAAACATTACGATGAAGCATGCAAAACCAAAAAAGAAGATCGTCTCACCGAAGGTGATGCCAAACCATGTCCACACCGCCCAGATCATGCTGTTTGCTTTTCCAAGGATCACCAGATTGGTGGCGAGCGCTGCCAACAGCTGCGGAATCGCCATCAGCGCAAGGCCTGACAGATAATTTGTCACAAACAGCTCCGTGCGCGTCACCGGAAACGCATGGATCATATTGGCACTGCGGCTCTGATACAGATAGCCAAACACCGCGGCAGCGATGACGATCGCAACCAGAAACACGCTGACTGGTTCGGTCATACCTGTGAAATGATCGCCCACTACCTGCCAAGGCTTTGTGTCCATGCCGTTTTGCATATTATTTGAGATCTCCAGATACATCACCATCGGATGTACCATCATCAGATACACACCATACAACACCGCAAAGGGCCAGAAGCGTGTCAGATTCTTTTTAAATATCGTTTTATTAAAACAGGAAATCTTTGACTGCATAATCCACACCTCCCAGCTCATAGATAAAGATTTCTTCCAATGTCAGCGGCAGCACATCCAAAAGCAACGGATTCGTCGCTGCCATCGCTGCCTCAGCCTCCTTGGGCTCTCCCTTTAGGATCAGGGTGTGCACGCGTCCTGTGGTCGTCTTATGCAGCACCTGAATGCCGTCCGGGAGCTTTGGCATATCTCCTGCAAATGCAGCCTGCACCTTTGTCACACTGCCCTGCAGATCAGATAATGATTTCTCGATGAGAATTTTTCCTTCGTTCATGATACCCACATGGTCACACACATCCTCCAACTCCCGCAGGTTGTGGGAAGATACGAGAACCGTCGTTCCGTGCTCTGCCACATCGTTCATGATGATGCTCCAGATCTGCCGTCTCATGACAGGATCCAGTCCGTCCACCGGCTCATCCAGGATCAGCAGCTCCGGTCTACAGCAGACGGAAAGCCAGAATGCCACCTGCTTTTGCATACCTTTGGAAAGGCTGCGGATATTGCGTCTGACATCCACTGCCGGAAAACAGTCTGCCAGCGCGGAAAACAGCTCCGCGTCAAACTTCGGATAAATGCCCTTATAATATTTCATCATATCAATGGTATTTGCCTGTGTAAAATAAAAGATATCATCCGGGATATAGGCAAATTTTGCCTTTACTGCAGGGTTCTCATAGACATCTGTGCCGTCGATCTTCACCTCGCCCTGATCCTGCTTATACACACCGGTAATATGACGGATGATCGTGGACTTTCCGGCTCCATTCGGTCCTACCAGCCCATAGATGGCACCCTTCGGCACATGCATATCCAGATGGTTCAGTGCGCGAAATCCATCAAAATCCTTGACTACATCTGTAATGCGGATCATTGCTTCTCCCCTCCCCCTGCAATTTCTTCAATGCGTCTGATCAGAACTTCCTTATCCTCTGACAGATACAACAACTCTCTTACAATTTCATCAAACTCCTTGAACAATTCTTCGTTCCTCCTTCCATGCACATCCGACTGCTCTGCCGCAAAGCTGCCCTTGCCCGCAACCGTATAAATATACCCTTCCGTCTCCAGTTCCCGGTAGGCACGCTGGATCGTGTTCGGATTGATGGCAAGCTCACTGGCCAGTTCCCGCACACTCGGCAGCTTTTCGTCCTTTGCGATGGCTCCTGTGATGACCAGCCGTCGCAGTCCTTCCTTGATCTGCTCATAGATTGGCTTGGAATCACGGTAATTCAGCTGAATCATGTAAACGCTCCTCCTTTCTTCTCCGTCCGGTTCCCGAACTATTTCATTTTCCTTCTTACGCGTCACACAACCAAACATCTATCCCATACACATCTGCTCTTTTTATGTGTATGATCTGTATTATCTGTTATATGTGTATTAGTTGTGTTAATACAGTTATACCACTGTATACTACATCTGTCAACCCATTAAATTATATTCTCCAGGCGCCCCGTGTGCCGACAGAGCTTTGCCAGCACGCCGGGGCGCACGAGCGGCATAATCAAACGGCTGTGTGAGGGCAACAAAATTCCCGGGCAGCCAGAACTGTCCGGGAATCTGTAGATCGATTATGTAATTGAGATATGTGTTTACATCTGGAAGAAATTCATTTCCTCGTTCAGCTGCTCGGAAAGTACCTTCAGGTTGCCTGCTGCCTCTGCGAGCATATTGATGGTGGCATTCAGTTCCTCCATGGAGGCGGTTGTCTCCTCTGCAGATGCCGCATTCTCCTGAGAGATTGCGGAAAGGTTGGAGATTACATCCACCACCTGTGCTCTCGCATGATCACAGGAGCTTGCATTTCCACGGATCACATTCGTGCCCTCACGGGAAACACTAATACCGTCACTCACCTCATTAAAACGGGATTTCGTGTCATTCAGCTTCTGCTGCTGCTCGGCAACAAGACCTTCTGCCTCCTGCATGACAGCCATCGTCTGCTCAGACTCTGCCAGCAGCGTATCAATGATCTGCTGAATCTCAGCAGCTGCCTCATCGGACTGAACAGCCAGCTTCTGGATCTCTCCCGCAACAACTGCAAAGCCTCTTCCTGCTTCACCTGCACGTGCTGACTCAATTGACGCATTGAGTGACAGGAGGCTTGTCTGATCTGCGATCGACGTGATCAATGTCGCTGCGGCACCAATCTTCTCAATGGAGGCATTGGTCATGCGAATCTGTTTTCCGATCCTTGCGATAGCCGCTGTCGTGCGGTCATTAGATTCGCTCAGCTCCTGCATAGTGATCGTAGACGCATCACCCGCAGCAGTCATTGTCTGTGATGTATTTGTCAGATTTCCAACATTACTTACAATACTTTCAATGACTTCTCCCATCGTAGCAATCTCCTGAGAAGCCGTCTCAATCTCCTCTGCCTGAGATATAGCGCCCTTGGAGATATCCTCCACTGCGCGGCTGATCTCATCTGCAGCCGCGGATGACTGACCTGCCATCTCATCCAGGGAATTTCCGGAATCATACAGTGTATTTGAAGACTGCTTTAAGCCGCCAACAATCGCGCGCAACTTTTGGATCAGCGTCTCCAACGCATTTCCCATCTGACCCAACTCATCCTTACGCTTCAGCACGCATGCATCCACGTCTGTGTTCAGTTTTCCATCTGCCACCTCAAGCAGCGCTTTGTCAGCTGCCACTGTCGCCTTTGCGATACCGTTTGCGATCACATAACCGACAACCATACAGATCAACAACACAATCACTGCCAGCATAATCAAATGGCTGACTTTTGTATTGATGTACTCTGTAATATCCCCACTGGGCTGACCTGCAAACACTGCACCGACAACGGTTCCGTCCGCATTGGTCAGCGGTATATAGACTGCGTAGTAATCCCTGTCCATGATCATAATATCGCTCGTCTTATAAACCTCACCCTTCTGGATGGTTGACCACACATCATCGGCAATATCCGTTCCGATCGGGCGGGAACCGTCCTCATTCTTCAGCGAAGTCACCATACGCGTCTTGCCCCAGCACAATGTCAGATCCGCATCAGATCCGTCTGTATATCCGTCCAGTGCATCCTCTGACGGGGAGATATTCTCGTCACCCTTATAGATGCAGCCGTCATCACCGAGACTGTAGTCGCCTTCCATGATCTCATAAGAGCCTTTGACACCCTCACACAAAAGAACCAACCCATCGATCGCCTCCGTCTGCATACCATCGATCATGGAGCTTCTTGCAAACAGAACAATAATGACCGTCGTCACCAGCGCCGGTATTGCCGCCAAAAGAACCAGTTTCATCTTGATACCCATTCCTTTGGTCTTTTCACGCGACTTTTTCTGACGTTTTTTGCTTGTCTTTTCCTCCGCCGATTCCGTCTGTACCGATTCCGTTTGTACCGGTTCCTCCGCCGCTTGTTCTAACTGTTCTTCCATATTCTGCATTTCATCCATAACAATCCCATCTCCTTTATATATATAAAGAGTACGGAAGGCACCTCGATAAGAAACA
>CALZQA010000035.1 GCA_945828315.1 uncultured bacterium | reverse complement strand
CCTATTATTTCCTATTATAGGTTTTTGTGACAGTTGTGTCAATGAAAATTCTCACATTACTATTATTTAACTAAATTACTTTAGAAGAACATATTTGAACTGTAAATTAAAAAACAATAGATTATGCAAATATCACAATTGAAAAACGGAAAATCAAGCTTTGTTGTGATAAATTTTGTGCAATTTATGGATATTCTAAAATACTTTAAGAAAATCTAAAATAATCGTTGACATTGAGGGACGGAAATTATATAGTAGTTACATAAGGAACACGCGAGAGACATCAGGGAACATTCTGATAGCTACCGAAGCCCAGCATATGAGATGACCTGATGACCCGATGAAGCGTGTGGCACTTAAAACTTTCAATTTCATATTTAAGGAGAGGTTAAAGGAGGAGAATCATGAAGAAGAAAATCATTAGTGCACTCATGTGTACCACACTCGTTGCTTCCATGCTGGTAGGATGCGGAAGTGGAGAGACCAACCCGCCTGCAGATGCAAGCGATGCAGCAGCAACTGACGATGCGGCAGCAACTGACAGCGCAGAGGCAGATGACACCGAGGACGCTGCAGAGGACGAGGCTGAGACCGCAGAGGCAGATGTAGTTACCAACACCTACGGGGACCCCAACGGAACACATTTAGAGATGTGGACATTCGTAGAGCTGCACGGTGCGCATTACGGAGAGATGGCTGAGGTTTGGAACGAGGCACATCCCGATGAGACCATCGAGATCACCTGTACCACATATCCTTATGCTGACATGCACACCAAACTGTTAACCGCTTTACAGGCAGGTACAGGCGCTCCTGATATCTGCGACGTAGAGGTTGGACAGTTCCCGAACGTAGTTGAGGGTCTTGATACATGGCTTGTTCCTTTAGATGATTACGCAGCAGAGTACATGGATACCATGGTTCCTGCACGTATGGATACATATGCAGGTGAGGACGGAAAGCATTATGGAGCTCCTTATCATGTAGGCGCAACTGTTATGTACTACAACGTAGTAGCTATGGCAGAGGCAATGGGCATCTCAGAGGATGAAGTAACTGCAAAGATCGACGCAGTTGTTACATGGGATGATTATGCAGCACTTGGACAGGAGTACATTGACGCGATCGGCGAGGATGGCAAGTACTTCACATCCGTTGATACTGCAGGTACTGACTGGTTATGGCTGGCAATGGCTGAGTACGGCGATGACTGGACCGGCGGATTCGAAGGACCTGCAAACGTTCAGCTTGATTCTGTAAAGAAGATGTTAGAGATGCAGCAGTCATGGTTAAACAGCGGACTGGCAGAGGTTTCTCCTGACGGACACGTTGACCTTGAGGCTGGTTTCCAGAATATCATGGATCACAATATCGTATCCTTCCCGAAGGCTATGTGGTATATGAGCCGTTTCACCAACTACATGCCTGAGGAGAGCGGCAACTGGTACATCGCTAAATGTCCGGTATTCGAGGAGGGACAGAAGATGTCCGTTGGTATCGGCGGAACCGGTACAGTTGTAACACAGCAGTCTGCAGCAGCTGATCTGTCAGCACGCTTCCTTTGCTGGGCAAAGATGTCTGAGGAAGGTGAGCAGCATATCTGGGATACCTTAGGATTTGACGTATGTAATACCGCTTGCTGGACAATGGATTCTTTCGCACATGATGACAACAACCAGTACAACGCATACTTCAGAAACTATCCTTACGATGTATTAAATGACATCGGTCTTGACAACATCGGCAAGATCTCAGTCGTAGCGATTAGCCCGACCATCAATGAGTATGTATGCAATACTACATTGAATGAGGTTCTTGAGGATGGCATGAATGTAGATGATGCACTTCAGGAATTACAGGATGCAGTTGATTTAGAGCAGTAAAATCACAGTAGTATTTTAACGATGGGGATGTCAGGGAGGTTTTCCTCTGACATCCCCGTTTTCATCCGATGAGGAGGGTGTTAGTTTGAAGATAAAGAAATTTTTGTATTCACAGAAGGTAGCACCGTACATATTTGTTGTACCGTTTGTACTTAGTTTTCTGATCTTCTGGATTTATCCGCTGATTTCTTCGATCACCATGAGCTTTCAGAATATCGGAGCGGTATCGTCCGAGTGGGTCGGCTTCAAGAACTATGCAAAGCTGTTAAAGGATAATGTGTTCCACACGGCGATCTGGAACAGTGTAAAATATATGATCTTTACATTGCTTTTGCTGATCCCGTTCCCGATGCTGTTTGCTGTGTTGATGGACAGCCGTCTGGTAAAGGCAAAGGGTGTGTGGAAAGCGGTTCTTTATATGCCGGCGCTGACTTCTGTTGTTATTTCCGGAACGCTGTTCCGCCTGATGTTTACCGAGTATCCCACCGGTCAGATGAACATGATCACAACCGCGTTGGGCTTGGGCACATTTAAATGGCTCAAAATGGGATGGTCAGGTATGCTGGCATTGCTGATCGTGGCATGCTGGCGGTGGACCGGTGTCAATATGCTGTATTTCCTTTCCGGCCTGCGTGCCATTGACACCTCGCTTTATGAGGCTGCAGAGATTGATGGTGCAAGCGCATGGCAGAAATTCCGTTATGTGACATTGCCGTTGTTAAAGCCCACCACCGTTTATGTGTTGACGATTTCCGTTTACGCAGGACTGGCGATGTTCCTGGAGTCTTTCATGCTATGGGCAGGAAACAACTCGCCGAACAATATCGGTCTGACGATCGTTGGTTACCTGTACAAGCGTGGTATTGAGAAGAACGATATGGGTTATGGTTGTGCAGTCGGCGTGGTACTGCTTGTGATCGCTCTGGCTATCAATATCATACAGCTCGTTGCAAACGGTACATTTAAGAATAAGGAGGATTAGTCATGGCACAATTAGATAACAAAGCCTCCAGAAAGGGCAAAGCAAAGCGAACCGTAGGTACGGTTCTTGCGACAGGATTTTTTGCGATCCTGAGCCTGATCATCATATTCCCGGTATTTGCAGGACTTTTGGCATCGTTCCGTCCCGGTACAGAGCTGATCCGTCGTGGTTTGTCGATCAATCTTGACTTTTCCACGATGAACCTGAATAATTATAATTATCTGTTTTCAGGAAACGCGGACAGCCAGAAATATTTTATGTGGTATAAAAACTCACTGATCATCACGATCGTTTCAGTGGCATTGACATTGATCATCTGCTACTTTGTGGCATACGGTCTGTCTATGTATAATTTCAAGGGAAAGAACCTGCTGTTCTTCCTTGTGATCGCAACGATGATGGTGCCCTTTGAGATCCTGATGCTTCCTTTATATAAGGAGATCATTGCACTTCATCTGATCGATACATACACAGGTGTTATCATTACGGGACTATGTAATGCTTCCACAATCTTTTTCTTCCGACAGTTCCTGTCCGGACTGCCGAAAGAACTGCTGGATGCGGCGCGTATTGACGGTGCGACCGAGTACGGTATTGCCACCAAGATCATTTTACCGCTGGCAAAACCGGCATTTGCTTCCATGGGTATTCTACAGGCAATGGGCGTTTGGAATGCGATCCTCTGGCCGCTGCTCGTATTGAAGGGCGCAGAGAAGTTCACGCTTCCGATCGGTCTGAACACGCTGCTGACACCTTACGGAAACAACTATGATATGCTGATCGCAGGTTCCATGTTTGGTATTCTGCCGATCTTCGTGATCTTCCTGATCTTCCAGAAATATATTATCGAGGGTATGACTGCAGGAGCAGTCAAGGGCTAAAAAGGAGTAGATATGGCAAAACTAATCATTAATAACGAGAGTAAAAAAAGTACGATCGCACCTGAGATCTATGGACATTTTTCCGAGCATCTCGGACGATGCATCTATGAGGGACTGTATGTCGGCGAGGATTCTGACATTCCCAATGTAAACGGAATGCGTACGGATGTTGTCGAGGCGTTAAAGGAAATGAAGATTCCTGTGCTTCGCTGGCCGGGCGGTTGCTTCGCTGACGAGTATCACTGGATGGACGGTATCGGACCGAAGGCATCCAGAAAGAAAATGATCAACACCCACTGGGGCGGTGTCGTAGAGGACAACAGCTTTGGAACACATGAGTTTTTCGAACTGTGCCGTCAGCTGGGCTGCAAGACCTATATCAACGGCAATGTAGGAAGCGGAACTGTTCGTGAGATGAGCGAGTGGGTGGAGTACATGACATTTAACGGTGTTTCACCGATGGCTGATCTGCGTAAGGAAAATGGACACGAGGAACCGTGGAGGGTGGACTACTTTGGTGTCGGCAATGAGAATTGGGGTTGTGGTGGAAATATGCGTCCCCAGCACTATGCGGACGAGTACCGCAGATATCAGACCTATGTGAGAAATTATGCCGGAAACGCACCAATCCAGAAGATCTGCTGCGGACCGAATGTGGACGATTATGCATGGACAAAGGGCGTGCTGGAGACCTGCTATGATCACAGCGAGCCTCGCTTCCACGGATTTATGGACGGACTTTCATTGCACTATTACACACTTCCCGAGGTGGAGGATGACTGGAATAAGAAGGGAAGTGCGACAGATTTTACGGAGGAGATCTTCTATCAGACCTTAAAACGCGGTTATTATATGGAAGAGCTCATCAACCGTCACGGCGCGATCATGGATGAATATGATCCCGACAAACAGATCGGTCTGATCGTAGACGAGTGGGGTATCTGGACAGATGTAGAGCCGGGTACCAACCCGGGATTCCTGTATCAGCAAAATACTATGCGTGATGCGCTGGTTGCAGGTATGACCCTGAATATTTTCAATAAGCATTCCGACCGTGTCAAGATGGCTTGTATCGCACAGCTCATCAATGTGTTACAGTCAGTTATGCTGACAGATGGCGACAAGATGATTAAGACACCCACGTATCATGTATTCCACATGTATCGCCATCACCAGGGTGCACAGCTTCTTTCCAGTGAGCTGATGGGTGCAGGAACGGTTGGCGCAGGCAAGAATGAACTGCCGAAGGTGATCGAGTCCGCTTCTGTAGATGCGGATGATGTGATCACGATCACACTGACAAACAATTCTCTGGAGTCTGCAGAGAGCGTAGATGTTCAGTTGACTGCAGACGGAGCTGTCTACAATGTGGCAGAGGCTTCCTATGTATCAGGCACGATGAATGCGCATAACACATTTGAAGCTCCGGAAGTTGTAACAGAGCAGCAGTTTCGCGCATACGAAAAGACCGCAGACGGAATCCGCGTAGAACTTCCGGCTTGCAGCGTCGTAAGTATCCGCTTGAAAAAATAGTAATTCGGAATCCCTTAATATATTAGTTGGATGGTGAAATGGCGGGAATTTTTCCCGTCATTTCATTATATAGGAGGAGAAGCGTATGAGCAGAGAAATCAGATTGGATCAGGTGCAGATCAAAGACGGCTTTTGGACACAGATGCAGGATCTGGTCACAGATGTTGTGATTCCTTTTCAGGAGCGGGTGCTGAATGATGAAGAGGAGGGCGTGGAGAAAAGTCATGCCATTGACAATTTCCGTATCGCTGCGGGAGTGGCAGAGGGAGAATTTTACGGAATGGTCTTTCAGGACAGCGATGTGGCAAAATGGCTGGAAGGCGTGGCATATTCGCTGGTGATCAAACCGGATGCCGACCTGGAGGCCCGGGCGGATGCGATCATCGATATCGTGGCGCAGGCGCAGCAGGAGGACGGTTACCTGAATACATATTTTACCATCAAGGAGCCGGAGCACCGTTGGCAGAACCTGTTGGAGTGCCATGAATTGTACTGCGCCGGACATATGATGGAGGCGGCAGTGGCTTACTATGAGGCTACCGGAAAAGATAAACTTCTGCACGTCATGGAACGTATGGCAGATCATATCATCAGCCGTTTCGGTGATGCGCCGGATAAGGTGAAAGGCATTCCGGGGCATCAGGAGGTGGAGATCGGCCTGATGCGCATGTATCATGCCACCGGAAAGACGGAGTACAAGGACATGGCACGCTATTTTCTGGAGGAGCGCGGAAAGGATCCGAACTTTTTCAAAAAAGAGGCTGAGAAGCGCGATTGGGAGCATTTCGGCATGAAGCCCGAGGATACAAAGTACAATCAGAGCCATGCGACGGTCTATGAGCAGGATGAGGCGGTGGGACACAGCGTCCGCGCGGTCTATATGTACACGGCGATGGCGGATCTGGCGGCAGAGGACGGCGACGAAAAGCTGTTTACAGCCTGCAGACGTCTCTGGAACAATATGATCCAAAAGAAAATGTACATCACCGGCGGTATCGGAGCAACGGTCGTGGGAGAGTCTTTTTCCGTGCCCTATGAGCTGCCGAATGATACGGTGTATGCGGAGACCTGCGCCTCCATCGGGCTGGTATTTTTTGCAAAGCAGATGTTAAAGAGTGAGAAATCCGGCGTCTATGCGGATGTCATGGAGCGTGCGCTCTATAACGGCATTATCAGCGGTATGCAGCGTGACGGTAAACGATTTTTTTACGTAAATCCGCTGGAGGTAAATCCCGGTACTTCCGGTGTGGCAGCCGGGTATGAGCATGTGATCCCGGAGCGCCCGGGCTGGTATGCGTGTGCGTGCTGTCCGCCAAACCTGGTGCGCATGGTGACTTCCCTCGGAAAATATGCGTGGGACGAGGACGACGATGTGATCTGGTCACATCTGTTTATCGGAAGCGAGGTGTCCTTTGAGAAGGCGGATATCCGCGTGGAGAGCAGCTATCCCTGGGAAGGCCGCGTGACCTATCATGTGGCGGCAAAGACAGAAGAGGTATTTACGCTGGCGATCCATATTCCGTCCTATATCCGCCGTGCACAGCTTTTTGTGAAGATCAACGGACAGACGGTTGTCACGGATGCTGCCATGAAAGATGGTTATCTGTATTTGGAACGCACATGGGGCAGCGCCGATGAAGTGATGATCGAATTTGCGATGCCGGTCAGAAAGGTCTATGCCAACACGAAGGTGCGTGAGGATATCGGCTGCGTGGCGATCATGCGCGGACCGGTGGTCTACTGCTTCGAGGGTGTGGACAACGGCGAAGAGATTCAGGCGCTGTTCATTAATAAAGAGTTATATGCACAGACGGTGACTGGTACCGAAGGTGTGCTGGCGGGCATGACACTTCTCGATATCGCCGGAAAACGGCTCAGCTATGCCGGAGGCGATGACCTATACTGTGAGCAGGCTCCACAGATGGAGGAAGTGACGCTGCGGGCGATCCCATATTTCGCGTGGGGCAACCGCGGGTTGAACCAAATGCGCGTGTGGATGCACGAAGAGCGATAACACATCATTCATTTCGATGCCACTTTTGGTAAAAATGTTGCAAACCGTCCGGGAATAATTGAAATGACGGCGGCGCGAAGCTATAATGAAAAGCATCAAATGACGGAGGGTATTACCATGCAGGAGAAATTATTAGAAAAATTCAAAGAACTTTTTGGTGCAGACGGAGAGATCCGTACATACTTCGCGCCCGGACGTGTGAACATGATCGGAGAGCACACCGATTACAATGGCGGACATGTGTTTCCGTGTGCGCTGACCATCGGTACTTATGGGGTTGTACGCAAGCGTGAGGACAACAAGCTGCGTTTTTATTCTATGAATTTTGAGCATCTGGGTATCATCGAGTCAAGCCTCGATGACCTGAAGCCCGATCCGGCAGCAGACTGGACAAACTACCCCAAGGGCGTGATCTGGGCGTTCGGCGAGAAGGGCATGAAGATCACACAGGGTATGGATCTGCTGCTCTTCGGAAATATTCCGAACGGATCAGGTCTCAGTTCTTCCGCATCTGTAGAGGTGCTGACCGGATATATTTTAAAAGACTTCTACGGCTGTGACGTGACCAATCAGGACATCGCTCTGATCGGACAGTTCTCAGAGAATAAGTTCAACGGCGTCAACTGCGGTATCATGGATCAGTTTGCCATTGCCATGGGCAAGAAGGGACATGCGATCTTCCTTGACACCGCAACCTTGGAGTACGAGTATGCACCCATTGAGTTAAAGGATGCTAAGATCGTGATCTCCTGCTCCAACAAGAAGCGCGGACTTGGCGATTCCAAGTACAACGAGCGTCGTGAAGAATGCGAGAAGGCACTGGAAGAGATCCAGCAGTATGTGGGAATTAAAAGCCTCGGCGATCTGACGGAGGAGGAGTTTGAAAAATTCAAGTCAGCCATCAAGGATGAGGACCGCGTAAAGCGCGCAAGACATGCGGTCTATGAGAACCAGCGCACCATCAAGGCTGTGGAGGCTCTGAAAAACAACGATGTGGAGCTGTTCGGAAAGCTCATGAACGAGTCTCACGTATCTCTGCGTGATGATTACGAAGTGACCGGCATTGAGCTGGACACTCTGGCAGAGGAAGCATGGAAGGTAGAAGGCGTGATCGGTTCCCGTATGACGGGCGCAGGCTTCGGCGGATGCTCTGTCAGCATTGTAAAAAATGATGCAGTGGATACTTTTATCGAGCAGGTCGGAAAAGCATACAAGGAAAAGATTGGCTATGCGGCAGACTTCTATGTAGTAGAGATCGGCGACGGCCCGGTAAGACTGGCGTAGGAGGAAAAGGAAGAAATGAGCGAAATTCAGATTGAGAAGAATATATTAACACTGGTGGATTATGCGCTTGCAACAAGACTGATCGACCCGCTGGACAAAACTTTTACGATCAACCGTCTGCTGGAGCTGTTCGCACTGGATGAGATCGACGAGGAACTGGTGCGCACATGGGAGAAAAGCCCTCGCATGACGCAGGAACAGGCAGAGGCGTGCCTGGAAACCGTGCTGGGCGAGATGTGCGATTATGCATATGCAAAGGGTATCACCACTGAGAACAGTGTGGTTTACCGCGACCTGTTTGACACAAAGATCATGAGTATGCTCATGCCCCGTCCCAGTGAGGTCATCAGCAATTTTGAAAACCTGTATGCCAACACTTCGCCGGAAGCAGCGACTGACTATTTCTACAAGCTGAGCTGCGACAGCAACTATATCCGTCGCTACCGTATCAAAAAGGACTTAAAGTGGACAACGGAGACGGAGTACGGCACGCTGGATATCACCGTCAACCTCTCCAAGCCGGAGAAAGATCCGAAGGCGATCGCTGCAGCAAAGCTGGCAAAGCAGAGCGGTTATCCGAAGTGCCTGCTGTGTAAGGAAAATGAGGGCTATGCAGGACGCGTCAATCACCCTGCAAGACAGAATCACCGCATCATTCCGGTAACGATCAATAACAGCGGCTGGTGCTTCCAGTATTCACCTTATGTATATTACAATGAGCACTGCATCGTGTTTAATTCACAGCATATCCCCATGAAGATCGAGCGTGCGACCTTCGGAAAGCTGTTGGATTTTGTAGAGCAGTTCCCTCATTACTTTGTGGGAAGTAACGCAGACCTGCCCATCGTCGGCGGCTCCATTTTGAGCCACGACCATTTCCAGGGCGGACATTATGAATTTGCAATGGCAAAGGCTCCGGTGGAAAAGGAGATCCGTTTCGAAGGCTTTGACGATATTCAGGCAGGCATCGTAAAATGGCCGATGTCCGTGATCCGTCTGGACTGTAAGGATAAGGAGCGCCTGATCGAGCTGGCGGACAAGATCCTTCTGGCATGGCGCGGTTATACGGATGAGGCGGCATTTGTATTTGCCGAGACCGACGGAGAACCCCACAACACCATCACACCCATTGCCAGAAAGCGCGGAGATCTGTTTGAGCTGGATCTGGTGCTGCGCAACAACATCACCACCGAGGAGCATCCGTTGGGCGTTTATCATCCCCATGCAAAGCTGCATCACATCAAAAAGGAGAACATCGGACTGATCGAGGTTATGGGTCTGGCGGTTCTCCCGGCGCGCTTAAAGGACGAGATCGCGGGATTGGCTGATGCGCTGGTAAATGGCAAAGATATCCGTGCGGATGAGGTGCTGGAGAAGCATGCAGACTGGGTAGATGAGTTTAAGCCGAAATATGACGCGATCACAGCGGACAATGTAAACGACATTTTAAAGAAGGAGATCGGACTGGTATTCTCAGAGGTATTGGAAGATGCCGGTGTTTACAAATGCACTCCAGAGGGACGGGAGGCATTCATGAAATTTGTTCAGAGTGTATAATGTGATGAGATTGCATTCATTTGACAGTGAATGCGATCTTTTTGCGTATATCAGATTTGCTATTTGATCGTTATCGTATTATAATAAAAATAGTATGATCATATTTTTAGGAGGTGCGTGTGTGTATAAAAGGATTTTTCTTGCGTGTTTATTGTGTATACTGCTTATTTTTACAGCAGGATGCAATGAAGCTTCCCAAAATACAGCTTCCGCGAAAGAAACATCGAAAATGACAAACACTACTGTCAGTATGTTTTCGTGGCATTTTGAATTAACAAATCTGGCCATGTCAGACGAATATATTGATCTGTTGGAGGAGTTGTCTGTCACACGAGTATATCAGAATGTGTCTGAAAAAGTGATGAAGGATTCAAACATACGATATCAGGTGCGTAATCTGGCAAGTCGTGGAATTGAAACAGTTGCATTAACCGGAGACAAAAGCTGGGTAATTGATGGGTTAGATGAATATTGTTCTATTGTAGACAGTATTGATGCATACAATCAGTCTGTAGAGAAAAAATACCGTATGAAACGAATTGCATTGGACGTTGAGATACATGTATTGCCCGAGTGGAAAACTGATAAAAAGGCAGTATTCAAAAAATATATCAATCGGATGGCGGAAGCCAGAGACTATGCACATGAACGAAATCTGAAAGTGATCCAGGTGATTCCTACTTATTATGATAACGTAAGTAAAACACTGTTTGATAAATTTTTGGAGAACTGTTGTGATGAAATTACCATCATGAATTATGATAAAAAACAGGCTGATCGTGCAATAAAGTATGAGGTGAGCACCTGTTCCAAAAAGAGCATTCCGGTGGAAACAATATTTGAGACAATGCCGCCGTCATCTACATATGGTGTTACAAAAAATACAACATATTATTATGGAGGAATGAAAGCATTAAAGAAAGATGCTGCCAACTTGAGAAAAGCGTACGGAACACAACTGGGAATTGCCTATCATCAATTTACAACTGTTTACAGACTGGTGGAAGGAAAACGAATCGGGGAAGTAGTTCTTCCGGAAACAAAAAATACGGCGTATGATCCGGGAATATTGCTGTTGTATGGTGATGACGGAAGTGTTTTGGAGGCAACCCCGTATTGGTCAAAGGGACGAATAAGCAGTGAGGGCTATAGGTATCTTCTAAATGGAGCAAAAAAGAATGTTGCATACCGCGTGGAATATATTAATATGGCCGAAATCAAAGTTCTGACTGAGCAGGCAAACTTTGAACAGGAGGAAGGATCAAAGCTGGTGATGTTTTTATAGCGACATGATCCACATGTGATATAGCATAGTTTACGAAGTGGAGTTTTTTACAGGATGGAGAAAAGCAATGATATCTGTTTGCAGACGAGAAGAAAAATATCCGTTGGATGTAACACATGCCCATTACTATAGAAATGTGTTTGCATCCATTCTGATGACGGATAGTTTTTCAAAGAACGGCAGCTACATGGTACGGTCTTTGTATTTTGACACACCGGATGATAAAGATTTTTTTCAAAAGATCAATGAACAAAACATCAGGCGCAAGATCCGTCTGAGAATATATCATCCGAATGATCAGAGTGCAAAACTGGAGATGAAACAAAAGGAAAATATTTTTCAGAAAAAGAGGTCATTAAAGGTTTCAAAGGAGGACGCACTGACACTGATCGATGGACAATATTCTGTATTGCTCAACTATGAAGATGATTTCGCAACGGAATTATATACAATTATGCAAAGTGAATTGTATCAGCCAAAATCAATTGTAGAATATCAGCGCTATGCATTTATGGCAAAAGAAAATAATATTCGGTTGACATTTGACAGTGATATCTGTGCGACAGAGAGTAGTTTTGACCTGTTTTCGGAAAATCTGCCGTTAACTCCGGTATTTCCGCTGGATAAAGTGATATTTGAGGTGAAGTATGATAAGTTTATGTTGAAATACATATCAGATATCATTTCACGCGTGGACGCACGCAATATTTCATCCAGTAAATATTGTCTGAGTCGGTCAATTGGTTATCCATTTCAATAAACAAGATCAGGAGGAAAGTTATGAATAAGTATTTATATGATATCATTACAAGTCAGGGGTCACTAAGTGTGGAAGACATTGCGCTTCGCATGGCAGTATCGGCCATGTTTGCATTAGTGGTGTTTATTTCTTACAGGATCACACATACCGGATCTATTTACAGCGCAAAATTTAACATCACGTTAGTTACTCTGACGATTCTCACAACGATGGTAATGACTGTGATCGGAAATAATGTGGCGTTGTCACTTGGTATGGTGGGAGCGCTTTCTATTGTTCGATTCCGAACTTCTATTAAGGACAGTCGGGATACCACGTATATTTTTTGGACGATCATACTGGGAATCTGCTGCGGCGTAGGAGATTTTACTGTTGCAGGAATTGGAAGCGCTATCGTTTTTGCCGTACTGCTCCTTATGGGAAGAGTAAAGAATGAAAACAGAATGCTTCTGATCATTCGTGCAGATCGCGAAAAGACAGACGAGGTTCGTCAGGCGGTCTACGCATATTTTACGAAAGCCCCGATCATTAAAGCAGAGAATTCTACAGAGACATCGGTTGAGTTTATCTACGAATTAGACAGAAAAATATATGACAAATCCAGGGAGCAGGAGAATAAGCTTGCAATTTCACAGGATAGAGAACAGCAGTCTATTGCGGATAAGCTGTTTTCCATCGGCGGTGTGAATTATGTGAATACGGTTGCTCAGAGTGATGAAATATCGTAGTTACCAAATGATAAAATGACGAATGATAATTGGAGATCATGACATGAAGTATAGGATTCTTTCTATATTTGTCATCGTTTCGGTGATTTTAAGTGCATTGGGATTTCAGAATGTGGATACAAAGAAAAATCGTTATCATCAGCATCTGCAGGCACTGGAAAAACCTGTCTGTACGGAGCATGAAGATGATGTGTTTTGTACACATTTACCATTGATGAACATAACAACGGATGAACCTGTGCCGGCTCCTTACCTGTCTGTAATGGACCGGAATGGTAATATTTTAAAAAATGATGAGATGGTTGGAGCAACGATCCAGTATTTTGATTCGGAAACGGAAAATAATCATCTGACTGATACACCCGTTGTAGATGAGCGGGCGATGATACGGATCAGAGGTGCTTCTTCGCGTAAGTATGATAAGCATGGCTATCTGATAAAATTTAAAAAAGATGATATGGTGACCGGACAAAAGGTATCGCTGTCAGGAATGACACCGGATAGCGAGTGGGCGCTGCATGGCCCGTTTTTGGATAAGACGCTGATCCGTAATTATATTTGCTATAATCTGGCGGGTGAGATCATGGATTATGCACCAAACGTCCGGTTTTGTGAGGCTTTTTTAAATGGAGAATATATAGGTGTGTATCTGATCGTTGAGAAACCTGAATTTAATGAAAATGGGCGTATTGAGATTGAAAAAACAAATCCCAAGGTGGACACGACCTCCTATATCGTGCAGATCGACCGTGAATCACAGGATGAAAGCGCAAGCATTGAAACGTTTGCGACATACTCCTATATCATGGCAAATACAGGGGCAGAACGGCGCGGCTATTATCACATCGAATATCCCTCTGCCACGTTGACAGAAGGTCAAAAGCAATACATAGAATCAGATATTTCAAGATTTGAGAAAGCTTTATACTCTTATGATTATAGTGATAAGCATAACGGATATAAGGCTTATATTGATGTGGACTCATTTGTGGATTATTTCTTGATCAATGAATTTACCCTGAACTATGATGCGATGGGATTATCCACATTCCTTTACCGGGACATCGGGGATAAGATGAAGCTGTGTGTGTGGGACTTTAACTCGGCGTTTGATTACTATGAATTCTCAGTCGTTTCGCCTGAAACGTTCTCCTTACAAAACAGTATGTGGTATTCTTACTTGTTTAAGGACAGGGAATTTGTGGATCGTGTGGTAAAGCGATATCATGAACTTCGGAAAAGCTATTTCAATGAAGAATACCTGATGAACTATATTGATGAGACGATTGCATATTTAGGACCCGCCATCGACCGTAATTACGAGAAATGGGGCTATAGTTTTGAGAGCACGCATAACGGAGTGGTGTATGACTATCTGTACCCGTATGAAAGAAATCCCAGGAATTATGAGGAGGCGGTTGCCCAGCTGAAAAACTGTATTTCGGAGCGTATCATTCATATGGATTCGCATATTGACCGATTATATACGCTTTGTCATGATTCGTTGAATAAGAGTATCAATTATCAAAAGGAGAACTAGACAGTGAAAAAAGTAATTTGTGGAACAATGTTCGTTGTTGTGTGTCTCTTTTTGTGGAACTACTTATATTTTTACAGTGGGGTTTTTTATCTGCCCCATGATAACGACAACGTGGCGTGTATGTCCAAAGTCGAAGGGGACACGTTATATATTCTGAGGGATAACAAATATGAGGATTTTCAGATCAAGGGTGTGAACGTAGGCTTTAGCAAGCCCGGTTATTATGCGACAGAACAGGCTGTTACAAAAGAGGAATATCTGAACTGGTTTGATCAGATCCATGAAATGGGCGCAAATATGATCAGTGTTGAAAAAGTTGGTTCCAAGCAGTTTTATGATGCGCTGTATGAGTATAACACGCATCGGGAGGATCCAATCTATCTTATGCAGGGAGTTGCGATTGACGATTACCTGATCAATTCAATTTATGGGGCATTTGATCAGGAGTTTTATGATCCGTTTTTAAAGGAATGCAAGACTGCGGTAAATGCGGTTCATGGCAGGCTTAAGATCCATACGTCTACCGGCCTGCTGCCTGCCAATTATAATAAAGACGTATCACCATGGGTATATGGATATATTCTGGGCGGAGAATGGGAAACAAACCTTGTTGCATATACGGATCATTCTTATGAGCAGCAACCGCAATATGAGGGGGATTATCTTTATACGAAAGATGCAACAAATTTCGAAATTTTTTTGGCTCAGATCGGGGATGAAGTGATTCGCTATGAGACTGAAAAATACGGGGCGCAGAAGACAATCTCTTTTGCGAATTGGGCGATGACAGATCCTCTGGAATATGACGAAGATCTGAAGATCTATTTTAAAAAAGCATCAGCCATTGATGTTGAGCATATTAAAACTACGCAGCAATATTTTGCAGGGCAATTTGCGTCATACCATGCATACCCGTCATATCCGGATTTTTACGGCTATATGGACATTCATGAAATGAATACATATAAACAGTACTTAAGCGCACTTACAGCACATCATGGTATGCCTGTGGTTATTTCGGGTTTTGGCGCTTCTTCATCGAGAGCTCTGTCAGCAGAGGAAAAAACACTGGGCAGAGATCAGGGTCATTTAAATGAAACGCAGCAAGGTGAAGCAATCATATCTATGTATGATGATCTGATGGCTGCAGGATGCGCCGGAGGCATGATCTATGAGTGGCAGGACGAATGGTATAAGACTACGTGGAACTCTGTTGCTGCGGTCAATAGTACAGATGAAGTCTACTGGAGCAATCGGCAGTCGTGTGAACAATCATATGGATTGCTGGCATTTGATCCCGGAGAAGAGCAGAGCGTATGTTATGTGGACGGTGATGTATCTGAGTGGGGACCGAATGATCTCGTTTTGGAACAGGAGAACATGAAATTGTACATGAAATATGATGAATCGGGTGTCTATTTCATGATCGATCAGAAAGGATACGATATCAATAAGGATACATTGTATATTCCCATTGATATAACACCAAAAAGCGGCTCTAAAGCGGCAGAAAATCTGGGAATCACAATGAGTGAGGAAGCAGATTTCTGTGTTGAGATCAATGGACAGGATAACAGCCGTATCTGGGTACAGGACCGTTATAATATGTTATCTGCTTTGTTTTATGAGGATATCAGTGCGCAGAACTGTTTTTTGCAACCCCTAAATACCTAAAAATGCAGACTGTTTTCCCAAAAGTTGCAGCGGGAAATTCCTCATTTTTGCATGTATCTCCAGCGTAGTTTCTACGCCGGAGAAATGTCGTTGCAGGCATACTTTTGTTTTTAGTTACAGATATGTAATGCTGGTTTCATCGGTTCCATTTGCCAACCGCTGCATGCGCTCGGTTTGGGAATCCTCCTGTTGGGGATCCACACCTCCACACATCCAGTTCACATATAAATCGTATGCAGGTTCACCTTCGAAACAACGTGATGTGTTATTGAAGATATCCTGCCGCAGGCCTTCTGCCCACTCGGGTGGCAGATACTTGATGAGTACCTGGCGCCAGCGGACGAGTTCCTCATCCAGCCCGATGATGGTTTTGATCATCTCGTCGGTAAGCTTAAGGAAATCATACACCGTAGGGCAGTCATGAAGACATTCGGTCTGATCCTGAACCTTGAAAAATTCATTTTCAACCATCCAATGCACCTCCCTTCTGGGAAGCGAAAAGCTCGTTGATGCTTGATTCACGAAGGCGGTTGTTCTCGCCGGGGAACAGGATCAAATGACAGTGGTGCATCAGCCGCCCCACAAGTGCTGCCGTCATCTGTTCGTCATACAGGACATTTACCCATCTGGAGAATTCCAGATTTGTGTTCAGTATGATGACCTTCTTTTCATGGATCCCGGACAGATAATCAAAGAGCAGCTGTGAACCGGTTCTGTTGTAAGGTACATAGCCGAATTCATCCAGTATGAGGATCTCTGCTTTATCCATCTTTTTGTGAAGCTGGGACAGTGTTCCATGCTCCTGTGCCTCGGAAAGCTGGTTGATCAGTGCCGCTGTGCGGAAGAACTTTACCGGGATTCCTTTCTGGCAGGCTTCCATGCCGATGCAAATGGACAGCATCGTTTTCCCGGTTCCTGTGCTGCCATACATCACAAGATTATTTCCTGCGCGGTAAAAATCCAGTGCCTTAAGGCTTTCGACAGTGACACCTGCAGGAAACTGCACTTCGCCGGGATCAAAGGATGTAAAGCTGTGCTGCAGTGGAAATCCTGCCGTATTGATCAGCTTTGCAACCCTTGTGGATTTACGGTACTGTATTTCATCCCTCAGAAGGTGGTACAGGTATTCCTGATGGTTGCCGCCGGTCTGGATCATCGCGTTTTCTACGAGGTTCACCGAAAGCCGCAGCTGTTTACAGCAGGCCGCGATGGCATCCTTGTAATCATCCATTTACAGCACCTCCCTTCCCAAGGAGCTGGTCATAAGAGGATAGATCCACAGGCATCTGCACGATTTTGGGCAGCCCGTTCTGCTGTGGAAGCGGTGGAAGCTCCGGAACATCTGCATAAAGCCGCCGGTACAGATTTTTCAGGCTGTCAGGATCTTTTACCTGATACAGCAATGCCTGGTCAACTGTCTGAAGGGCGCTGTCAAAACCGGTGCGGTTCGTCAGCTCTGCCAGTACTTTCAGTACGGTTCCGCGGTCTGAACTGCTGCACAGTTTCATGTAACGCTGCATATTTTCCGGCATCATGTCAAACAGTCCGCTGTTGAACAGGGAACGCGGCTTTCTGGAAATGGCGGTCAGATAAGGCACCCACTCCATGCTGGACTGCTTCCGGTCTCCATAGAGTCTTCTGTGGGTGACGATCAGGCGCTGCTGCATATCCATTACGATTACCTGCGTCGCTGTGATCTTAAGCATCACAGTGGCTTCGGAATGGTCAGGTGAGACCGAGTATTCGTGTTTTCCTGATTCCAGAGTGAACCGGCCCCATTTATCGGTGACAACGGTCTCGTACCTTGCCGTATCAAAGGCAGTGTCCGGTAACGGAAGCAGTGCTTTCCGGTCAGCATCATAGCGTTCCAGGATCGTCTGGTCGTAGTGATAGTGTTCGCGCTCCATGTCCGCATCGGCCTCAGCAAGCAGGTTTTGATTGAAATCATACAGACTGATGAAATGCGGAACAGGAACCAGGAAGTTCCTTCTCGAATAACCAACCTTGTTTTCAACGTTTCCTTTTTCCCAGCCGGATTCCGGATTCATGAACCGGTAGCTGAATCCATAGTGTTCGCTGAAGCGCAGGAACTTGTCCGTCAGCTCACGGCCACCGTTTTTCAGGATCCTGGTGACAATGGTTGAAGTGTTGTCGAACCAGATCTCGGTAGGAACACCGCCGACATGCTCAAAGATAGCAATCATGCTTTCCATAAAGCATTCTGCGTTTTCGCCATACATCAGTTGCGGATATCCGCCGTTACTGTATGGAAAAGAAAGAACTAGATATTTGCCATCATGGCATCTGCTGTTTTCATAGAACTGTGCGGCACCGAAGTCTGCCTGTCCTTCGCCGGGATGATGGATCAGCGGTAAATATCCTTTTTTGTTATCAAGGTGCAGCTGTGACTTTCTGTAGGCCACATACTGTGCAACAAGCCGGTAGGAGCAGTCAAAGCCCTCTACTTCCTTGCGGAGTCTGTGAAAGACTCGTTTGGCTGTGTGACGCTGCTTGCGGGGAGCTTTTCTGTCTCCGGCGAGCCATTCGTCAATTAGCGGTTTGTATTTGTCCAGTTTAGGACAGATGTTCTCCGGATCCTTTACTTTTGGCTCCGGGGTATTAAAATCGGTCATGTCGATGTATTTACAGATGGTTTTTCGATCATAACCGGTTTCTGCGATAATGGTAGGTATGTTTTTCCCTTGCTCATAATAGAGCTGTCTGATAGAATGTACCTTGTCCATTGTAAGCATACTCCTTTCCTCCTTAAAATGTTGTCCGCAACGACATTTCAAGGATACATAAAGTCTTGTATGCCTGCAATGGATGTTTTGATATTTCTCTAAAACTACAGTACTTGCTGTGGCCTTAGAGAAATACCAAACACATCTGCAATAATAGGGAAAATCCTCATGCAACTTTGGGGATTGTCTTCTGCAATAGTTGGTATTTTAATTATACAATAAACAGCGCAGAACTTTTTTTCAAAAGAATTTCCAAAAACAGATTCACCGCTGTTTACGAAAATTCAGATGCTTCAGCAGGAGGAACAGTACTACGAGAGAACAGAACTCGACAGTGAGGGTTCATCGGACGACAGGCAGATCACGTTTAAAGAATATGATTCCTACAACCCATATCATTACAAGGTAAAGGCATGTTATGAAACGGGGAAATTGAAATACGGAAATGCAAATCCAAATGCTGAGGACTATGATTCTTTGTCGGATTTCTATGCAAAGGATAGCTGCGTGGAGATCAGAATACCGTGGCAGCTGCTAAACGTTGCAGATCCGGTGAAGATGTTTATTCATGATGATTATTATGAAAACTATGGTGTCGAGTATCTTTCAATAAGTCACATAGCGGTTGGTGCAGGCGACGGGAAAACAACTATTCACATGGTTCCGGCAGATATAAAACCACTTGGAAAAACGCCTTTTTATCATGAACGGTTGAAGAAGTCTTATGATCTGATAAAAGCGTGTTGGAATGAACAGGTAGATTAAGGAGAGTTTAGCGATGAATATCATTGTGCAGATTTACATGACAGTATGCGTGATCTTGCTTCTGTTTGATATTGTATTTCTCATAGTAAAAAATGCCCGCAATCAAAGGTTTTATCCGAAAATGCCCAAATTTGAGGATCAGATCCGTCAAGAAATAGAGCAAAAGCGTAAATCTGGTAACTTTTCAGATGGTTATCAGGAAAAGATCGGGAAACAGATAGAAAAAACAAAGTGTTTGCTTGCATTACAGAGTGTACTGGATGAAAAAACCTATGCCAGAGGATGGTTTCGTGATATCATATATTCTGTGTTGGAAAAATATCAAAAAAAATCTGATTATGAACAGGCATATTATGCGTATGTCATATCAACCTTAGGCTATGAAGAAGTAAAAGTTCCATCTTCTTTTGCCAGTGAGTTTATGCTTTTTCTGAAAAGTAAATCATTGTATACATTTTCAAATACAATGACAGCGGTTTATGAATTTGGAGATATAAACCTTCTTATGAATGCGATAGACGCGGTGGATGAACGTGCAGGATTTTATCATAAGAAACTGTTTGTGGATGGACTGCTTACCGCAAAGGTAGATAAAAAGCAGCTGGCAGAACGATTGATGCAGGCTTATGAAAAATACAGCAACTTTACAAAAGAATGTTTACTGGAGTATTTCCGGTTCGCAGGGGATTCGGCTGCGGATTTTTGTATGAAGATCATTCGTTCCGATCCAAAAGATCAAGAAATAAAATATGCAGCGATCAGATTTTTCTTGAAATATCCTACGGACGAATCGAATGAAATGTTTTCCCAAATATTGAAATCAGAGCATGAGCAGAATTGGGTAGACGAGATGTTGGCAATACAGGGACTCAGCCATTGTAAAGACGAGGAAGTACGCAGACTTATAAAAAGCAAGATTACCAGCAGAAACTGGTACGTGCGTGTAAATGCTGCAAATTATTTAAAGAACAATGGAATGGATCGAAAAGAGATTGCCGAGATCATCGAACAGAAAGACCGATATACGAATGAAACGATGCTGTATCAATATCGGGAAGATCCGGAAATGTCAGCATATATTGAAGAATTAATCAAAAAGCAGGAGGATAATCAGAAATGACAGTCTTTCTTTATGAGCATATGGAATTTATAAAAACGATGATCTCGTTTGCAGAAGTGTTTTTCGTCATATACCTGATTGGTTATGCATCTTTCTTATTCATTTCCGTATTAAGCGGAAGTAATGAGACTTTTAACAGCATGAAGAAAAAACAGCTTCGAAATGAGATCCATCACGATTATTATGTTCCAATCAGCATAGTCGTTCCTGCATATAACGAGGAAGTTACGATCGCAGAAACGATAAAGTCTCTTTTGCATCTGAACTATAAAAGCTATGAGATCATTGTTGTCAATGATGGATCAAAGGATCATACGGCTAAAATCGTTGAGGAACAGTTTCATCTTCATCAGGTGCAGCGCCCAATCAGACGACAGCTTCAGTGTAAGGATCCGGTATCGATTTATGAAGGAATCGGTGGAAATGGAACTACGATTACGCTGATAAATAAAGAAAACGGTGGAAAAGCGGATAGTATTAATATGGGTATCAATGCCTCAAGATTTCCATATTTTATCTGTATGGATGCTGATTCGATCCTGGAAAAGGATGCGCTTACCAGAATTGCTATTCCTGTATTGGAAAATCAGGATGTGATCGCTGTAGGAAGTATGATCCGCATCTGCAATGACAGTGTGTTCAAGGATGGAGAGCTGATAGAGATGAGACTGCCTAAAAAAATAGTAGCTGCATTTCAGGTGCTTGAATATGAGCGTTCATTTCTTGCTTCCCGCATGCTTTTAGATAAGTTTAATGCAAATCTGATCATTTCCGGTGCGTTTGGATTGTTCAAAAAAGATGCAGTCATGGCTGTTGGAGGTTATAAGGTCGACTGTATGGGAGAAGATATGGAGCTGATTATGAAACTTCATGAATATCATCGGTCCAACCATATTTCATATTCGATTAAATACGCTTACGATGCGGTGTGTTGGACGCAGTGTCCGGAAAGACTGCGAGATCTGGTCAAACAGCGCAGGAGATGGCATATCGGACTAATTCAAAGTATGACAAAACACAGCCGTGTAATGAGCATGGGAAGCTACTTTTATTATCTTTTTTATGAAATGCTATCACCATTCATTGAGCTGTTTGGTACGATATGTACGATACTGGCATATATGGTAGATATCATTAATCTGCCGGTTATGATCGCAATTTTCATTATTTATGCTGTTTTTGGCGCATTGCTTACGGTTATTAGTTTTACAACAAGAAATTTTTTGAGTAAACAGCGTGTGAAGTTTACGGATATTATCAGAGCATGCTTGCTCTGCATACCGGAGATTGTGTTTCTGCGGTATGTAATGGCAGTGACACGAATGCTGGCACCTTTATACATGCGTGGTAAAAAAACAAAATGGGGAAGCATTCAGAGAGTTAAGATTAATTATGAATCTGATACAGCCGATGCAAGACCGTAATGTTTTTACTTTCAACTTTCAAGCATATTGATACATACCTATGAAGAACCTTTAAGGAAACAAGCCTATGGAAATATTCCTTTATTTAATTTTGACGATTGCTCTGCTCGTGTTGTCTGTCATTGACATTAGAACTCATAAGATTCCAAATGAGATCAATTATCTGATATTGGTGTTGGGGTTGATACATGTTGTGTTGGACAATCAGAACTGGCGGGAATATGTGAGCGGTTTTTTCATGATCAGCGGACCATTAGCGTTACTGTTATTGTTGAGTAAAGGTAAAGTGATCGGTGGAGGAGACGTGAAACTGATGGCCGTAGCAGGATTGATGCTTGGCTGTAAGAAAATCGTTTTGGCTTTTTTGATTGGCTGTATGGTCGGTTCTGTCATACATATTGTGCGAATGAAAGTGGCCGGAGCCGGTCGGGTTTTTGCGATGGGGCCATATCTTTCGCTGGGCATATGGGTTTCCATGTTATGGGGCAATTCATTGATCGCGTGGTATCAAAACCAGATGTTCTAAATGAGTATTTTATCAAACCACCTGCGGGAATCCATCCCGCAGGTATTTTTCTGCCCGTTTGCATAACTTTCACATCTATGTTACAATATCATTCATATGAGCAAAAATAAAAAAGAAAAACAGCAAACAACAAATAAAAATCAGACAGAACGTCCTAAAAAGCGGCGAAACAGCAATATTCCGCGCTGGGACAGGCTGGACAATACGGCGCATTTGTTCCCGGTGATCGCCGGTGAGAGCATGACGAACACCTACCGCATTGCCGTGGAGCTGACGGAGGAAGTGGACGGCGCAAAGCTACAGGAAGCGTTAAATATCGTGCTTCCGAAGTTTGACCTGTTTAATGTGCGGATGCGCACCGGTTTTTTCTGGTATTATTTTGAGGAAAACGGAAAGAAAGCGCCCACAGTAAAGCAGGAGCACACGTATCCCTGCCGGTTTATCCAACCGAATAAATACCGGGGTTATATGTTCCGCGTCCGCTATTACAAGAAGCGGATCAGTCTGGAGGTATTCCATGTGCTGACGGACGGTATGGGCGGCATCAATTTCTTAAAGGAGCTGACCTATCAGTACCTGCGTCTGGTGCATCCGGAGCTTCGGGAAAAGGTGGGGGATTCCCTCAGTGCGGATACTTCTCTAAACCGTGAGGACAGCTTTCTGCGAAATTACCGCAGGAGTGCCAAAAAGGGCTACCAGTCGAAAAAGGCTTTTCAGATCAAGGGTGAGAAGCTGGATTCAGAGGAGTTTGGTGTCATTCACGGCTATGTGAAGATTCCGGCACTCAAGGAGGTTTGCCACAAGTACGGACTGAGCATCAATGAGTATCTGGTCGCTACTTATGTGTGGAGCATTTACAAGGAGTGTCTCCATGGCATGACCAGTGATCGTGCCATCCGCGCGGCAGTCCCTGTGAATCTGCGCCCGTTTTTTGACTCCGTGACCACAAAAAATTTCTTTGTAATGGTGTCCGCGGAGCTGGTGCCGGATCAGGAAAATCTTTCCTACGAGGAAGTATTGGAGCGGGTGAAGACGAGCCTGCGTTCACAGATCAACAAGGAGCATCTGGAAGAACTGTTTTCCTATAATGTGTCGAACCAGCAGAACCTGTTTGCCCGTGCGGTACCGTTGTTTTTGAAAAATATCGCGATCCGTCTGGTGTATACGCAGTCGGCGCTGGCCAATTCGACGACCATCACAAATATTGGCAATATCAAGCTGGAGCCGGAGTATGAACCGTATGTGCACATGTTCCATGCCTTTCTTGCTATGAGTAAGGGGCAGCTCTTAAAGGCGACGATCTGCTCCTATCAGGATACGCTGGCGATCACTTTCAGTTCCGTGCTGGCAGAAGCGCATGTGCAGCGCGCGTTTTTCAGACAGCTGGCAGCTGACGGTCTGGAGGTTACGATAGAAAGCAATGGGGTGTATGTATGAGTAAGTGCAAGCAATGCGGTGTTTTTGTCCGCGATGACACAGGTGTCTGTCCGCTCTGCAAATGTGTGCTTGACACAGATGGTGAAGCGGAAAATAAATACCCGGATATCTGGGCGAAAAACCATGTGATGAAACTGATCATCCGCATTTATCTGTTTGTGGCGATCGTGACGGAGAGTCTGCTGATCGCATTAAATTATATCTACTTTAACGGTCTGTACTGGAGCGTCATTGTCGGCGTGGTTCTGGCATATATTTATCTGACGCTTGCCTACACGGTGAGCTACAGCCGTTCCGGATACCGCATGAAGATCATAGTGGGCGTGGCGGGCGGAATCCTGCTGCTCTATGTCATTGACCATGTGCTGGGAAATAACGGCTGGTCCATCAACTATGCATTTCCGGCAGCGCTTCTGGCAACCGATGTGGCGGTGCTGTTTTTGATCATTTTTAACCGGAGAAACTGGCAGAGTTATCTCAGTTTTCAGATCGCGATGATCTTGTTTAGTCTGATACCGGTTGTTTTAAGTCTGCTTGGATATATCACGGTTCCGTACCTGTCATATATTGCGCTGGCAGTGGCAGTATTTTTATTTCTGGGGACTGTCATCATCGGCGGAAAGCGTGCTACAACAGAGTTAAAGAGAAGATTTCACTTGTAATAGGGACTGCCGTGCGGGGGCGTAGTATAGCGTATGGCAGAAAGGAAAGTAATATTGACTGAGAATAAAGTAAGCCGACAGGGGAAACTGATGCGGCAGGCGATCGCTGTCCTGACGAAAGAGAACCTGATCGGCCAGAAGTTTAAAAACGGAGAGATCCGAAAAAAGATCGTGGAACCGGCAAAATACTGGAAGTGTCCGGACTGTTTCACGAATACGATCGTGGAACTGGAGAACTGCCAGGCGGAACTTTTGGAGTTTGAGGAGCCGAATCATGAAAAGGTGATCCTGCAGCTGCATGGAGGCGGTTATATCGGCGGCATGCGTCATGCATATCGTTCCTTTGCGGGACTTTACAACGAGGTGGGAAAGCGTTACAGTGTGTTTACACCGGATTACCGTGTGGCACCGGAGCATGTGTTTCCGGCAGCGCTCATTGATGCGCTGGACGCATACGAGTGGTTGTTGAAAAACGGTTACAGTGAGGAACAGATCATCGTTGCGGGAGATTCTGCCGGCGGTGGACTGGCGCTGGCATTGTGCCTGTGTCTGAAAGAAAACGGGCGAAAACTGCCTTGTGGCATCGTTGCGATGTCTCCGTGGACAGATATGACGGCGAGTGGTCCTTCCTATCAGGAAAATTTCGAAAATGATCCGTTGTTTGGCGGCACGGAGGATTCCATGATCTACAACCGTGAATATTCGGCTGGAGAAGACCTGACAAATCCGTATCTGTCGCCGTTATTTGGTGAATATGAGGGATTTCCGCCTATGCTCATTCAGGTCGGTTCCTGTGAGATGCTGTTGTCCGATTCCGTGCTGCTGGCACAGAAGGCGAAAGCGGCCGGAGTCAAAGTGCGACTGAGTGTTTATGAGGGGATGTTCCACGTGTTCCAGATGGCACCATTGACTCTTCCGGAATGTAAGCGTGCCTGGGTGGAGATCGGACATTTTATCGACGAGATCAGCGGCGGGCGTGCGCAGGAAAAGCCGGTTGAGCCGGAAACTGCGGCAGAGGAGAAGAATGATGAGAACGAGTGAGCCCTGCAGACTCTGTCCACGGGCCTGTGGTGTTAACCGTGCGGACGGTGAACGGGGCGCCTGCGGGGAAACAGCGGCGATCCGCCTTGCAAGAGCGGCACTTCATTTTTGGGAGGAGCCATGCATCAGCGGAACGAAAGGCAGCGGAGCGGTCTTTTTTTCCGGATGCCAGCTGCGGTGTGTGTACTGTCAGAACCAGCCCATCGCCCATGGGGATGTGGGACGCGGGATCACGGATTCCCGTCTAGTGGAAATCTTTTATGAGCTGGAAGCGCAGGGGGCAAATAACATCAATCTGGTGACGCCGGATCATTTTATCCCCCAGATCGCACAGGCAATCCGGGCGGCGCGAGCGCGCGGTTTTTCACTGCCCTTTGTCTACAACACAAGCAGCTACGTGACGGTGGAAGCGTTGCGTGAGCTGGATGGTTTGATCGATATCTATCTGCCGGATCTGAAATATCTGGATGAAGCACATGCAAAGGAGTATTCCGGTGCGCCGGATTATCCGCAGGTTGCAAAAGCTGCCTTGCAGGAGATGTACCGTCAGGTGGGTGCGGTCCGATTCGATGAGGTGTACGGCGAGGAGGAGCCGATGCTGCGGCGCGGAATGGTCGTGCGGCATTTGCTATTGCCCGGAGCGCTGGCGGACGCGAAACGGATCGTGGCATATTTATATGATACCTATGGGGATGACATTTATATCAGTCTGATGAGCCAGTATACGCCGGGAAAAGCGGTGGAACAGCATCCCGTTTTGCACAGGCGCGTGCGCAGGAAGGATTACGACGCGCTGGTGGATGAGGCGATCAGACTCGGAGTTGAAAATGCATTTATTCAGGAGGGAAGCGTAGCGGATGAGAGTTTTATTCCGGCGTTTGATTATCAGGGTGTGGAGTAACGAGTAGGTATATTGTTGCAAAAAACAATACATGGAGGATATAGAGTATATGTCAAACTATGACGACAATGAGTTCAAGGAAATTATAGAATCGGAGACCGGATCCGGTGATGCTTCTGAGAAAAAGGATGAGCAGAACCACGGCAGCGGTGAACCGGAAGCAAGATGCTATATCTGCGGGCGGCCGGAGAGCGTGACCGGCCCTTTGATGCGGATCCCGAACAATATCTGCATCTGCAAGGACTGCATGCAGAGAACCTTTGACAGCATGAACAATGCAGGTTTTCCGTTGGGAGAGTTCGGCTTCAGCTTCGGCGGTTTCCCGAATATGAATACGACCGGAAACAACGAAAACGAAGAGGATGAGGATCACAAAAAAGGAACGCGTACTGGTGGCATGCCGAATATCAGCATGATCAACCTGTCTGATCTGGCGGGAATGATGCCGGGCGCGCAGCGTGTAAAAAAGAAAAAAACCAAGAAGGAGAAAAAGGTACAGCCGGTGCTGGATATTCATTCCATCCCGGCACCCCATAAGATCAAGGCAAAGCTGGATGAGTATGTGGTGGGTCAGGAGCAGGCGAAAAAGATTATGTCTGTGGCAGTTTACAACCACTATAAGCGCATCTTTTCCGAGGACGAGAAAAATGGAAATCAGGACGGCGTGGAGATTGAAAAGTCCAACATGCTCATGGTCGGCCCAACCGGATGTGGTAAGACGTATCTGGTGAAGACGCTGGCGCAGCTTCTGGATGTGCCGCTTGCGATCACGGATGCCACTTCTCTGACAGAGGCAGGTTATATCGGTGATGACATTGAGAGCGTTGTCAGCAAGCTGTTGGCGGCTGCGGATAATGATGTGGAGCGCGCGGAGCACGGTATCATCTTTATCGACGAGATCGACAAGATCGCCAAAAAGAAAAATGCACATCAGCGTGATGTGAGCGGTGAGAGTGTCCAGCAGGGCATGTTAAAGCTTCTGGAAGGTGCAGAGGTGGAGGTACCGGTCGGTGCGTCCAGCAAAAATGCCATGGTGCCCATGGAGCTTGTCAACACGAAAAATATCCTTTTTATCTGCGGCGGTGCTTTCCCGGATCTGGAGGATATTATCAAAGAGCGGTTGAACAAAAATTCTTCCATGGGATTTCAGGCGGATCTGAAGGATAAATATGATGAAGAAGAAAACCTGCTGAAATATGTGACGGTGGAGGATATCCGTAAGTTCGGTATGATCCCGGAGTTTATCGGACGTCTACCCATCCTGTTTTCACTGGATGCACTGACGGAGGATATGCTGGTGCGTATTCTGACAGAGCCGAAAAATGCTATTGTCAAGCAGTATCAGAAGTTGCTTTCCTATGACGAGGTGGATCTGGAGTTTGAGCAGGATGCTCTTTATGCAATTGCAAAACGCGCAAAGGAAAAGGAGGTCGGCGCCCGGGCACTTCGGGCGATCATCGAGGAATTCATGCTGGATATCATGTATGAGATCCCGAAGGATGACAATATCGGGCGTGTGGTCATCACCAGAGATTACATCGAAGATCACGGTGCGCCCCGGATCATCATGCGCGGTGTACCCCAGATCGAGTCGGCACAGTGATCGTGGCCGTGTGAATCAGAAAAAATGCTCGTATTCATCCTCGTGGTTCGGAATGCCGTATGTTGTCATCAGGGCGCTGAGTTGATGCAGATCGTCTGCTGAGTGGATCGCTTCCCCGTGTCCTCGCAGTTCCATCTGCATGCCGATGGGAAGAGAAAGAAAATATTGTTTGGAATCGTTGTTTCTTGCAAGTAATTGACTTAAATTCTTGTATCTCAAAATAGTTCACCTCGCGCATAGTATCCTGTCTCTTATACACATCTGACGCTGCCGACGATATGCAGTG
>CALZQA010000034.1 GCA_945828315.1 uncultured bacterium | reverse complement strand
GGAGGAATATCTGATGAAAATAGGGGAAATACCGGCAAACGCGACGATCCAGATCCGCGTGATGAAGGGTGATATGAAATTTGAGTGTCTGGCGGTCGTCGTGGCGACGCGCGACGATGGATTGTTTTTGACGCCGATCAAGCATGACGGACAGCTCATAGATTTTACGAGCCCCAAGATCCAGATCCTCGTTTTTTATGTCAATTCAGACCGCCAGGCCTTCGGCTGGAGCGGCTGCCGGATCCGCAAGGATACTTATCAGGGAAAACTGTGTCATGTTCTGACAACAAAACGTGACAGCGTGCGTGTAAACCGCCGTGGGGAGCCGCGCATCCGCACAGAGATGAATGCAACCCTGCGCACGCTCTCGGATGACAGGGAACGGGAGATCATTGTACGAAATTACAGTGAGAACGGGATCGGTTTTGTGTGTGCAAAAAGCATTGCGGAGCGTGACTGGAAACCGGTCACGATCATTTATGAGGACCGGCTCCGGCAACTGCGTGTTGTGATGCGGGCGGATATTCTGCGAGGCATAGAGCTGCCGAATGGTTTGTTCAAGTATGGCGCGCATATCCTGCAGCCGGATGAGGCGTGGATCAAATATGTGCAGCACAAACTGGCAGAGATCAAAGAGCGCAACCAGTCCGATGGAGATCCAGGCTTAAATACAAAATAAATTCTATTGTTTTCATTGACAATCGGCAAATGACTGTGATAGCATGTCACCGAGGTAAAGTGTTACAACATACATGGTTGCAGGAGGAAAACAATATGAAAAAGAAAATAATGGCAGCAGTCCTGGTAACGGTAATGGCAGCAAGTGTGCTGACCGGTTGCGGTTCCAAGGGCGGAGACAAGACGTTTACCGTAGGTTTTGATGCAGAATATCCGCCTTACGGATACATGGATGACAACGGCGAGTATACCGGATTTGATCTGGAACTGGCTGAGAAGGTCTGTGAAATGGAAGGATGGACACTGGAGAAAAAGCCCATCGACTGGAATTCCAAGGACATGGAGCTGGAGAGCGGTGCCATTGACTGTATCTGGAACGGTTTTACCGTCGACGGAAGAGAAGATGACTACACATGGTCACAGCCGTATGTAGACAACAGTCAGGTGATCGTTGTTGCTGAGGATTCCGGTATCAGCACACTGGCTGATCTCGCGGGAAAGACTGTTGGTGTACAGGCAGCAAGTGCAGCTCTGACACTGCTTCAGGAGGATCAGGCAGAATTGGCAGGAACATTTGCCGGTCTGCAGGAGTTTGCGGATTACAACAGTGCATTTGTAGAGCTTCAGGCAGGCTCCGTAGATGCGGTGGCAATGGACGTCGGAGTGGCAAACTACCAGATCAAGACCCGTGGTGAGGGATACACCATTTTACCGGAAGTATTAAACTCCGAGAAATATGCAGTTGGTTTCAAGAAGGGCAACACGGAGCTTTGTGACATCGTGGATGCTGACCTGACTAAGCTGGCAGAGGACGGAACGATCGCAGAGCTGGCTGAGAAGTACGATATCGCTGATCTGATCTGCATCGGAAAGTAAAAGAGAAAGTGACGGCTTCATTGCCGTCTCAGGAGGAATACATATGTCTACCGCTATGATTTTAGAGCAGCTGGCGGGAGGAATGGTAAAGTCCATCAGTATTTTCTGTTGGACTTTACTTTTCTCTCTGCCGCTGGGACTTCTGATCGCCTTCGGGCGCATGTCCAAAGTGAAGATCTTTGGACGTTTCCGCATTGTGCGAGGAATTACAAAGCTGTATATCGACGTAATGCGTGGTACACCGCTCATGCTGCAGCTCATGGTCGTTTTTTACGGACCGTTTTATCTGTGGGGTGCGAACATCGGCGGATTCCGTTATGTGGCGATCATCCTGGCGTTTTCCATCAACTACGCCGCTTACTTTGCAGAAATCTACCGGTCCGGTATTGAGTCGATGCCCAAAGGCCAGTATGAGGCTGCGGAGGTGCTCGGCTACACGAAGACGCAGACATTTCTGCACATTATTCTGCCGCAGGTCATCAAGCGTGTGCTGCCTGCGATCACCAACGAGATGGTGACGCTTGTTAAGGATACGTCGCTGGCCTTTTCCCTGGCATATATGGAGATGTTTACGATCGCAAAGCAGATCGCCGCGAAGGAGACGACCTTCGTGCCATTCGTGGTGGCAGCAATCTTTTACTTTATCTTCAACTGGCTGGTATCCGCCGGCATGACGAAGGTTGAAGAAAAATTGAATTACTACAGGTAGGAGGAAGGCACGCGATGGACATTTTAAGAATGGAACACATCAAAAAGAGCTTTGACGGTCTGGAAGTGTTAAAAGATATTTCACTTTCCGTCAAAGAGGGCGAGGTTCTGGCGATCATCGGACCTTCCGGTTCAGGTAAGTCCACGATCATGCGCTGTGCGGTCATGCTGGAGACGATTGACGGCGGCGAGATCGAGTATGTGGGCGGAAAAGCCGCATGGACAGACGACGCGGGTGTTGTGCACTATGCAGACAATGCTTCGCTGAAGGAGATCCGGCGGGATTATGGCATGGTATTTCAGAATTTTCACCTGTTTCCGCACTATTCCGTGCTGAAAAATGTGATGGATGCACCGATCCGGGTGCAGAAACGCGACCGCGCCGAAGTGGAAAAAGAGGCACGTGTATTATTAGATAAGATGGGACTGGCAGATAAGGCGGATGCATATCCGTACCAGCTCTCCGGCGGACAACAGCAGCGTGTGTCGATCGCCCGGGCGCTGGCGATGAACCCGAAGATCCTGTTTTTCGATGAGCCGACTTCGGCACTGGATCCGGAGCTGACCGGAGATATCCTGCGCGTCATCAAGGATCTTGCCGCAGAACACATGACGATGGTCATCGTGACCCATGAGATGAATTTCGCCAGAAATGTAGCAGATCACATTATCTTCATGGAGCATGGCGTGATCGTATCCGAAGGAACACCGGAAGAGGTGTTCGATGCCGGAAATGCGAGACTGCAGGAATTCCTCGGCAGATACGAGGCAGACTAAAACTAAAACAAAATCTATAAAAACGAAAACGGCAATTTGCTCGATTCCCCTACCCTCGTCGCGGCTGGATAATCACTACTTTAGTGGTGATTTCTCATGCCTTGCTCGGTCGGGAAAAATCGCAAATTGCCGTTTTGTTTTTGTGTTTTTTATTTTAGTTTTGACTAGCCTCATATGCTGCCCGACAGGCTTTGGCGAGCTGATCGCCGCAGGAAGTGTTTTTGAAACCGCAACGGATACCGCCGATCTTCTGCTCGACCTCTGCCACGGTCAGACCCTCCACCAGTGCGGGAATCGCTTTCAGGTTGCCGTCGCAGCCGCCGGTAAATTTTACATTGTGTACCACGTCTCCGTCCAGCTCCAGCTCAATCTTTGAAGAGCAGGTTCCGGTTGTCTTATATGTGTAGTTCATGGGAATCCTCCTTTTTTACAAAAATTTGATAACAGTTTACAATTCACGATATTTTAACACGCAGGACAAAAATATGCAATAGCGTCACAAAACGTTCACAAAACCTTTACAGGACTGACACTTGTGAAAAGTGAGCAATCGTGTTAATATGTAAAGAGCGCCACAGAGGTGCACGTCTAAAAACGGTAAGAACCATTACCGGACATAGTTAGGAGTATTATTGGAATGAACCTGGTAGAAAAAATGTTTGGGACTCACAGTGAGCGTGAGATAAAACGAATCATGCCACTGGTAGATAAGATCGAGGCGCTGCGTCCCCAGATGCAGGCGCTGTCGGATGAACAGCTTGCAGATAAGACAAAAGAATTCAAGGAGCGTCTGGCAAACGGAGAGACTCTGGATGACCTTCTGGTGGAGGCATATGCAGTTGTCCGTGAGGCATCCGTCCGCGTACTCGGTATGGAGCATTACCGTGTGCAGCTCATCGGAGGTATCGTACTTCATCAGGGACGAATCGCCGAGATGCGTACCGGTGAAGGAAAGACACTCGTGGCAACACTTCCGGCATACCTGAATGCCCTGGAGGGCAAAGGTGTACACATCGTTACGGTCAACGACTATCTGGCAAAGCGTGACGCGGATGAGATGGGAAAGATCCATGAGTTTTTAGGACTGAAGGTAGGCTGTGTCTTAAACAGCATGGATAACGACGAGCGTCGTGAGATGTACAATTGCGATATTACTTATGTGACGAATAACGAACTGGGATTTGACTATCTGCGTGACAACATGGTCATTTACAAAGAGCAGCTCGTACAGCGCGGTCTGCACTATGTCATCATCGATGAGGTCGACTCCGTATTGATCGATGAGGCTCGTACACCGCTCATCATTTCCGGACAGAGCGGAAAGTCCACCAGACTGTACGAGGCGTGCGATATCCTTGCGCGTCAGATGCAGCGCGGCGAGGCAAGCGGCGAGTTTAACAAGATGGATGCCATCATGGGTGTGGAGATCGAGGAGACCGGTGACTTTATCGTAAATGAGAAGGATAAAGTCATCAACCTGACTGCACAGGGTGTAGAGAAGGTCGAGCAGTTCTTCAAGATCGACAACCTTGCAGATGCAGAGAATCTGGAGATCCAGCATAACATTATTCTTGCGCTGCGTGCGCACAACCTCATGTTCCGCGACAAGGACTATGTGGTAAAGGATGACGAGGTACTTATTGTCGATGAGTTTACCGGACGTATCATGCCCGGACGTCGTTATTCAGACGGTCTGCATCAGGCGATCGAGGCGAAGGAGCATGTAAAGGTAAAACGTGAGAGCCGCACGCTGGCAACGATCACCTTCCAGAACTTCTTTAATAAATTTGATAAAAAAGCCGGTATGACCGGTACCGCGCTGACAGAGGAGAAAGAGTTCCGTGACATTTACGGAATGGACGTTGTGGAGATCCCCACAAACCGCCCGGTGATCCGTGTTGACCATCAGGACGCTGTATACAAGACGAAAAAAGAAAAATTCCACGCAGTTGTTGAGGATGTCAAGGCTTCCCACGCAAAGGGACAGCCGGTGCTCGTCGGTACGATCACCATCGAGACCTCCGAACTGCTTTCCAAGATGTTAAATAAAGAGGGCATCAAGCATCAGGTATTGAACGCGAAGTTCCATGAGATGGAGGCGGAGATCGTATCTCACGCCGGTGAGCATGGCACCGTGACTATCGCCACGAACATGGCAGGTCGTGGTACGGATATCAAGCTTGACCCCGAGTCTGTGGCAGCAGGCGGTCTGAAGATCATCGGTACGGAGCGTCACGAATCCCGCCGTATCGACAACCAGCTGCGCGGTCGTTCCGGACGTCAGGGAGACCCCGGTGAATCCAAGTTCTACATTTCACTGGAAGATGACCTGATGCGTCTGTTCGGTTCCGAAAAGCTCATGAACATGTTCAACGCACTGGGTGTTCCCGAGGGTGAGGAGATCCAGCACAAGATGCTGACCAACGCCATTGAGAAGGCACAGATGAAGATCGAGAGCAACAACTTCGGTATCCGTAAAAACCTGCTGGATTACGATCAGGTCAACAACGACCAGAGAGAGATCATTTACGAGGAGCGCGCCCGCGTATTAAACGGCGAGAGCATGCGTGATTCCATCTATAAGATGATGACCGACTTTGTGGAGAATGCAGTTGATACCTGCATTTCCGATGATCTGCCTCAGGAGGAGTGGGATGTCAATGAGCTGAATCAGATCATGATCCCCGTGATCCCGATGGAGCCTGTGACACCGGATGAGGTAAAGGGCTACAAGAACACGAAGGAGTTAAAGCATGCGTTAAAGGAACGTGCGGTAAAACTGTACGAGGCAAAAGAGGCAGAGTTCCCGGAGCCGGAGGCAGTGCGCGAGCTGGAGCGCGTGGTATTGTTAAAGACCATCGACCGCAAGTGGATGGCACACATCGACGACATGGATCAGCTTCGGCAGGGCATCGGTCTGCAGTCGTTTGCGCAGCGTGATCCGCTGGTAGAGTACAAGCTGGCAGGATTTGAGATGTTTGATGCCATGACAGCTGCAATTGCCGAGGATACACTTCGCCTGCTGTTCCATGTGAAAGTAGAGCAGAAGGTAGAGCGTGAGCAGGTGGCAAAGGTGACCGGAACCAACAAGGATGAGTCATTGGCAGCAGCACCGAAGAAACGTGAGACAAAGAAGATCTATCCCAACGATCCCTGCCCTTGCGGAAGCGGTAAGAAATATAAGCAGTGCTGCGGCAGAATGGGATGATCAGAATTTACGGAGAAGATTATGAACAAGAGATGGGTGAAAAGCGCAGGCGTTCTGTTATTCACGTTAGCGTGTGTGATGCTGACGGCAATTCTGCCGGTCAAAGCAGCAACTGCAAACAGTGAAGCAGAGATCCGTCAGATCATGGAACAGGCATTTGCAAATGGTGACCTGGAAGTGACGATCACGGTTGACCGGACATTTTCGGTCAGTGAATATCAGGCAAAGCAGGAAGCAGACGCATACGCGGCAGAACTGATCAAGCTCCTGGAAGAGTCAGCTCTCAAAAACGGCAAGTTGATGAACGGGACCTCTTACAGCACAGTGATCGCTAATAACCGCACAGCTACCTACAAGTTTGATATCTCATCGCAGTTTATGAAAAAAGTGACGGCGCTCTCGTCGGAAAAGTCAGCGTACACGCGCGCATTGAAGGCGCTGAAAACGCGTGATTATACGACGAACTTTTACGCGGAGAACGCCATGTACTTTGACACATTTGTGCTGGCGCTTCAGCATCATCCGGAGTACAATTACGGCATTATGGTCTGGAAGAGCGCAGATGGGACCTTTGGTTATCGTCCGAGCGGGGAACTGAGCACTTCCGCCATCAAGACAAGGATGGCAAAAGCAAATACAAAGGCGGACGCGATCCTGAAAAAGATCATCGAAAAAGGCATGACCAACAAGCAGAAGCTGAAGGCGATCCATGATTACCTTGTAAAAAACTGTGTCTATAAGGATGGTATTTCAGCAGGCCGTTACAATGATGCATTTACGGCATACGGTTGTCTGATCAAAAAAGAAGCGGTCTGCCAAGGGTATGCGGCGGCATTTAACCTGCTGGCATTGAAATCAGGTATCCGTTCCATCGCGGTGACCGGAGATGCAGGCGGCGCTTCCCATGCTTGGAATTACGTAAAAAACGGCAGTGGTTACTATTACATCGATGCCACATGGGATGATCCCATGCCGGATGGCGGTTCCAAGGCAAAGGTGTGTCAGGACTATTTCTATCTGATGCAGAAAAAGCTGGAAAAGAAAAATACCCACACGTGGGATAAGACTGAGAATGCAAAAAAATATGTAGATTATGCAAGTGTTTTGCAGTGACAGACAGCCCGGAGGGAAAGTACCCTTCGGGCTGTGTCTGCTTGTGAAGGAGGATGGAAAAATGGAACATGTGTACAGCGAAATCCTATTGGGGATATGAAGGCGGTCTATGTGCAGGATGAGGAAACGGGCAGCATGGAGCTGGTGCTGCTTCCTGAAGATGTCTGTTATGAGCCGGCACATAAGGAAAAACCGTATCCGGATAGCCTGGTGCAGGTGAAACTGGCTGGGGATGCTTATCCGAATAATTATTTCAGTGCGTATTATGATACGATTGATTTCGATTTAGATATTAAGGATGATGATGAACCGAATAACAGTGGTAGTGCGCGCTAAGAAAAAGATAGACGGCAGGTGGATAACGTCCGGCTATTATGAATCTACGGTCAGTGCAATTAATATAAATCATTGAGCCGTAGGGACGAGAAGAGTAGTAAACAAAGAAAGCACAGAACAAACATTCGATTTTGCTCTGTACTTTTTTTGTGTTCTCTGATATACTGTGGAAAGATGGATACAATGAATGTTAGAACTCAGCATTTGAAAGGAAGGAGCGCCACATGGACCATTTCATACTTCACTCCGAATACCAGCCTACCGGCGACCAGCCGCAGGCGATCGAACAGCTCGTAAAGGGTTTCAAAGAGGGCAACCAATTTGAGTCGCTGCTGGGTGTGACCGGCTCCGGAAAAACCTTTACAATGGCAAATGTGATAGCGCAATTAAATAAACCGACACTTATCATATCCCATAATAAAACACTTGCAGGCCAGTTATATGGTGAGTTCAAGGAATTCTTCCCGGAAAACGCAGTAGAATATTTTGTGTCCTACTATGATTATTACCAGCCGGAAGCCTATGTGCCGTCATCAGATACCTACATCGCAAAGGATTCGGCGATCAACGATGAGATCGATAAGCTGCGGCTGTCAGCAACCGCAGCTCTGACAGAGCGAAGAGACGTTATCATTGTAGCTTCCGTGTCCTGCATATACGGCCTGGGAAGTCCGGATGAATGGCAGGGGATGAGTCTGTCGCTGAGACCGGGTATGGAAAAAGAGCGCGATGATGTGATCCGCGCCCTGATCGACATGCAGTATACCAGAAATGACATGGATTTCCATCGTGGTACGTTTCGTGTGCGCGGTGATGTTGTGGAGATCTTTCCGGCAAACAGCAGTGATACGGCGACCCGCGTGGAATTTTTCGGGGACGAGATAGACCGGATCACCGAGGTAGATGTTCTGACCGGAGAGATCAAATGCCTGTTGGAGCATACGATCATTTTCCCGGCATCGCATTATGTAGTGCCTCAGGAAAAGATCAATGCCGCGTGTGACAATATAGAAAAAGAACTGGAAGAACGAGTGCGCTATTTCAAAGGTGAGGACAAGCTGATCGAGGCGCAGCGCATTGCGGAGCGCACGAATTTTGACCTTGAAATGATGCGGGAAACAGGTTTTTGTTCAGGAATTGAAAACTACTCCAGACACCTGAACTTTTTGCCGGCGGGAGCGCCGCCGTTGACCTTGATGGACTTCTTCCCGGAGGACTTCCTGATCATCGTGGACGAGTCGCATATCACACTTCCGCAGGTACGTGGTATGTATGCGGGAGATCGTTCCAGAAAGACGACGCTGGTGGAGTACGGTTTCCGTCTGCCCTCGGCGCTGGACAACCGCCCGTTGAATTTTGAGGAATTCGAACAGAAGATCGACCAGATGCTCTTTGTATCGGCGACACCCGGTGAATATGAGGCAAACCATGAGCTTCTGCGTGCCGAGCAGATCATCCGCCCGACAGGTCTGTTGGATCCGCGCATCGATGTACGCCCGGTGGAAGGACAGATCGATGACCTGATCGGAGAGGTCAATAAGGAGACGAAAAACGGAAATAAGGTGCTCGTCACCACATTGACAAAGCGCATGGCGGAGGACCTGACAGACTATATGAAAGAGGTCGGCATCCGGGTCAAATATCTGCACTCGGATATCGATACGTTAGAGCGGGCGGAGATCATTCGGGATCTGCGTCTGGACGTATTTGATGTTCTGGTGGGCATCAACCTGTTGCGAGAGGGACTGGATATTCCGGAGATCACTCTGGTGGCGATCCTCGATGCGGACAAGGAGGGCTTTTTGCGTTCGGAGACCTCACTCATCCAGACTATCGGACGTGCAGCCCGGAACAGCGAGGGGCATGTGATCATGTATGCAGACACTGTCACGGGTTCCATGCGAGTGGCGATCGACGAGACGAACCGCCGTCGCGCGATCCAGCAGAAATATAACGAAGAACACGGCATCACGCCGACGACCATCAAAAAATCGGTGCGCGACCTGATCGCTATCTCAAAGAAGGTAGCACAGGAGGAACTGAACTTCTCCAAGTCGCCGGAATCCATGAACCGCAGCGAGCTGGAAAAGCTCATCAAGGATGTGGAAAAGAAGATGAAGGCGGCGGCAGCGGACCTGAATTTCGAAGCAGCAGCCGAGCTGCGTGACCGAATGCGGGATCTGCGGAAGATGTTGGAAGATATCACGGACAATGATCGCGCGCTGAAACGCTGAGATGCGTATGCCAAGTAAAATGTTGTCCCGTACATGTCCCGCAGACAGCCGAATATTTACCAGACTCTTCTGCACTTCCGGGAAATCACGCGGGGCAGCACGGAAGAAAGCAAAACCGGCTTTTTCCGATGCTGTGGTGGCGGTAATTTAACTATACTTCCACGCGACCCGGGTGCAGAAAGGTCATGGTAAATACACGGTTGTCTGTGTGACACTGTGCATGTATCAGTTTTTTTGGCATACTGCTCCGCGTATTCAGCTATATTCTCTCATATACAGCGTGGGCTTGGACTGCATGAGATTTCGACAGGGCCTTTATGCGACCGGGGTGCGCGGAGAAAATATAGAGGAAAAGATTATTACGGCAGCAAAGAAAAGCCGGTTTTGCTTTTGCTTTGTGCCGCCTCGCGCAGTTTCCCGGGAAGCATAAGGCATGGCGAAACTCAGCGGTTCAAGTCCGCGCGTCCGGGAAACATAACGTAAATTGATAATATACAAGAAAGGCACAATATCATGAAGGAACGAAAATACATCAAAATCCGGGGCGCCTGCGAGCACAATCTGAAAAACATCGACCTGGACATTCCACGCGATGAATTCGTCGTGCTCACCGGTCTGAGCGGATCCGGCAAATCCTCCCTCGCCTTTGACACGATCTACGCAGAAGGACAGCGCCGCTACATGGAATCTCTTTCTTCCTATGCGCGTCAGTTCCTCGGCCAGATGGAAAAACCAAACGTAGAAAAGATCGAGGGACTGTCCCCGGCGATCTCCATCGACCAGAAATCCACGAACCGCAACCCCAGATCAACAGTAGGAACCGTCACGGAGATCTACGACTACTTCCGACTGCTCTATGCGCGCATCGGAATCCCGCACTGCCCGAAATGCGGACGTGAGATCAAACGCCAGAGCGTCGATCAGATGGTCGACCAGATTATGGAATTACCGGAGCGCACAAAGATCCAGTTGCTCGCCCCTGTCGTGCGCGGGCGAAAAGGAACACATGCCAAGCTGTTCGAACAGGCAAGACGCAGCGGATATGTCCGCGCCCAGGTAGACGGAAATATGTATGAGCTGACAGAGGAGATCACGCTGGACAAAAACATCAAGCATAATATCGAGATCATTGTGGACCGTCTGGTGGTAAAAGAAGGCATCCAAAAGAGACTGACGGATTCCATTGAAAACGTGCTGGAGCTGGCAGACGGGCTGCTCATCGTCGATGTGGCAGACGGAGAACCGATGAATTTCTCCATGAGTTTTGCCTGCCCGGACTGCGGGATCAGTATCGATGAGATCGAACCGCGCAGTTTCTCCTTCAACAATCCATTCGGTGCCTGCCCGGAGTGCTTCGGACTTGGCTATAAGATGGAGTTTCATGAGGATCTGATGATCCCGGACAAAAAACTCTCCTTAAACGAAGGCGCGATCCAGGTCATGGGATGGCAGTCCTCCAATGATCCGAAAAGTTATACCTATGCGATACTGAAGGCATTGTCGGAGGCATATGGCTTCAGTATGGATACACCCTATAAAGATCTGCCCAAGGATGTGCGTCACATGCTCATCTACGGCGCGGACCGTGAAGTCAAGGTATATTACAAGGGTCAGCGTGGAGAGGGTGTTTATGATGTGCTCTTTGAAGGGCTCATCAAAAACTCCAACCGCCGTTATCGTGAGACACATTCCGATACAATGAAGCAGGAATATGAAGAATTCATGCGTATCACTCCATGCCCGCTCTGCGAGGGCCAGCGACTGAAAAAAGAGTCTCTGGCCGTCACTGTTGCCGACAAAAACATCTATGAGATCACCAATCTGTCCATCAAAAATCTGAACAGCTATCTGGGCAGCATGGAACTGACAACACAGCAGCATATGATCGGAGACCAGATTTTAAAGGAGATCCGTGCCCGTGTGCAGTTTCTGGTAGATGTGGGCCTGGACTACCTGTCGTTGTCCCGCGCGACGGGAACACTCTCCGGCGGAGAGGCACAGCGGATCCGTCTGGCGACACAGATCGGTTCCGGACTGGTAGGCGTTGCCTATATTTTGGACGAGCCCAGCATCGGACTGCACCAGAGAGATAACGACAAGCTGCTGGATACGCTGAAACACCTGCGTGACCTGGGAAATACACTCATTGTCGTAGAGCATGACGAGGACACGATGCGTGCGGCGGATTATATCGTCGACATCGGACCGGGAGCCGGAGAGCACGGCGGAGAGGTGATCGCCTGCGGAACGGCAGAAGAGATCATAAAAAACCCGAATTCCATCACCGGTGCATATCTGAGCGGTAAAAAGAAGATCCCGGTGCCCACGGAGCGCAGAACACCCACGGGATGGCTGACGGTAAAGGGTGCCAGAGAAAATAACCTGAAAAATATAGATGTGAAATTCCCGCTTGGTGTCATGACCTGCGTCACCGGCGTTTCCGGTTCGGGAAAGAGCTCGCTGACGAATGAGATCCTTTATAAAACACTGGCAAAAGAGCTGAACCGCGCCCGTACCATAGCAGGTGACCACGATGAGATATTGGGACTGGAGCAGCTGGATAAGGTCATCGACATCGACCAGTCGCCGATCGGACGGACGCCCCGTTCAAACCCGGCGACCTACACCGGCGTGTTTGACATGATCCGTGACCTGTTTGCAGCCACTCCGGATGCAAAGGCAAAAGGCTACAAAAAAGGCCGTTTCAGCTTCAATGTAAAGGGCGGACGATGTGAGGCCTGCTCCGGAGACGGAATCATCAAGATCGAGATGCATTTCCTCCCGGACGTATATGTACCCTGCGAAGTGTGCGGCGGCAAGCGCTACAACCGGGAGACGCTGGAAGTGCACTACAAAGGAAAGAGCATATACGATGTGCTGAACATGACTGTTGAGGAGGCAATGGAATTTTTCAAACATGTGCCCAGCATCTACAACAAGATCCGGACACTTTACGATGTGGGACTCTCCTATATCCGGCTTGGTCAGCCCTCCACAGAGCTCTCCGGCGGAGAGGCGCAGCGCATCAAGCTGGCGACGGAACTGAGCCGCAGGAGCACCGGAAAAACGATCTACATTCTGGACGAGCCGACCACCGGACTTCATTTCGAGGATGTAAACAAGCTGGTGGAGATCCTGCGCAGACTGTCTGATGGAGGCAACACGGTCATTGTTATCGAGCACAATCTGGACGTGATCAAGACCGCAGACTATATCATTGATATGGGTCCTGAGGGCGGTGACGGCGGCGGAACAGTGATCGCCACAGGCACACCGGAGGAGATCTGTCAGGTAGAAGCCTCCTACACTGGAAAGTACCTCAAAAAATATCTCTAAAAGTATTTGAAAATTGGGATTTATTGTATATAATGATTCTATATGAGAAAAAATAGAACATAAGGGATAATTGTGTGACTTTGTGGAAACGAATTGTCACAGAAAGGGATATTTATGGTAGGAACAGATATTGGAATCGATTTAGGAACCGCGAGCATACTCGTATATATTAAAGGAAAAGGTGTCGTATTAAAGGAGCCCTCCGTAGTGGCTTTTGACCGTGACACAAATAAGATCAAAGCGATCGGAGAGGAAGCACGTCTCATGCTGGGACGTACGCCCGGTAATATCGTGGCAGTGCGCCCGCTGCGTCAGGGAGTTATTTCAGACTATACCGTGACGGAAAAGATGATCCAGTACTTCATCCAGAAGGCCATCGGAAAGAAGACCTTCCGCAAGCCCCGCGTCAGCGTCTGTGTGCCCAGTGGCGTGACAGAAGTTGAGAAAAAAGCGGTAGAGGATGCTACCTTCCAGGCAGGCGCCAGAGAGGTAGAGATCATCGAGGAGCCCATCGCAGCAGCGATCGGAGCAGGCATCGACATCTCCAGACCCTGTGGAAACATGATCGTAGATATCGGCGGCGGTACAGCTGATATCGCGGTGATCTCACTGGGCGGATCCGTTGTATCCACCTCCATCAAGATCGCCGGAGACGATTTCGACGAGGCGCTTGTGCGCTACATGCGTAAAAAACATAACCTTCTGATCGGTGAGCGTACCGCAGAGGATATCAAGATCCGCATCGGAAGATGCTATCCCCTGCCGGACGGCGGCACGATGGATGTGCGCGGACGAAATCTGGTGACCGGACTTCCCAAGACCGTCACCGTATCCGCAGAAGAGACAGAGGAAGCACTGCGTGAGGCTACAAACCGCATTGTGGAAGCGATCCACAGCGTATTGGAGAAGACACCGCCGGAGCTGGTGGCAGACGTGGCAGAGCGTGGTATCGTGCTCACCGGAGGCGGCGCGCTGCTGCGCGGTCTCGAGGAACTGATCGAGGACAAGACCGGCATCAATACCATGACCGCTGACGAGCCGATGACCTGTGTGGCGATCGGAACCGGAAAATATGTAGAATTCTTAGCAGGAAAACGCGACGACGACTAAATTTATTCGGAAAAGCGCCGATAAAAAATACAGAATGAATTTCCCTGGAGGCACGCTATATGGTAAAAGGACTCTACACCGCATGGTCCGGAATGATCAATGAAATGAACCGGATGGATGTCATGACGAACAATCTGGCAAATGCAGATACGAACGGCTACAAAAAGGAGGGAGCTACTTCCCAGACCTTTGACGAGCAGCTGGCCGTAAAGATCAAGGATCAGTCCGATATGGGACTTCCGAAGAGACTGGGCGGCATGTATCCCGGGGTCAAGATCGGAGAGACCTACACAGACTATAGTCAGGGCAGCTTTCAGGTAACGGACAGCCAGTATGATGTGGCGCTGGACGGAGACGGATTTTTTGCCATATCCTTCACCAACAAAAACGGAGAGACTTCGGTCAAATACACCAGAGACGGTGCCTTTACGGTGAATACACAAGGGTATCTGGTGACCAAGGACGGCGACTATGTACTGAATCAGGCGGGCGCGGAAAACACAGACCCCGCTGCAAACAATTATATACAGATCGATCCCAACCTGCCCTTCACCATCGATGAGCAGGGCTATATTCACCAGAATGAACAGGTAGTGGGACAGATCGGTGTGATCGATTTTGAAGATTATAACTATCTGGCAAAATACGGCGAGAACCTGTACCAGACGGTAGACGGTGCGACACTCACCGATGCGAATGCCCGGGTGAGACAGGGTTATATCGAGGCATCCAATGTCAACGTGGTGACGGAGATGGTCAACATGATCACCATCACCAGAGCCTATGAGTCCAACCAGAAGGTGATCCAGACCATTGACGGCATGCTGGACAAAGCAGTCAATAACGTTGGTCGGGTATAATGTAAAGGAGCGTACACCCATATGATGAGAGCATTGTGGAGCGCGGCATCCGGTATGCTGGCACAGCAGACCAACGTTGATACGATCGCCAACAATCTGGCAAACGTAAATACGACAGGATACCGCAGCGAGAAAACAGAATTTAAGAGCCTGCTGTATCAGACACTGCAGACGAGAACAACCACCGCCAACGGAGAACAAAAACCGATCCCCGCACAGGTAGGACTCGGAACGCGAGTATCATCCATGACCTCCAGTTTTAAGGAGGGCGAGATGATCGCATCCGAGAGCAACACCGCCTTTGCCATCGAGGGGGACGGATTTTTTGGTATACAGGGCGTTGACGGCGAGATCAGTTATACAAGAAACGGAGATTTCTTCTGGACAAATGGTACAGACGGCCTGACACTGGCAACGGCAGAGGGTTATTATGTGCTGGATCAGGAGGGTGATCCCATCGTGATACCGGAAGGCATTGACACAAATACGGTCAATATGAGTTCCAGCGGAGAAGTCGGTTACAAGACACCGGACGGCAACTTTGTCAGCCTGAACCAGACTATCGGTCTGTGGCAGTTCAACAATCCTGCCGGACTGGAAAAGGTGGCCGGTACATATTTCAGAGAGACAGCAGCATCCGGAAACGCACTGAACGAGAACGATAATGGCATTAACCTCATTAAGAGCAAGTTGCGTCAGAACTGGTTGGAGTCCTCCAATGTGCAGGTAGCAGACGAGATGGTCAATCTGATCGTGGCACAGCGTGCCTATGAGCTGAACTCCAAAGCGATCCAGGCGGCAGACGACATGCTTGGCCAGGCCAATCAGTTGAAGCGGTAACATGGAAAACGGTAACGGATGACCGGAACACGCAGTAGGAGATCATGGATATGAGCATTTCGATCAATGACAATATGTACAACTACCTGACACAGACAGCGCAGAATGCAAACAATTCCGCATCCGCAGGTGCGGTGAACAATAAGATCAGCAGCATCAGTGAAAATTCTTCCGAGGAGGAGATGAAGCAGGCGATCAAAGATTTTGAGTCCTACTTCGTGGAGCAGATCCTCAAAAATGTGCAGGAATCATTAAAAGACGACGAAGATTCTTCCAATGCACAACTCACAGAGTTTTTCATGGGGCAGGTGGGCGAGCAGCTGGCGGATAAGATCGTGGATCAGTCCGGAAACCGCCTGACGCAGACGCTGTACGAGCAGATGTGTCGGAACTATAACATTAAAAACGAATAAAAATGGGTGGGCGCAGCCCATCCATTTTTTTCACATCAAAAGTGAAATAAAAAGGGAAACAGGAAGGAAAACAGAAAGAAACACATGGAGAAGATCAGCGGTTATGTAGACCACATTATCTTTCAAAACAGCGATAACGGATATACCGTGCTGGAGCTCATGTCCGGCGAGACGATGATCACCTGTGTCGGCATGCTGATGGGGCTGACGGACGGCATGAATGTGGAGCTGGAGGGTGAATACACGGATCATCCCAGCTACGGCAGACAATTTAAAGCAGCGCGCTTTACGGAAAAAGAGCCGGAGGACGAGCTGGCCATCGAGCGTTACCTCGGCTCAGGCGCCATCAAGGGCGTGGGGGCAGCGCTGGCAGCACGCATTGTGCGCCGGTTCGGAAAAGAGACCTTCCGCATCATCGAGGAGGAGCCGGAACGGCTGGCGGAGATCAAGGGCATCAGTGAGCGGAAAGCACAGGAGATCAGCATTCAGGTGGAGGAAAAACGTTCCCTGCGCTCAGCGATGCTCTTTTTGCAGCAGTACGGCATCAGTCTCAACCTGTCGGTGAAGATCTACAACACATACGGCGAAGAGATCTACAGCATTCTGCAGAAAAATCCGTACCGGTTGGCAGATGATATTGACGGCGTTGGTTTCCGGATCGCGGATGAGATCGCAGCGAAAGTGGGTATCCGTACAGACTCGGATTTCCGCATCCGCAGCGGACTGATCTACTGTCTGCAGCAGGCAGCGGGAGAGGGGCACACTTATCTGCCCCGGGAGCTGCTCACTGCGCGGGCGGTGGAACTGCTGGGCGTTCCACAGGAAAGCATCGAAAAAAACATGATGGATCTGGCGGTCGAACACCGGCTTGTCATGAAGCGTGTAGATGAGCAGGTGCATGTGTACGCCACTGTCTTTTACAATATGGAATCCAATGTGGCGTACATGTTGAAAACATTGAATGTATCCATGGATATCTCGGAGGCGCATGTATACAAATGCATCCGGCGCATCGAGCAGGTGACGGGGATCGAACTGGCAGAGCACCAGAAACAGGCGGTGGTGGCAGCGGCGCGGGAAGGCGTGCTTGTGATCACCGGAGGCCCCGGAACCGGAAAAACCACCACCATCGACTCCATCATCCATTACTTTGATCTGGAAGGACTGGATTTTATGCTGGCGGCCCCCACCGGGCGCGCGGCAAAACGCATGAGCGAGACGACGGGCTATGAGGCCCGCACGATCCACCGCATGCTGGAGCTGGGCGGCGAGGAATCCATAGGCTTCGGCCGGGATGAGAGCAATCCGCTGGAGGCGGACGCCATCATCATCGACGAGATGTCAATGGTCGACCTTCCGCTCATGAATTCTCTGCTGAAGGCGATCACCCCGGGAACACGACTCATTCTGGTGGGCGACGTGAACCAGCTGCCCAGTGTGGGACCGGGACGCGTGCTGAAAGACATCATCACATCGAGACAGATGCCTGTGGTGGAACTGACGGAGATCTTCCGACAGGCAAAGGAGAGCGACATCATCGTCAACGCACACCGTATTAACCGCGGTGAGGAAGTGACACTGGACAACAAGAGCATGGACTTTTTCTTCCTGAAGCGCTACGACGCGGATCAGATCATCAATGTGACACTCCAGTTAGTGCTTCAGAAAATGCCGAAATTTGTGGGAGCGACACCCATGGATATTCAGGTGCTCACGCCCATGCGAAAAGGGCTGCTGGGCGTGGAACGGCTGAACACAGTGCTTCAGCACTATCTCAACCCTCCGGATGCCTCCAAAGCGGAAAAGGAGCGCCCAAGCGGGATCTTCCGGGAGGGCGACAAGGTCATGCAGACCAAAAACAATTATCAGCTCCAGTGGGAGGTGCGCAGCCGCTACGGGATCCCGATCGAGAAGGGGCAGGGCGTTTTCAACGGCGACATGGGCATCATCCGCATCATCGATTCCTTTGCCCAGAGCCTGACTGTGGAATTTGAAGAAGGGCGAATGGTGGAGTATCCCTTCGGCGCCATCGATGAGCTGGAGCTTGCCTATGCGATCACGATACATAAATCGCAGGGAAGCGAGTATCCGGCAGTTGTGATCCCGTTACTGTCCGGACCGCGCCCGCTCATGAACCGCAATCTGCTCTACACGGCAGTCACCAGAGCCAGAAAATGTGTGACATTGGTAGGCGATGACCGTGTATTTGCCCAGATGATCGAAAACGTACAGGAGCAGCAGCGCTACTGCGGACTGCGCGACCGTTTACTCGAAACAACAATATAAAAACGACAAGGTCCCGGCTGCTTTGGGGAGAGAGCGGAAAGGACCACAATGGAATTAACAAAAATCCTGATCAAACTGTTATTTCCGGGCAGCTGCCCGGTCTGCGGCGAAGTGCAGGAACAGTTTCTGACAGACGACGGAGTTGCGCGGATCTGTCCGGCCTGTGAAAAAAGGCTGAAACGGGTGGCGCAGCCCTTTTGCCTGAGATGCGGAAAACCGCTGGAAGCGGACCGCATCCGCCGGGAATACTGCGCAGACTGCACAAAACGGACACACGCATTTGTGCAGGGCAGAGCGGTATTTGTCTATCAGGGCGCCATCATCGGGAGCATGCACCGTCTCAAATACGGCAATCGCCGGGACTACGCTGCCATATTCGCAAGAGAGGCATATGAGACTTACGGCAGCTGGATCCGACGCATCGAGCCGGACGCGCTCATTCCGATCCCGCTGCACAAAAAGCGCAGACGCGAGCGCGGCTATAATCAGGCACAGCTGATCGCCGAGGCGCTGGCGGGGCTCACCGGGATCCAGGTAGAAAAGAACCTGCTCCTGCGCACGCTCTACACGCAGCCCCAGCGTCAGCTGAGCGCCCGGGAACGAAAAAATAATCTGAAAAATGCTTTTCAAATGTCGAAAAAAATAGTACAATTAGAAAAAGTGTTGCTCATTGACGATATTTATACCACCGGGAGTACCGTAGATGCAGCGGCGGAAACGTTGATGGGAGCAGGAGTAAAAAAGGTATATGTCCTCTGCATCTGTATCGGCGGAGGAGATGCAGGAGGTTTAGACAATGGAAGTAAGAGCTTGCAGAACGTGTAAACGCTTGTTTAACTACATTACAGGACCGGTACGGTGCCCGGCGTGTGCGGATGCGCTGGAAAAGAAATTTCAAAAAGTAAAACAGTACATCTGGGATCACAAGACAGCATCACTTCAGGAAATCTCAGAGGCAAATGATGTTTCGGTGGGACAGCTCAGACAGTGGGTGCGCGAGGAACGCCTCTGCTTCACGGAAGATTCACCGGTGGGACTGGAATGTGAGAACTGTGGGGCGACCATCAAGACCGGACGCTATTGCGAGAAATGTAAGGGCAAACTGAGCAGTACTCTGATGAGCGCCCTCAATAAGGAAGAAAAGCCGGAGAAAAAAGATCCCCGTGACAGCAGGAGCAGGATGAGGTCATTGTAGCAGTAACTGCACGGAATCATACGGAATCATATAGAAAACACACAAAAGATAAGTGCCGCAGAATCTGCGGCACTTTTGTTTTGTATTTCAGGGAAATGTGTGATATAATGCAAATAACTATGTAATTATGTAAGATGCCGAAGGCTGCCCGGGCAGCAGAAGGCAAAAATGGGGTGTAATATGATTCACAATGAGCGCGTGCGCCATATGGTAAAATTACAGGCATTTAGCGACCGTAAGGGGAAGGAAGATTTTCCGGTCGTAAGATATTTTCGCGGGGACTTTGTCGGACTGCATCTGTTGAAGGGGTTTGTCAGCGGAACGATCGCGTACGGCATGATCCTGCTCATGTGGGGGCTCTGTAACATGGAGATGCTGATGGAGAGTATCCACACAATGGATCTGAAACAGTTTGCGATCGGTATATTACTGCGCTATCTGCTGTGTCTGATCATCTATCTGGCAGCAGTGTTTGTGTACGCAGAGGTAAAATACACCCGTGCAAAAAAAGAGATCAAGGGTTATAACCGACATCTGAAACGATTGATCGGAAGCTTTGAACGGGATGGAGGAGAATCATGACAACGTTATTGGAGATCAAGGAGCGGATCAGAGGCTTCTGCAGTAAATATGAAGTCTATCTGGTACCGGTCATAAAGAGTATACTGGCATTTGTCACATTTTTTATGATACGCTCACGGCTGGGCTATATGACCCGCATCAACAGCATGACACTGCTGATCGTACTGGCGCTTTCCTGCGCATTGCTGCCGGTCAACATGATCGTAGTGATCGCGGCAGTGCTTGTGCTGCTGCACTTGTATTCCCTGTCGCTGGCAGCCTGCGCGGTCTGTTTCCTTGTGATGTTCGTGCTGTTTTTGCTCTATTTCAGGCTGTTGCCGAAAAAGGGCTACTATGCAGTACTCACACCGCTGGCATTTATCTTTCAGGTGCCATACGTGATGCCGATCGTGACCGGACTGCTGGATGACAATCCGGTGTCCGTTCTGGCAATGGTGTGCGGAGGGATCATGTACTATCTGCTGAGCGGGATCGCGGTCAATGCATCGGCCATCGCCGAGATGACGGAGGACGATTCCATCATCACAAAGTTTGCGGAAGTACTCAACCAGTTTATTGGAAATCGTGAGATGATCGCCATGCTGGCGATCCTGGTGGTAGCGGCACTGATCGTGTGGTTTATCCGCAGACTGGCCATCGACCATGCGTGGACGATCGCCATTGCAACCGGATGCCTGCTGCAGTTTGTGCTCTGCCTGATCTGCGATCTGCAGCTGAAACTGCCGGCAAATATGCTCTTCGTATTTGCAGCGGTGCTGGTAAGCGCAGCCATCGGTCTGATCTTGCAGTTCTTCTTCTTTAATCTGGACTACACGCGGACAGAGCGCGTACAGTTTGAGGACGACGAATACTATTATTACGTGAAGGCAGTGCCGAAGATCTACGTTGCCAACACAGAGAAAAAAGTACAGAAATTCAGCGGCGACGATACGCCGATCACCCGTAAAGAGCTGGCGCAGGAGATGGACATCGACGAAAATCTCTTGGACTTTTAAAAAGGAAGTGAGTTAGTGGAGAGAATAGCAAGCGGAATTTTAGCATTTCGTGATAAATATATGTTTTGGCTGAATATCCCATCGGTGACAGCCATAGATATCGTGGAGATCATCCTGATCGCTTTTATGCTGTACAGTATTCTGGTCTGGATCAAAAACACGAGGGCATGGGCGCTGTTCAAGGGCATCGTCACCATCCTGGCATTCGTGCTGATCGCAGCCCTGTTCCAGATGAATACGATCCTTTGGCTGGCAGGAAAGCTGATCAATGTGGGCATCATCGCCCTGGCGGTCATCTTCCAGCCGGAACTGCGCAAGGCACTGGATCAGCTGGGAAGAAAAAAATTTTTCCTGGGCATGTTCAGCTGGGATCCGGGTCGGGCCGTCAAGCGATTTTCCGAGCGTACGGCCGGTGAGATGGTAAAAGCGACATTTGAGATGGCAAAGGTAAAGACAGGAGCGCTGATCGTTGTGGAGAAAGACATCATGCTCAGCGAGTACGAGCGGACCGGAATCCCTCTGGATTCCCTCGTATCCAGTCAGCTCCTGATCAACATATTTGAGAAAAACACACCGCTTCATGACGGTGCGGTTATTGTGCGCGGAGATCGCATCGTGTCTGCGACCTGCTATCTGCCCCTTTCCGACAATATGGAACTGGACAAGGAGCTGGGAACGAGACACCGCGCGGCAGTCGGCATCAGCGAGGTCAGCGATTCCCTGACGATCATCGTCTCAGAGGAGACGGGTGCGGTATCAGCCGCCATCGGCGGAGAGATCAAACGCGGACTGGATGGCGAAGAATTAAAACGGATGTTGATGGAGCTTGCGGACGCAGGCTACGGAGAATCCCGCTGGCAAAAAATAAAGAGGAGGTTCGGTCATGGTCAGACGAGTGTGGAAAGTCATAACGAATAACTTTGGTCTGAAGCTTCTGGCAGCCCTGTTTGCAGTCATTCTGTGGCTGGCTGTTGTCAATATCGATGATCCGAAGATCTCCCAGCGCTTCAGCGCATCGGTCGTGATCGAAAATGCGGAGTATCTGACCGAGCAGGGAAAATATTTTGAAGTTTTGAACGATACAAACACGATTGTGTTTACGGTAACTGCAAAGCGTTCTTATATAGAAAAACTGAGCAATACGGATTTCAAGGCAGTGGCAAACATGGAAAATGCAGCCATTGATAACGAGAGCGGTATCGGAAAGGTACCTATCGAGGTGACAGCGCTGCGCTACAGCAGTCTGGTGACGATCAGCAAAGCGACACAGAATCTGGAGATCGCCCTGGACAATCTGGCGCAGGATCAGTTTATTGTCGGAGTTGAGACCACAGGAACACTTTCTGACGGCTGCGCCCTGGGCGAAGTAACGGTTTCGCCGAACCTGCTGAAGGTGTCAGGACCGGAATCCGTCGTGAGTAGCATTGACCACGTGACGGCAAGCATCGATGTCACAAACATGACAGCAGATGTAGTTGCCAGCGTGATACCGGTGCTTTACGACAGCGACGGAAACGTGGTCGACAAGAGTGATCTGACCCTCAACATGTCCACCGTGACCGTAACGGTGCGCATCCTGGACATCAAAGACGTATCACTGATCTTCAACGTGACAGGCACGCCGGCGGACGGCTATGCATATATGGATATGGAATATGAGCCGAAAACCATCGCGATCAAGGGTACGGCGTCGTCTCTCAACAATGTAACGGCGATCAACATACCGGAAAATGCGCTGGATATCAGCGGAGCGAGAGGTGACATCACACAGGTGATCGATGTGTCGGAATATCTGCCGAGCGGAGTGACGATCGCGGATCAGTCACAGGCGAAGGTAAAGGTGACTGTGCACATCGCACAGCTCTCCACGAAAGTAGTCAATATCTTCCCGTCATCCATCCGTGTATTGAATCTGCCGGAAGGATACAAACTGAGCTTTGATACATCCGTGATCCGTGTCAATGTCAACGGTATTGCGGAAGATATCGCAGCACTGGATACAGACAGCATCGTGGCAAGCATAGACGCCGGACAGCTGACACCCGGAACACACGAGGTGGAGCTGGCGCTGGATCTGGATGAAAACCTCTATCACGAGCCCGTGATGGTCACTGTGACCGTGACAGAAGAGACAACAGACGAACCGACTCCGGATGAGCCGGGAACAGATGAACCGGCAGAAGGCGAGACCGGGGAAGAAGAAATACAGCAGTAACAGAAAATTCGGAGGAATGACTTATGGGTAGATTATTTGGAACAGATGGTGTCCGCGGAGTCGCAGGCGCAGAACTTACGATCGAACTTGCGATGAAGCTGGGGCAGGCGGGAGCTTATGTCCTGACAAAGGAAAAAGCGCATAAACCTACGATCCTGGTAGGGTGTGACACGAGAATTTCCGGAGGAATGCTGGCAAATGCGCTGGTGGCAGGTATCTGTTCCGTGGGCGCGGATGCCATTCACGTGGGCGTGCTTCCCACACCGGCAGTCGCATACCTCACACGTAAACATAAGGTGGATGCAGGCGTTGTGATCTCCGCATCCCACAACCCGATGGAGTTCAACGGCATCAAGTTTTTCAACGGCGAGGGATATAAGCTCTCCGACCAGCTGGAGGACGAGATCGAGGAACTGATAGGCAGCAATATGGCAGGCATATCACTGCCCACCGGAACCGGCATCGGCAGAGTGGAATACCGCTTTGACCTGCAGGACGAATACATCCGGTTTATGAAAAAATGTGTACCGGTGGATCTCACCGGCATGCGCATCGTGATCGACTGTGCGGAGGGCGCGTCTTATCAGACATCCGTGCAGACACTGCAGCAGCTGGGCGCAGACCTGATCCCGCTGCATGTGGATCCGGACGGAACAAACATCAATTCCAACTGTGGCTCCACACACATGGATGAGCTGCAGGCCCGCGTGGTCTATGAGAAGGCAGACATCGGACTCGCCTTTGACGGTGACGCAGACCGTCTGCTGGCAGTAGATGAAAACGGAGACATCGTGGACGGTGACAAGCTGCTGGCCATCTGCGGTAATCATATGAAAGAAAAAGGCACACTGAAAAAAGACACCATCGTCGTCACCGTCATGTCAAACCTGGGATTTTTCGTCATGTGCGATAAAAACGGGATCCATGCGGAAAAGACGAAGGTCGGCGACCGCTATGTATTGGAAAACATGCTGGAAAACGGCTACAATATCGGCGGCGAGCAGAGTGGACACATCATCTTTTTAGATGACAATACCACCGGAGACGGCCTGTTGTCAGCGCTGCACTTACTGGAGGTCATGGTAGAGACGAAAAAGCCCCTGTCAGAGTTGGCGTCTGTCATGGAAGTATATCCCCAGGCGCTCATCAACGCAAAGGTGCCGAACCACAAAAAAGAACAATTTATGGAGTACACGGAGATCGCGGAAGCGATCGATGCACTGGAGAAGAAATTTGACGGACAGGGAAGAGTACTCATCCGCCCGTCCGGTACAGAGCCGTTGGTACGTGTCATGATCGAGGGAAAAGACCAGGCGCAGATCGAGAAGGATGCGCGGGAGTTGGCAGACCTCATCACGAACACGATGCTGTAAATGCGGCAAAACGGGTGATATTTGGAGGAATTTTATGATTAGCAAAAAAGTAGTGATCAAAAACCCGACCGGGTTGCATCTGCGTCCGGCAGGCATTTTGTGCAACGAAGCGGTCAAATACAAAAGCAGAGTATATTTTAAATACGGAGATAACGAGGCCAACGCAAAGAGCGTGCTCAGCGTGCTGGGCGCCTGCATCAGGAGCGGAACAGAGCTGGAATTTATCTGCGAAGGAGAAGACGAAAAAGCAGCAATGGCAGGAGTCATTACTGTCGTTGAGAACGGACTAGGGGAATAGCGAACACTTTGGGGACTACCAAAGGAGCAGGAGTAATGGAAAATAAGCATTATCAGTACAAAAGAATCTTTATGTTCTGGGCAAGCGTATGTTTTGTGGCAGCCCAGACAGCAATGTTTGCGTGGCAGTGGTACAACATCTATGCCAACATCATGCTGGTAAAGTACTACCGGCGTGGAGACTGGGCAGTGATCGGCATGTACGTACTGTTCTGCGTCGTGTTTTTAAAGGTATTCGGCGGATTCAAGGTCGGATATCTGCGCAACATGGATGCCCTGTACGGACAGGCGCTGGCCATCTTCTTCCAGAACGCCGTCGCGTATCTGCAGCTGGCATTGCTGGGTAAATGGCGCTTCGGAACCCACCTGGAGCATATGATCTATCTGGTCATCACGGAGGCAGTCCTGGCAGTCGCCTGGACATTGCTTACGCGGCATTTTTACGCGAAGCTCTATCCGCCGCATCAGATGCTTCTCATATATGGTGATATCAGCCCGAAGCATCTTATTTCCAAACTGGATTCCAGACAGGACCGCTATCAGATCCGTGAGACCATCCGGCTGGACGCGGGAATGGATGCCATTATGGAAAAGATCAAGGAATACGACACGATCATCATCGGAGACATCCCGTCCCATGAAAGAAACCAGTTTTTAAAATTCTGTTACTGGCATGAGATCCGCTGTTACAGTATACCAAAGATCTCGGATATCATCATCACCGGATCCGACCGCATCGATCTGTTTGACAGCATCCTGATGCTGAGCCGAAACAACGGACTGACCCTCGGGGAGCGTTTCTTCAAGCGCCTGATGGATATCGTGATCTCGCTGGTGGCATGTATCATTTTGTCGCCGATCATGCTGGTGATCGCCATTGCGATCAAGGCCTATGACCGCGGACCGGTCTTCTATACACAGGAGCGCATCACCAAGGATGCCAGACCGTTCCAGATCATCAAATTCCGCAGTATGATCGTGGAGTCCGAGGAGGACGGCGCGCGTCTTGCCAAGGCAGATGACGACCGCATCACACCGGTGGGACGGATCCTGCGGCGCACGCACTTTGACGAGCTGCCCCAGCTGTTCAATATCTTAAAGGGCGATATGTCCATCGTCGGCCCCAGACCGGAGCGAAGAGAGATCTTTGAAAAGTATGAGGAGAGCATTCCGGAATTCAAATTCCGCCTGAAGATGAAGGCGGGACTGACCGGATACGCCCAGGTGTACGGACAGTACAACACTGTGCCCTATGACAAACTCAAGCTGGATCTGACCTATATCGAGAACTACTCCTTCTGGCTGGATATCAAGCTGTGCTTTCTAACGGTAAAGATCCTGTTCCAGAAAGAAAAATCAGAGGGCGTGGACGACAGGCAGACCACGGCGTTGAAGTGATTGTCATAAAGTAATCGTCATAAAGTAACCGTCAGACCGGATCACCGGTTGCAAAGAAACAGGAAAGACAGGAGGCAGCCCACAGCATGCTCATCTCGGTCATCATCCCTGCGTACAACGCAGAAAAATATATCGCAAACGCAGTCTACTCCGCACTGGAGCAGGAAGACATCGGGCAGGGGGACCTGGAGGTCATTGTCATCAACGACTGCAGTCCCGATGACATCGACGCCGCCATGGCGCCGTTTCTGAACGACCCGGCGGTCAGATATCTCAAAAACGACCATAATCTCGGCGTGGCGGAAACGCGCAACCGGGGCATCCGCAAAGCGCGCGGGCGCTACATCGCATTTCTGGACGCGGACGACTGGTGGGAACCGGACAAGCTGAACGCCCAGATCCGGCTGCTGGAGGAGACCGGCGCACCACTCTGCTGCTGTGCGCGCATGCTGCATACGGCAGACGGAACGCCCACGGGGCGCATCATCGGCGTGCCGGAGCGCATCACCTACAACGATCTGCTTCACACCAACACGATCCCCTGCGGATCCGTTGTCATGCCGACAGAGATTGCAAGGGAATTTTATATGAGCCATGCAGAGCTCCACGAGGACTACATCCTCTGGCTACAGGTATTAAAAAAATACGGCGCGGCAGTGGGCATCAATGAGCCGTATCTGCACTGTCGGCTTTCCGCCGACGGCAAATCAAGGAACAAGCTGAGATCCGCACGGATGCAGTACGGCGTCTATCGCCATATGGGCTTCGGGCGGCTGAAGAGCATGCGCTATCTGCTCAGCTACGCCGTCAACGGCGTAAAAAAATACTATGGTTAACAGGAAGGCAACAACAATGCTGAAAATATACATCTGTCCGGAATGCGGATGGCTGCGCACGGTGTCACGCCGCAAAGACGTGGAATGCCACCGGTGCGGCAACAGGGAAATGGTGCTGACAAAACTGGAATACGAAAAATATGCCGCAATGAACGAAAATGAGCGCGCGGATTATGCCAAAAGCTGGCAATATATACATAGAAAATAGTTCTGATTGACATCTGAAGAAAATTAGTCTAAACTTGTACTGTTTAGTTTGTTTGTTACAGGTCGGAGCGGGACCGCGTAGACCGTGGGGAAATGATTCAGGTGTGCGGAAATCCCATCGTCGAAGACGATTTTCATGGATTTTCGCAATTAACTGTGAACAAAGTGAACAGTTTGAAAAGGAGCCATTATGAGCAAGAAGCAACAGGAGAGCGAACTAAGTCCTAAGGAACAAAAACGCCTTTTAAAGAAAAAACGAAGAAAACGCAAGATCATATTGCTTGTTATAGAAGTTATCGTATTACTGATCGTGCTGGCAGCGTTATATGTCTGGCAGGCACTGAATAAAATAGAAAAGTCAGATACACCGGCATCCGATCTGGATGCAGCCGATCTGAACATCAACGAGGATGAACTGGGAGAAGAGACCATCGAGATCATGAAGGGCTACGAGGACGTGGCGCTGTTTGGCGTGGACAATTACTTCAACGGCCACGCGGATTCCGGCAATTCCGATGTGATCATGATCGCAAGTATCAATAACGACACAAAAGAAGTAAAGCTTGTATCCGTGTACCGTGATACATTCTTAGACACGGATATACAGACAGAAAACTCGCCGAATTTCCATAAGGCGAACCGCGCATTCGCGCTTGGCGGCGCGGAGCAGTCCATCCGTATGCTGAATGCCAGCCTGGATCTGGACATCGAACACTTCATCACCGTAGACCTTAAAGTTGTGACAGACGCTGTCTCTTATACACATCTGACGCTGCCGACGATATGCAGTGTGT
>CALZQA010000033.1 GCA_945828315.1 uncultured bacterium | reverse complement strand
GTGTATCCTGTGCAGCAGGGATCGTTCGATTGCTGATGAAGAAGATTGTGAATATAAGCAGCACACAGATAAAAAGCAGACATGCCACAACGATTTGATTTTTGTCAAGGATTCGATTCTTTTTCATGTAATATGTTCAACTTTCCGATTTTTCACTCAAAGTTAAAAGAAGCTGCAGCTCTTAACCTGCAGCTTCTTTTGTAAATCTTGATATTTTATCTTTTGTATCGCACAGAAAGTCTGTTTTACTTTTGTAGCTTATGATTCTTTTGTGAATACCCAAAATGCCGTTTCTTGTATTTTGACTCCTAGCTAAAGCTAGGTGGGTAACCGCAGCCTTGCTTCTGCCTTCCTCCGATCCGTAGATAAGGCCTGACATCCACAAATTCATATAGGAATCCCGTTGAAAGTAAATGTAGGTTCAAAATAACAAGAGTTGTCGTACATCTCAGGCATTTCGTACTATTAGTTTCTATCAAAATTATAACTTAATACGTGGTAATTCGCAATGGAAAAAACTTCTCATTTGCAAATTTTTTCAGAACCTGATCTTACTTCTGAGGACCTGCTGCAACCAGAGCCTTACCTGCATCATTTCCCTCGTATTTTGCAAAGTTCTTGATGAAACGGTCAGCCAGGTCATTTGCTTTGGTCTCCCACTCAGAAGCATCTGCGTAGGTGTCACGAGGATCAAGAATACCGGTATCTACGCCTGCAAGCTCGGTAGGGATCTCGAAATTGAAGATCGGCAGAGTCTTGGTAGGTGCATTCTTGATATCGCCGTTTAAGATGGCATCAATAATTCCACGGGTATCCTTGATAGAGATACGTTTTCCGGTTCCGTTCCATCCGGTGTTTACAAGGTAAGCCTTTGCGCCGCTCTGCTCCATTCTCTTAACGAGCTCCTCAGCGTACTTGGTCGGATGCAGCTCTAAGAAAGCCTGACCGAAGCAAGCAGAGAAAGTAGGAGTAGGCTCGGTGATTCCGCGCTCGGTACCTGCTAATTTTGCGGTAAATCCTGACAGGAAGTAGTATTTGGTCTGCTCAGGTGTCAGAATAGATACCGGAGGAAGTACGCCAAATGCATCTGCTGACAGGAAGATCACGTTCTTTGCTGCCGGAGCAGAAGAAACGGGACGTACGATTTTGTTGATGTGCTGGATCGGATAAGAAACACGAGTGTTCTCGGTCACGCTCTTATCATTAAAATCGATCTTGCCGTTCTCATCAACGGTAACGTTCTCTAACAGAGCGTCTCGCTTGATCGCATTGTAGATATCAGGCTCAGAATCTTTATCCAGGTTGATAACCTTTGCGTAGCAGCCTCCCTCGAAGTTGAATACGCCGTTGTCATCCCAGCCGTGCTCATCATCACCGATCAGCAGACGCTTAGGATCTGTAGAAAGAGTGGTCTTACCGGTTCCTGACAGACCGAAGAAGATTGCAGTGTTCTCACCGTTCATATCTGTGTTTGCTGAACAGTGCATTGCAGCGATGCCCTTTAACGGCAGATAGTAGTTCATCATAGAGAACATACCCTTCTTCATCTCTCCACCGTACCAGGTATTGATGATCACCTGCTCGCGGCTGGTAATGTTGAAGGCAACACAGGTCTCAGAGTTTAAACCGAGCTCCTTGTAGTTCTCAACCTTTGCCTTGGATGCGTTGTAAACAACGAAATCAGGCTCGAAGCTTGCCAGCTCCTCCTCAGTAGGAACGATGAACATATTCTTAATGAAGTGTGCCTGCCATGCAACCTCAACGATGAAACGAACGTTCATGCGGGTATCCTTGTTTGCACCGCAGAATGCATCAACAACGAACAGTCTCTTGTTAGACAGCTCCTTCTTTGCAAGCTCCTTAACAGTTGCCCAAACTTCCTCGCTCATGGGATGATTGTCGTTCTTGTACTCATCAGAAGTCCACCATACAGTGTCCTTAGAGTTCTCATCCATTACAATATATTTGTCTTTCGGTGAACGGCCTGTATAGATACCAGTCATAACGTTCACGGCTCCGAGCTCAGTCTCCTGACCTTTCTCGTAACCCTCAAGCTCCGGCTTGGTCTCCTCCTCGAATAACATCTCATAGGAAGGATTGTGAACGATCTCAGTTGTTCCGGTGATGCCATACTTTGTTAAATCGATTGCTGCCATCTTGTGTTTACCTCTCTTTTCTTAATTATTTTTATTTCTTTAAAAATTTAAAGATTTTGCTGTTAGGTTTTTTTCCTACTCAATCGTTAATATCTTAACATTTTTTTCTCTATCCGTAAAGTGGTTATTTTATGTACATGCGAAAAAGTTTTGTAAAAACATTTTACAAAAATATTAAAATTCTGTAAACTTTCTGATTTTTGTGGTTTTTGAACAACACTCTATGTTATGATGATAGCTCAAAGGCAATTTTTTTACCATAAATAGGAAAAGGAGGCGTATCAAATGGAGCGTAATTTTGCCGAAATCACCCCCGAACTCGCAAGACTGGCGGAACAGAGCATCAGTTCTTACCGCATTGATCCTGAGTTATATACCAAATATGATGTCAAACGCGGCCTGCGCGATCTGAACGGAAAAGGCGTTCTTGTCGGACTGACCGAAATATCTGAAGTAAATTCCACAAAAATTGTTGATGGAAAATCGGTTCCGGCGGATGGTCAGTTATTTTACCGCGGTTACAACGTACGCGATCTCGTGCGGGGCATTCAGCCAAACAGTCATTTTGGCTACGAGGAATGCACCTATCTCCTGCTGTTTGGCAAGCTGCCGACACAGGATGAATTAAAACAGTTCTGTGCACTGCTGGCTGACTACCGTTCACTGCCCACCAGTTTTGTCCGCGACATTATCATGAAGGCTCCCAGTAAGGACATGATGAACACACTTGCGCGAAGCGTATTGACACTGTATTCCTATGATGATGCCGCAAATGACACCTCCGCGCCGAACGTCCTGCGTCAATGCCTTCAGCTGATCAGTCTGTTCCCACTGTTATCCGTCTACGGCTATCAGGCATATCGCCATTATCACGACGGCGAAAGTTTATTTATCCATACGCCGGAAGATCATCTCTCTACAGCAGAGACCATTCTTTACACCCTGCGTCCCGACAAAAAATATACACCCCTTGAGGCAAAGCTGTTGGATATCGCCCTGATCCTGCACATGGAGCACGGCGGTGGTAATAACTCTACATTTACCACACATCTTGTATCCTCCTCCGGCACAGACACGTATTCCGTGATCGCCGCGTCGCTCGGCTCACTCAAAGGCCCTAAGCACGGTGGTGCCAACATCAAGGTTGTCCAGATGTTCGAGGCAATGAAAGCAGAGATCAAGGACTGGACCGACGAGGATGAAGTAAGTGATTACCTGCGCAGACTGCTGCACAAACAGGCATTTGACAAAGCCGGTCTCATCTATGGTATGGGGCACGCGGTCTACTCGCTCTCCGATCCGCGAGCAGTCATCTTCCGCTCTTTTGTAGAACGTCTTTCTATTGAAAAAGGCTACGAAAAAGAATTTGCGCTCTACTCCATGGTTGAACGTCTGGCACCGCAGATCATTTCAGATGAGCGAAAGATCTATAAAGGTGTCAGCCCGAATGTGGATTTTTACAGCGGTTTTGTATATTCCATGCTGGGTCTTCCGCTGGAACTGTATACACCTATCTTTGCGATCGCCCGTATCGCCGGATGGAGCGCGCATCGCATGGAAGAACTCTGCTGCGGCGGCAAGATCATGCGCCCGGCCTACATGAATGTTTCGCCGCATCGTGACTATATACCGATGGATCTAAGATAAAACTAAAAATAGGAATGAAAAAAAGAGTCGCTTGCGACTCTTTTTTCATTCCTATTTTAAGTACTTCGCTTTATTTTGCTTCGTCTCCCGTAAATACCAGAAGCACAGGATCAAAAACAGCACGATGGATGCAAAATTAACCATCGGCTCATCCAGGTATTTATCGTTGACAAATCCAACAATACCATATAAGATTGCCATCATCCCGAATATAACCGTCGGCTTGAACATTGCTTCACAGAAGCTCTTTATATCCCGCGCACCGACCAGATCTGCCTGATTGATGATCAGGTTTGAAGGCTGATGTGTGTTCCTCATCTGATAACCACTGTAAACCAGATACACTCCATAACACAGGATGATCACATCAAATAAAATCATAAAAGAATCTGAACTCATGCTATTACCTCTCTTTTTCTTATTTCCTTTTCAGATGATAACGATCATATCACAAAATGTGACATTTGCCAATAAAGATATGCAAAATATAAAATGGTTATTGCCTAATTTCATGAAAAGTTGTACAATTTTAATAGTTATTACCAAATTTTTATTCAGAAGGAGTACTACTATGCTGTTAAAGGATGCGAAAATATTAATCGGCGATGATTCCATTCTCGCCCGCAAACAATTAAAGGATATCTTATCCTCAATGGGAGCTGTACGTTTTATAGAGGCAGTCAACGGAAAAGAAACTGTCGAAAAATACATTGCAGAGAAGCCGGATATTATTTTTCTTGACATCATCATGCCGATCAAAGACGGTATTACAGCTGTAAAGGAGATCATTGCAGAAGATCCAGCGGCACAGATCATCATTGTGTCCTCAGTCGGTACACAGCAACAGTTGAAATCAGCAATCGAGGCAGGAGCCAAGGATTTCATTCAGAAGCCGATCAATGCAGAGCAGATCAAGGCCATCATTTCTACCAAATTTGATTAACCCGTTCAACTACTATACATTTGATTAGAGGAATTTGTTATGTTTGTACAATTTTTTGGCGGTTTTCTGCTAAATAAAGGTGTTGTATCAACAGATCAGTTGATCGACGCCATGAGAAAAGAGTCTACAGCTCATATCCAGCTGGGCACGCTCGCCATGCATGCTTCACTCATGACAGCGGAACAGATCGAAGATATTCGTATTGCTCAAACGCATACCGACAGGCGTTTCGGCGAGTTATGCATAGACAAAGGGTACTTAACAGAAGAACAGGTAAATGAGCTCCTGGCAACGCAATATCCGAAATATCTCCTGCTTGGTCAGATTCTGGAGGAGCAGGGTGTATTTGATCAGGCCACATTCCATAAACTGGTAAAGGAGTATATTTCTGAAAATTCCATCGCAGAAGAAGATCTTCCACTTGAAGATGGCGAGACGATCATTTCTCTTGTCAAAGATTACTGTTCGGATCTGGACTCTTCGAACAAGGAATACCAGCTGGAATACTTACAGCTGCTGCTGAACAATCTGATCCGTTTCATTGGCAGCGACTTTACACTGTTGCGCCCCGTTGTCCGGTCAACCTCCTACCCCACGCAGAAATTTGCAGCACAGGAGATCACCGGTCCTTATCAGGTAACATCGATCCTGGACATGTCAGAGGAGGCAGCGATCCAGTTTGCCAGCCGCTACGTTTCCGAAGAATTTACTACTTTCGATGAGTATGTACAAGCTTCCATGGAAGATTTTCTAAATCTTCACAACGGCCTGTTTAATGTAAACATTTCCAACTCCTACTCTGTGGAGTTAGGATTGCAACCGCCCGTTTCCGGTGAGAAAGATGCCATCTCCGGCGGACAGTATATGTACATATTCCCGGCACTGTTTCCTTTTGGTGTCGTCAATCTCGTTGTATCTGAGATGTGAACATAAAAAAATCCTGCACTACGTGCAGGATTTTTTTATGTTCTATTTAATTCCGAGAAACTCTTTGACTACGTTCGGCATCTCTTCTACTTCACAAATATGGTCGTGGAGCACGGCTGCGCTACGGATATCTTCAATTGCCTGAGGTACAGCTACATTTCCGATCTTGCTCAGCTCATCTACAAGCTCGAAATCTCCCATCTCATCATAACGCTCATCGATGGCCTTCATGACGCTTCTCGTAAATTTGAAGGGTGATGCGGTACTGGCGATCACAGTCTTCGTCTCATCACCGCTCTTTTCCCTATATGCATTGTACACGCTCGCTGCAACCGCTGTGTGCGTATCGATAATATAGCCGGTCTGATCATAAAGCTTCTTGATCATGTCAGCGGTATCTTTTTCTGTCGCATAACCGCCCTCAAAATCTGACAGCTGCGCTTTCATTTCCGGAGTGATCTCATACACGCCGGTGGTACTGAGTGCTTTCATCAATTCAGCGTTCTTTTCTGCATCATTTCCGGCGATGCGGTAGATCAAACGCTCCAGGTTGCTGGAGATCAAAATGTCCATGGACGGTGAACTGGTAAGCATAAATTCACGGTTCTTGTCGTATGTTCCGGTGGTGAAGAAATCGAACAGCACCTTGTTCTCATTGGAAGCACAGATCAGCTTTGCAATGGGAAGTCCCATATTTTTTGCATAGAAAGCAGCGAGAATATTTCCAAAGTTTCCGGTGGGAACAACAACATTGATCTTCTCTCCGTCTGCGATCACGCCTTCTTTTAACAGTTTTGCATATGCATATACATAATAAACGATCTGCGGTACCAAACGACCGATGTTGATGGAATTTGCGGATGAGAACTGATATCCATTAGCATCCATCAGCTTTGCAAACTCTGCATCGTTAAACATCTGCTTGACACCAGTCTGCGCCTGGTCAAAGTTTCCTTTGATACCCACTACATATGTATTGTCACCCTTCTGGGTCACCATCTGTTTTTCCTGGATCGGGCTGACACCGTTCTTCGGATAAAAAACAACGATCTTCGTTCCCTCGACATCGGCAAAGCCTGCCAGTGCTGCCTTTCCGGTATCTCCGGAAGTGGCGGTCAGGATCACGATATCATTTTTTACATGGTTCTTTCGCGCAGCTGTGATAAGAAGATGCGGCAGAATTGAAAGAGCCATATCTTTAAACGCGATCGTTGCACCGTGAAACAGTTCCAGATAATAAGCGCCCTCTGCCTCTACCAGCGGTGCGATCTCCTCGGTATCAAATTTGGAATCATAAGCACTGTCAATGCAGTTTTTCAACTCCTCCTCAGTAAAATCTGTCAAAAACAGCTTCATCACCTCATAGGCTGTCTGCTGATAAGTCATATCCGCCAGATCCTTCAGACTCACATCCAGTGTAGGAATCTCGCTCGGAACGAACAGTCCGCCGTCATCCGCCAGGCCCTTTAAGATTGCCTGTGAAGCAGTTACCTTGTCATTTGCATTTCGTGTGCTTGAATAATAAATAGACATATGCTCACCTTTATCTTTCTATATTTGATCAAATTCTCACACTATTATAATTAACACATTTTCATCTGTCAACAAATATGGTAGACTTTTAAACAGGAAGCGAGGTTTTATCATGGCAACAGGAGTATACGAAGCGAAAAAGAAAGATGGCACGCGCTATTTCCGCGCCAATATCCATTACCGGGCAAAACACATCTCTCTCGGCAGTTTTGCGGCCTTCGAGTCAGCAAACGCAGTGTACATGCAGGCGCGGGAACTGCTTGATGATGCAGATGCCACTCTGCCGGAAGCATTCTCCAACTACGAAAAAATACCCTTTGAAAAAACAGTGATCCTGCTGAATTTCCGCGACAACGGCATATATCTGGGCACACCGATCTATCTGCAGTCCCAGCATTTTTTTGTCTATTATCTATCACCGGAGCTGGAGCTGAAATTCGACAATGACGACCTGTTTTACTACTCCGGTCACAAGATCCTGCAGCGCGGTGGGCATCTTTACACCAATGACTACGGCATGCAGGTGTCACTGCTTTCCCGTTACGGCATCAAGAATCATGCAGTCGCAGGCACAGACTACGAATTTGTCAACGGCGACTGCCATGATTTCCGTTATGAGAACATTCGCAATATCAATCCTTACTATGGAGTCAGCCGGCTGAATGAAAACGGACGCATCTCCTATCTGACACGCATCCACATCAACGGGAACTATCAGATCGGCATCTATACAAGCGAAACAGACGCTGCTATCGCATACAACAAAGCGGTCGATCTGGCCAAAAGTGCCGGGATCGACCGCAATTATCCTACAAATTATATCGCCGGGCTGTCCGCCAGCGATTATGCGGATATCTACACGAAAATCAAGATGTCGAAGGCCTACCGTGAGTATCTAAAAACTACTTCGCGTTGATGTAATTCACGAGGCCTTCCGCCTTGATAATCTTCTGCATGAACTCAGGGAAAGGCTGGCCCTGGAAGGACGTTCCCTTTGTCTTGTCAGTGATCACTCCGCTGTCAAAATCAACCTCTACCTCATCTCCTGCCTCGATACCTGCAGCAGCCTCCGGACACTCAATGATCGGAAGTCCGATATTGATCGCATTGCGGTAGAAAATACGCGCAAACGTCTCTGCGATGACGCAGCTCACACCGGCAGCTTTAATGGCGATGGGTGCATGCTCTCTGGAAGATCCGCAGCCGAAATTCTTGTCTGCTACGATAATGTCTCCCTGCTGAACCTGGTTCACGAATTCTTTATCGATATCCTCCATGCAGTGCGTTGCAAGCTCCTTTGGATCAGAGGAATTCAGATATCTTGCGGGAATGATAACATCAGTATCCACGTTATCACCATACTTAAATACATGTCCATTTGCTTTCATGTCTTGTTCCTCCTATGCTCTCGGATCAGAAATCTTACCGGTTAATGCACTTGCTGCAGCAACAGCCGGGCTGGCAAGATAGATCTCACTGTTTACATGTCCCATACGACCTACAAAGTTACGATTTGTGGTAGATACACAGCGCTCACCCTCTGCGAGAATACCCATGTAACCACCAAGACACGGACCACAGGTTGGTGTACTCACGATCGCGCCTGCCTCGATAAATGTACGGATAAATCCGGCCTCCATCGCATCCAGATAGATCTGCTGGGTTGCAGGTATCACAATGACACGCAGTCCCTTCTTAACCTTTTTGCCCTTTAAGATCTCAGCTGCGACAGCCAGATCCTCGTAGCGGCCGTTGGTGCAGGAACCGATCACCACCTGATCGATTGCGATATCTCCTACCTCGTCAATTGTCTTGGTGTTCTCCGGCAGATGCGGAAAAGCAACTGTAGGCTTTAATGTATTCAGATCGATCACAACCTCACGAACATACTCCGCATCGGCATCTGCCTCGTAGATCTTGTACGGTCTCTTGGAATGCTCCTTCATATATTCCTCGGCGAGCGTATCTACCGGGAAAATTCCGTTCTTTGCGCCTGCCTCGATGGCCATGTTTGCGATGGTAAAACGGTCATCCATAGAAAGCTCTGCGATACCGTCTCCGACAAACTCCAGTGACTGATACAGTGCACCATCCACACCAATCTCTCCGATCAGGTGCAGGATCACATCTTTGCCGCTGACATATTTCTGTTTCTTTCCGGTGATCACGACCTTGATGGCAGAAGGTACTTTAAACCATGCCCGTCCGGTTGCCATTCCGGCTGCCATATCGGTACTTCCTACTCCGGTGGAAAATGCACCGAGCGCACCGTAAGTACAGGTATGAGAGTCAGCACCGATGATCACGTCACCGGCTACGGTCAGACCTTTCTCCGGCAGCAGTGCATGCTCAATACCCATCTCTCCCACATCAAAATAATTTGTGATCTCATTTTTGCAGGCAAACTCGCGCACACATTTACAGTGCTCTGCAGACTTTATGTCCTTGTTCGGCACAAAGTGATCCATGACAAGAGCAATCTTATCCTTGTGAAAAACGCCCTCGACATTCATCTTCTCAATCTCATGGATTGCAACCGGTGAAGTAATATCATTGCCCAATACAAGATCAAGATCCGCCTCTATAAGCTGTCCGGCTACCACGCTCTCTAATCCCGCATGCGCTGCGAGGATTTTCTGCGTCATTGTCATTCCCATGCTTTTTTCCTCCTGATTCTGTCTGATAACTGTTCAGTATCCGACAAGTTCTGAACAATTACAAGCTTTTTTGTTCTATGGTTGCTATTTTAGCACACTTGCTATTATAATAGAAATACATAATATAAATATCATCCATAACCAGCAGTTATAGAAAGGAAATTTCTAATGGAACAGCATCTCTCTTCCTATCGGATTTTTTATGTCGTTGCCAATACAGGAAATATTTCAAAGGCCGCGCGTGAATTGTATATCAGCCAGCCTGCAGTCAGCAAATCCATTCAAAAGCTGGAGGATGAACTGGGCTGTCATCTTTTTTCCCGCAGTTCCAGAGGTGTACAGCTGACAGAGGAGGGAACTATCTTATACGAATCTGTCAGATCTGCTTTTGAAACACTTTCGACCGGTGAAGAAAAATTAAAGCAGTTTCTGAAACTGGGCATCGGGCATCTGAAGATCGGTGTCAGTTCTACCCTGTGCAAATTTGTACTACTTCCCTACCTGAAAGAATTTATACACGCCCACCCGCATATCCGAATCTCCATCAGCTGCCAGTCTACGGATGAAACGCTGCAGATGCTGGAAGCCGGTCAGATTGATCTGGGACTCGTGGGAAAACCCGATAACCTGCGACATCTCCAGTTTGATTTCGTGGAAGAAGTCGAAGATATTTTCGTGACCACAAACGAATATCTGCATAATCTCCATCTACGTGGAGTGGATGACTCACATATTTTTGAACATTCTACCATGATGCTTTTGGAACAAAACAATCTGTCCCGGCGATACATCGACCACTATTTTCTGCTGAACCAGATCAGCCTTTCAGATATCATCGAAGTCTCCAGCATGGATCTTCTGATTGATTTTGCAAAGATCAGTGTCGGCATTGCCTGTGTCATACGGCGCTTTGTGGAAAATGAACTTTCCGACCGGACACTCATTGAACTACCACTGTCAACGCCGGTTCCGAAACGTGAGATCGGTTTTGTCTATAACGCTGCACATACAAAAAATCAGGCAATGGACACTTTTATAGAATTTTATAAAAACAACCCCGTCGCATAACGACGGGGTTAAAATATTAATTATTCGACTATTTCTGAACAATATTCACGATACGTCCGGGAACATAGATTTCCTTCACAATGGTTCCGGTGAGCTTGTCTGCCAGTTCCTCCTTTGCCTTTGCGATGACATCATCCTTGTCGGCATCCTTTGCGATCACCAGTGTGCCACGGATCTTGCCGTTGATCTGAAGGGCAATCTCTACGGTAGACTCTACCGTCTTTGTCTCATCGTACTCCGGCCATGTGGTCTGATATACTCTGCCCTCAAATCCTGCGATCTCCCACAGCTCCTCTGTGATATGAGGTGCCACCGGATTCAGCAGCGTGATGAAGGTCTTGAACTCATCTCTTGTAATGGAATTCTTCTTGTAAAAATCATTGATCAACGCCATCATGGCTGCGATCGCTGTATTATATTTCAGATTCTCGAAATCATTGCTGACCTTCTTGATCGTCTGGTGCATCTTTGTCTCCAGATCCTTGGAGTATCCGGTCTCGTCAGTCATGAGATCCTGCAGCTTCCATACACGCTCCAGGAAACGACGGCAACCCTTCACGCCATCCTCTGACCAGGAAGCAGCCAGATCAAAGGCACCGATGAACATTTCATAGGTACGCAGCGTATCTGCACCGTAATCGCGGACGATATCATCTGGATTAACAACATTTCCGCGGGATTTACTCATCTTCTCGCCGTTCTCGCCGAGGATCATACCATGAGAGGTACGCTTCTGATAAGGCTCCGGTGTGTTGACTACACCCTCGTCATAGAGGAATTTGTGCCAGAAACGAGAGTACAGAAGATGCAGTGTGGTATGCTCCATACCTCCGTTATACCAGTCAACCGGCATCCAGTATTCCAGTGCTTTCTTGCTTGCAAGTTCCTTGTCGTTATTCGGATCTGTGTAGCGCAGGAAATACCAGGAAGATCCTGCCCACTGAGGCATCGTATCTGTCTCGCGCTTTGCAGGCCCTCCGCAGCAGGGACAGGTGGTATTTACCCAGTCTGTCATCGCAGCCAGCGGTGACTCTCCATTATCGGTGGGCATATAGCTGTCCACCTCGGGAAGAAGCAGCGGCAGCTCGCTCTCATCCAGCGGAACATATCCGCACTTCTCGCAGTATACGATGGGGATCGGCTCGCCCCAGTAACGCTGACGGGAGAATACCCAGTCACGCAGCTTATAATTTGTCTTTGCAGTACCGATCTTGTGCTCCTCCAGGAACTGGATCATCTTTTCCTTGGCGTCCTTTACTTCCAGACCGTTGATAAAGTCAGAGTTGATCAGTACACCGGTAGCAACATCCGTAAATGCACCCTCATTGATGTCCACTTCCTCGCCGTCTTTCGCAACGACCTGGATCATGGGCAGACCAAATTTCTTTGCGAACTCCCAGTCACGCTCATCGTGCGCCGGAACTGCCATGATCGCACCGGTACCGTAGCTCATGAGTACATAGTCGGAAATCCAGATCGGAATCTCCTTTCCGTTGACCGGATTGATGGCGGTCAGACCATCTATCTCCACACCGGTCTTGTCCTTTGCCAGCTCCGCACGCTCAAAATCAGACTTTCTGGAAGCCTGCTCGCGATACGCCTCAATCTCGTCCCAGTTTCCGATCTCATCCTTATACTTGTCAATAATCGGATGCTCCGGTGAAACAACCATGTATGTCACACCAAACAAGGTATCACAGCGTGTCGTATAAATGCGCAGCTTATCCTCTTTTCCCTTAATAGAGAAATCCACCTCTGCACCGGTAGAACGTCCGATCCAGTTTTTCTGCTGTACCTTGACGCGCTCGATGTAATCAACATCATTCAGACCCTCGATCAGCTTGTCCGCATAATCGGTGATCTTTAACATCCACTCACTCTTAACCTTGCGGACAACCGGAGATCCACAGCGCTCACAGACACCGTTGACCACCTCTTCGTTTGCCAGCCCGACCTTGCAGGATGTACACCAGTTGATAGGCATCTCCTTCTTGTAGGCAAGTCCTGCCTTGAACAGTTTCAAAAAGATCCACTGCGTCCACTTGTAGTAATTGGGATCTGTCGTATTGATCTCACGATCCCAGTCAAAGGAATATCCGAGAGAATGAAGCTGTCCCTTAAAACGTGCCACATTCTGCTCAGTCACGATACGGGGATGGATCTTATTTTTGATCGCATAGTTTTCGGTAGGTAATCCGAACGCATCCCAGCCCATGGGATAAAGGACGTTGTAGCCCTGCATTCTGCGCTTGCGCGCTACGATATCCAATGCGGTATACGGTCTCGGATGACCAACGTGGAGTCCCTGTCCGGAAGGATAAGGGAACTCGACAAGTGCATAATACTTCGGCTTGCTGTAATCATCTGTTGCAGCAAATGCTTTCTCATCGTCCCAGACCTTCTGCCACTTGGGTTCCACCACCTTGTGATTGTAAAGTTTTGCCATAGATAGCAACCTCCTGTTATAAATTCAAGCATACAATCTGTCATACGCAACAGCGGATTCCACCCATAGGTGAAATCCGCCTTACAGTTTACTTCCTTAACACCTTTCGGTATGTATTAGTTGTTGATCAGCTTGTCGTCCTCGTTGTTCCAGCTGTACAGCTTACGAACTTCTTCGCCAACCTTTTCTGCGGGATGCTCAGCAGCCAGCTTGCGCATAGCCTTGAAGTGAACCTGACGTCCTGCAGGTGACATATCCAGTAAGAATTCTTTTGCGAAAGTACCATCCTGAATATCAGAAAGGATCTTCTTCATGGTCTTCTTGGTCTCGTCAGTGATGATCTTCGGTCCGGTCACATAATCGCCGTACTCAGCAGTGTTGGAGATAGAATATCTCATTCCGGCGAAGCCTGACTGGTAGATCAGATCTACGATCAGCTTCATCTCATGGATACACTCAAAGTATGCATTTCTCGGATCATAACCAGCCTCACATAAGGTCTCAAAACCTGCCTGCATCAGTGCACAGACACCACCGCAGAGAACTGCCTGCTCACCGAAAAGATCTGTCTCAGTCTCGGTACGGAAGGTTGTCTCAAGAAGACCAGCTCTTGCTCCACCGATTCCAAGTCCGTATGCTAATGCAAGATCCAGTGCCTTACCGGTAGCATCCTGTTCTACAGCTACCAGACAGGGAGTACCTTTGCCAGCCTGATACTCACTGCGAACAGTATGTCCGGGAGCCTTCGGTGCAATCATGGTAACATCCACATCCTTCGGCGGCTTGATGCATCCAAAATGAATATTGAAGCCGTGGGCAAACATTAACATATTTCCCGGCTCAAGGTTGGGCTCGATATCCTTCTTGTACATATCTGCCTGTAACTCATCGTTGATCAGGATCATGATGATGTCAGCCTTCTTTGCTGCCTCTGCTGCGGTATATACCTCGAAGCCCTGCTTCTCAGCCTTTGCCCATGACTTGCTGCCCTCATACAGACCGATGATAACATGGCATCCACTGTCTTTTAAGTTCAAAGCATGTGCATGTCCCTGACTGCCATAGCCGATCACTGCGATGGTCTTTCCATCCAGTAAAGAAAGATTACAGTCTTCCTGATAAAAAATTCTTGCCTGTGATTCCATTGTTAGTTGCCTCCTAAATATAATTTTAATCTAAATATGTAACATCCGCGGACCCGCGGGTAAGTCCTGTTATGCCCGTTCTCGCCAGCTCTAAGATCTCATATCCTGAGAGCAGGTCCAAGAAGGCCTCCAGCTTCTCCTGATGCCCGGTCAGTTCGATCACCATTGAGTCATGTGTCACATCCACGATCTTTCCACGGAAGATCTCGGTTGCGTTCATTACTGCCTGACGCTCCGTATCCTTGGCACGGATCTTCACCAGGATCAATTCTCTCGTCACCGATGCATTCGGCTCCAGAACCTTGATATCCAGTACATCCTCCAGCTTTTCCAGCTGCTTTTTGATCTGCTCCAGCACCTGCTCATCTCCCGTGCTCACGATCGTGATACGCGTAAATCTGGGATCGGCGGTCACACCTGCCGAGAAGCTGTCAATATTATAACCTCTGCGGCTGAACAGACCGGAAATATGGCTGGTAACACCGGCGGTGTTTTCTACGAGCAATGATAAAATCTGCTTTCTCATCTCACATCTTCCTTTTATAGATCTTCTGTGGTCGCTCCACATGCCATCTAAACGGCTTTTTTTATTCTAGCACATCTGGTTCGTTTGTCAAGCGTTACTATACCAAGCTGACGCTTTAGTGTGCAGAATTCTGAAAAACTAGACACCGACTGCATACGCCTCATCTTTGGAATATACGGAAAATCCTTTCTCCTCCAGCGCCTTGACTGCCAGTTGTGCATCTCTGGTCTTTAATACTGCAGATGCATCCTCTCCGTTGGCAAATGCATACATATACTCTACATTTACCTTTGCATCCTCAAGCGCCTTCATAGCCTTGTATAAAGAGCCGACTGCATGGGGAACACGGATGCAGATCACATCGGTAAGCATTGCGGAAACGTTTCTTTCCTTCAGCACACGCTGTGCCTTTTCCGGATCTGAAACGATCATTCGAAGCATGCCGTACTCACTGGTGTCGGCAAGACTGGTTGCCACAATATTGATGTCGTTCGTTGCCAGAATCTCTAAAACATCCTTAATACGACCTTCTCTGTTCTCTAAAAAAACGGATAACTGTTTTACCATAATACCCTCCTTTTAATTCAGACCACGGTTGTCAATGACGCGCTTTGCCTTTCCTTCACTTCGCTGAATCGTCATCGGCTCTACCAGCTTCACAACAACAGAGATACCCAGCGCCTGTTTCAGTCTCGCGCCAACTTCTTTCTTTAATGCGTCCAGCTTTCCGATCTCATCGGAGAAAACGCCCTCGTTAACCTCTACCATGACAGTGAGCACATCCGCATTGTTCTCCCGGTCTACCACCATCAGATAATGGTTGGAAATGTCACCACCCATAGATAAGAGAACGGTCTCAACCTGTGTCGGGAATACATTCACGCCACGGATCACCTTCATGTCATCGGTACGTCCCTTGAACTTGCTGATACGAGGTGTCGTTCTGCCACACTCACAGGGCTCATGGGTAATACTTGTCAGATCCTTTGTGCGATAACGCAGCAATGGCATTCCCTCTTTTTCCAGTGTCGTAAATACCAGCTCACCCAGCTCACCGTCTGCCACTGCCTCATGAGTCACGGGATCAAGCACCTCGGGATAGAAAAAGTCGTGGTTGACATGTAATCCGTTGTGATGCTGGCAATCCTGCGCCACACCGGGTCCTGTGATCTCGCACAGACCGTAAATGTCGTAGCAGTCAATACCAAGCAGATCCTCGATCTTTTTGCGCATTTCCTCGGTCCAGGGCTCTGCGCCGTGAATACCCACCTTCAGCTTCATGGCATCCTGTTTTCCGGCTGCCACGATGGACTCTGCCAGGTTCAATGCATAAGAAGGTGTACACATCAGTGCGGTCGCCTGCAGATCTTCCATCACCATCAGCTGGCGCTGTGTATTTCCGGCTGACATGGGTACTGCCAGTGCTCCCAGTCTCTGGGCTCCGAAATCAGCACCAAGACCTCCGGTGAACAGTCCGTATCCATAGCAGACATGTACGATATCTTCTTTTGTCACGCCGGACATGGTCATGCAGCGTCCGATACTCTCTGCCCACACATCCACATCATGCTTGGTATAGCCGACGATTGTCAGCTTTCCGGTGGTGCCGGATGTTCCCTGCACCCGCACGATCTCTGACTTCGGTGCTGCCCATAATCCGGACGGATAATTCTCTCTTAAGTCGTCCTTTGTGGTAAAAGGCAGCTTTACGATATCTTCAATACCCTTGATATCGCCCGGCTCTACGCCGAGATCCTTCATTTTCTTTGTGTAAAACGGAACATTCTCGTAGCAGCGTTTTACGACTTTCTTCAGTTTTTCCCCCTGGAGCACAGCCATCTCGTCTGCGCTCATGCACTCAAATTCAGGACTTAAAATCAGTTCTTTGTGTGCCATACGTGTTCTTCTCCTTGTATATTATTTTTTCCCTATTAGTGACACCTCCCATTACGGTTTCTTATGCTCCGTAACCGGCATCAAATGCGGCTTTGTTAACCTCAATGGTCTTTGGCGGAACGGTGTGCTCGATGACGCTGTACCACTGCTCCTTTGTGAAATCCATGTGACGTGCTGCCATTCCCAGAACCACCAGATTGGACACCTTGGAATTGCCAAGCTTTTTCGCTTCTTCCGTGGCGTCAATGGAATAGACCGTCACTTCTTTTTCCAGATCTTCTAAAATGTTTTCCGGATACTCCGCTGCGCCGATGATGACGGGCATCGGATCAATGCGCCAGTCATTGGCGATGAGCACACCATCTTTCTTTAAGAAATGGCGGTAACGCAGCGCCTCCAGACGCTCAAAAGCGATGATGACATCGGCCTGTCCTTCCTCTACGATAGGCTCTGCCACCTCTTTTCCGTATCGCACATAGGTGACAACACTTCCGCCGCGCTGTGACATACCGTGCACCTCGGAAATCTTTACGTCATATCCGTTTTCAACGGCAAGTCCGCCTAAAATACGGCTGGTAAGCAGGGTTCCCTGTCCGCCCACGCCGACGATCATAATACTCTTTGTCTCACTCATCCTACTCACCCACTTTCTCGATCGCGCTGAATTTGCAGAGCTGCTCGCACAGTCCGCAGCCGGTACACATCGTATCGTCGATGCGCACGGTTCCGTCCGCCTGCTTGCTGATGGCAGGGCATCCGGGTTTCAGACACATACCACATTTTTTACACTTGTCAGAGAGAGAAACATAAACCGGTTTCTTGCGCTTATCTAACAGGACGCAAGGCGTCTTTGTGATGATCACATGGATCTCATCGCTGGCATTTGCTTCTTTGATCGCCTGTTCCAGAGTAACCAGGTCAAATGCATTGATCTCCTGCACATGCTTCACACCCAGTGCCCGGCACAGATCCGGAATATTTACCGCGTATGTTGGCTCTTTCTGCAGTGTCAGACCGGTTGCCGCGTGATCCTGATGTCCGGTCATGCCGGTGGTGGAATTGTCAAGAATGATGACCGTTCCGCTGGCCTTGTTGTAGACCATGTTCATGAGGGAATTCACACCCGTATGTAAAAATGTGGAATCACCGATCACGGCAACCCAGTCTCTGATAAACTCCTTGCCTGCAGCCTTCTCGATACCGTGCATGCTGCTGATGCTAGCGCCCATGCAGATGGTGGAATCAACCACGCCAAGAGGAGCAACCGCACCAAGGGTGTAGCATCCGATATCGCCTGCGGCGTGAATTCCCAGCTTTTTGAGTACATAGTAGACACTTCTGTGAGGACATCCGGGACAAAGGATTGGCGGACGGTTCGGCACCTGTGCGGGCGCTTTTGTCTCAACCTTCTCGCCTAAAACAGCCTCGCGGAGCATATTTGCGCTGTACTCGCCCAGCAGTGTAAAGATCTCTTTTCCCTTGCAGTCGATACCCATCGCGCGCACCTGCGTCTCGATGACCGGGTCCAACTCCTCGACCACATATAAAGTCTCTACCTGTGCGGCAAAATCGCGGATCGTCTGCTCCGGCAGGGGATGCACCATACCAAGCTTTAAGACAGATGCATCCGGCAGCGCCTCACGCACATACTGATACGGAATACCGCTGGTGATGACACCGATCTTTGTATCTCTCATCTCCACACGGTTCACCGGAAGTGTGCAGGCATCCTTTGCAAGCTCTGCCATCTTCTCCTCGATGACCGCATGACGTGCCTTTGCCATCGCAGGCATCATAACACGCTTGGGAATGTTCTTCTCATAGGGGATCAATGCATGCTCTGTGCGATCCTCCAGTTCTACCGTGCTCTGGGAATGTGCCAGTCTGGTTGTCGTACGCAAAATGAATGGACGGTCATATTTCTCACTGTAATCAAAAGCGAGCTTCATGAACTCCTTCGCCTCACCACTGTCGGAGGGCTCTAATACCGGAACGTGTGCCGCCCGGGCTACCATACGCGTATCCTGCTCATTCTGGGAGCTGTAAAGCCCCGGATCGTCTGCTACTACGAGCACCAGACCTCCGGTGACACCCATATAGGATGCGGTGTAGAGCGGATCGGATGCCACGTTTAAGCCTACATGCTTCATACATGCCATGGCACGGGCACCTGCCATGCTGGCGCCGATGGCTACCTCTGTTGCTACTTTTTCATTGGGAGACCACTCTGCATATAATTCATCTTTGTACTGAACCAAAGCTTCGCTGATCTCTGTACTGGGAGTACCGGGATATGCAGCGGATACCTTAACACCTGCCTCATAGGCGCCGCGGGCGATGGCTTCATTACCCAGCATAATTGCTTTTTTACCCATTATCTTTCTCCTTTATTGTATTCGTTTTACAAAAAAGCCCGCATAACGCGGACTTTTTTGGCATTGACCGGACAATCACAAAAATTTCCAGCCCACTGTATTCTATTATATAAGAAAATCTCTCAATAGGGAAGTGTTTTTTGTCATTTCAGAGTGGCAACCTGTACTTCCACTGCAAAGCGAACTCCTTGTGTCACTGGGCGCTCACCGTTGCGGAAGAAGCGCCCCTAATATCTCCTGTGCCGTCATGGTGCGATAATGATCCGGGTCTGTCAATCCGCTGTTTTCTCCGGTCAGGTTCCACGAAAACCTGCCCGTATGAGGATACAACGAAGAAGTATACTGTAGCAGATCCTTTAATGCAACCGGATATCGCTCGTACCATTGCGGATAATAGCGCGACATAAAAAGATCTGCCAGTTTCCAGGCATCACAGCCCTGATCTGCTCCAAGCGCCGACAGTTCCACGCCGCCTCCCGGCTGACCGCTCCGACTGGGGGCGGCCGTACTGTGGAGCACCGGAATACTTCCGTCCGCACAGGTACCAAGACAGATCCACACATGTCCGTAAATACTGATCACATCTCCCGGAAGGAATTGATGCTGTTTTTCATCATGAGATCGGTCCATGCCTCCCGTCCACGTACCCCATCCTTTTTTTGCAAGCGTCCACGCCAACTCATTAGATTTCACAACATATCCGCTGTTTCCATTATCCGTGTTCATAACATTATAGAGTGTCCAACCCAGAAAACCCGAACAATCCAAGCCTAGTGAATGATCTGTCGTATTTCGAAAATCGTATGTTTCATCCTGTGACCGAAAAAATCGCACCCAGTCCGCTGACACACCGATCGAACGGGCTGCCATATCGGCACCTGCGTCCGTCGGATCCCATCCGCCGCCATAGACATAAAGCGTCGTTCCCACCGGCATCATGGCGGTTGCCAAAAAATTCTTCAGTGTCCGAAGCCCCGGCACACCCTGTACCAGAGGCTTATATTCCAATTCATCCTCATATCCAATCTGCATTCTGAACCCGGTTCGTTTTTTTCATTCTATGCAGATGCGTCTGATTTCAGATCATCCATTTGTATTACGACACAATTACTTTGATACGTTTGCAGGTGCCATTTTGAGCGTAAACGTAGATGTAGCAGGTGCCTTTCTTTTTCGCTTTGATGCGTCCGTTTTTCGTCACAGTTGCGATCTTCGTGTTTGTGGACTCAAATTTGATATCCGTATGCTGTTTGATCGGCTTGTTTTCCGCAATCTGTTGAGCCTTTATGACAAGTGACTTTCCTTTCTTCAGGATCACTTTTGTATTGCTGACTTTCACAGCCCTGGCATTTCCATACTTACCGCCGGCGGTGGTGACGTGGATCGTCTTGGACTTCGCCAGCCATACCTTTTTTCCGTTCACCAGCTTATAAGCCTTGACGCAATACTTGTAGTAGATGCCGGATTTCAGCTTCCTGTCCGTGTATGTGATCTGTGATCCGTTCTTAATGACAGCGAGCTTTTTCATCTTATTGATTTTACCCTTTGTATTACACGGTGCGCCGTAGAGTACATAACCATCGGCACCGGTAACCTTCTTCCAGCTGACCTTTACAGCGTTCTTTGTTGCTTTTGCTTCTGCCAGCGGAAGTTTGTGGAAGGTAGTGTCCAGGGTCACATTGGTTTCGTTGTCAGCATCTTCACTCTTTTCTTCTTCTTTTTCAATTTCAAGATCAACAACAATGGTAAACGTTGCTGTTTTTCCATTTGTGGTTTTCGCAGTAATCGTTACAGTACCGTTTCCAACAGCTGTTACTTTTCCATTTTCATCCACTGTTGCGATGCTTGGATCAGAAGATGACCATTTGATCTTTTTGTCAGTTGCATTGGATGGCGTAATATCTGTCTCTTATACACATCTGACGCTGCCGACGGTGAGACTGCTTTTTTCAGATGAAATCGTGATTTTTGTTACCGGAATGCCCATGCTTCCTGATCCGCTGCTCTCTACAGGAGAATTGACAGATACATCCTTGACATCCACATAAGATACGGCATAAGTCGAAAACTTGCTCGTCTTAAAAGTAAGCTGATTGCCATTCTGAGTGGTATCCAGCACTTCTGCATTGTCGTCATGTACACGAATGACATGGTATGTTCTGGTAAATCCTGCTGCTACCGTTGGAATGCCAGTCGGTATGTCCATTGTGATCGTGATATCTTCTCCGGTATCCGTGATCTGAGTCGTGGTATCGCTCTTACTAATGACATTATTTGAACCGTCCATTTCCTCTGTCTTTACATTCTTGTACATGGACAGATCCAGATACGCCGCACCGGTTTTCACCTCGACGTCAGACGTTGTATTCGCCTTCTCCGTTGCAAGATCAGCAATCTGCGCCTCTACCTTCAATGCATCCCCCGAAACGACTCCATCATTGATATTCTGTACTTCCAGATATACTGTTACGTCTGTTGAAACATTTGATGATTCATAATCTGCTTTCTCTGCCTCTGTCAGCAATTCTTTTGCCAGATTCGCATTTAATTCTGAACCAAGCTTTGTTGCCGGTGCAGTATCTGCCACGCTGGTAGAGGTGTAGATGTTGCTTTTACTGCTATCTTTAGAATCCAGTTTCTCTAATTTGGCTAACGTAGTAGTTCTTTGCGCAGTATAAGTGACATCATCATACGTTATACTTGCACGGTAGGTATCACCCACCGTATTCTGCGTTGGTTTTACTGTCTCCTCACGTGTCACATCGCATGAACCTGCATCCAGTATATGACTCGGATCATTCTTACATTCAAAATATACCGTAGCATTATATCCTGTCACAATTCCATCTTCTGTTTTTACTGTCCAGACAAAATGTGCATCACCATTACCTGTTTTATACTGATGTTCAATCTTTTCAATTGGCTGTGTCTCCACCAGTCCGCAGGCAGAACAGGTATGACTCTGCACTCCATCCTCTTCACAAGTCGCCGGTGTAGTAACAACCCATTCCCCAAAATGATGTCCGCCATTGGCATTGATCGTGATCGTACAGGTTGTATTATTTCCTGCCAGATCCTCAGCCACGATGGTATGGGATGCCTTTTCGCCGGTTGCTGCGATCTTGTAGCTTCCATTTGATTGCAAAACTGCGTCTGCATTATCAACTTTTACAAACTTGAGACCAATCGTGTCAGACACTGTAAAAAAAACATCACTACAGTAAGTCTTATTATTTTGGATACCGGTGATCACCGGCGCTGTCTTATCCAGTATGATTCCGTCAGAAGAAATATATGTTACATTTCCTGACTTGTCTGTGATCTTTGCATAGATCACAAATTTATTGTCCGGATTGATAGTAAATGAACCACCATTGGTGATGGACTTCCACTTGCTCTTTGGCAGAGCTGCAAGTGTTTCCTGATTCATCAGAGTATCACTTGATGTAATGAAATAGGAAACTTCATCGACTCCGCTGCCCTCATCCGCTGCTGTGATCGTCACGGTCTGACGCTCCTTATAAAAGATTCCAAAAGTTAAGGTATTAATAAGCGTATTCCACTCGTGCGTAGACACCTTGATGGTTCCGGTAGGACTATATGCATCCGTAATTTTCCATACGACATTCACCGATCCGCTATAGTTGCCGGTTCCTGTCACAGTCAGCTTATAATCATTTTTCGCATCTTTACCTGAAGTATCACCGGAAAGGGTGTAATCCGATCCTGCTGAAAGTGTATTTGTTCCATCCTTCACAGAAATTTCAGGAGTAATTGTAGCACCATTATAAACATAAGAAGTCGTTGCATTCACCATAGCGGCAGTAAGCTTCTTGGGATAGATTTTATATTTCGTCTGGTTATCAGTCGCTGTATCTGATAGTTTGTAATTAGCAGCCGAATCTCCAGCTAAGGAACTCGCAGTTGCAGAATAACCGGCATTTGTATTCGTGTTCACCTGCTCTCCATTGACAACGACTGTCACCTTTTCTTTATCTGCATCCTCCAAATTGGAGACGACAGCCTTCGGTATTTGATTTGTACCATTGTATGTCAGACTGGTATTACTCCATAACAGCTGGACTATTTTCGGAGTAACCATCAATTTAACGTTGCAAGTCACCGGCTCATATTCTTCTGTATCCGTTGGATAAAAGACTACCTCATACTCCTTCACTCCGCTATCAGCAACTGCAGGCTTGATCGCAGAATCCTTCCACTGAAAGGTTCCCAGTATTTCCGTTTCTCCTCTTTTCGCCTTGCCGCCGGTCAGAGTACTTGCACTCAATTTATCACCATAGGTAATCGCCGCCGCTGTAGGAAGTTCTGTAATATCCGGAAGTTTCTTTGTAATCTTCCATGTTTTGTTCACAGAATCCTTGTAATTTCCTTTTCCGGTCACTGTGATCGTGTAACTGTTTATATCAGTTCCGCTCAGTTCTCCACTCAGTGAATAATCTGTATCATTTGCCAAAGTAGCATTCCTAGTGGTATCCTTCACGGTAATTTCTGGAGAATGTGCGAACAAACTATATTCAAAGCTATCAGGTGTAAGTGTGATTGCTATATCCGAAGCATTCAAAGATTTCGGCAAAACTTTAAACGTTGAATATACACTTTTTTCTCCAGCTGTCATTGTAACCTGATAGGAACCGACATCGGTAGGTGCTGTTGAAGAAGCTGCATATGTCGTATCTTCAATTCCCTCATAACTCAGATTCGGAAAACTCAGCCCTGCGTTTGTCCATGCCGAGCTTCCTTCTGTCAGACTGGTCAGCGCAAGCACAGACGTACCTGTATAGACTACATTCTGTGTCTCCAACGAAATACTTACGGCATTCTGCTCCCCCTGACAGCTGCAACTAGCTGCGTTCGTTTGGTTGTTGCAATATGCAACAATACTTGTTCCCGAAGCGGAATAGACCCAAGCGTGAACATGCTTTACTCCAGCTTGCCCATTTGTGCCTCCAGTTCCGGTTACGCCAGCTGCACCGCCTGTACCGGGTTTCGAAGCACTATTACCTCCATTACCTCCTGTGACGTTACCTCCTGATGAGACCGTCGCCGTTCCACCGGAAATACCTGCACCGCCATTACCGCCAGCACCGTTATTTGCATTTCCACCTTTTCCACCGATAACCTTAGAGCCTGTACCAACTGAAATCTGTATACCTGAACCGGCAGAAATACCTGCACCGCCATTTCCGCCATTACTATCAGCACTGCTTGCGTTCTTTCCGTCACTACCGGTGATCGTCGTCTGTTTCAGTTCAATCTTGGTATTACCAGTCGCAATGCTAAAATCAATCACCGATGCACCATTACCATTTGCATCCGTTCCATTTCCGGCAATGCCACCGTTACCTTCGCCACCGGAATTCGAAATAAAGAGTTCAACGTCTTTTCCGCTTCCTGCCGAAATCGCAGATTTTCCCTCTGGTGCTGTGATCTGTTTTCCACTCAGTTCAATCGTAGTTGCTTCATCCGTCGGCAGCACCAATGTATCCTTTAATTGTACGTCTTGTTTAAACGTAATTTTATTTTCTTCTGCATTATATTCTACATTTCCATAATCCGTATCTGCCAGCGCTTTCTTCAGCCAGATTGGCAGATCGGTCGATATACGATTGGAGCTGAGACTCTGTCCCTTATCATTGACAGCACGCACACGATAATAGTAAGTTTTGTCCGCATTGATATTGTTCCCACTGACCACGACACTTGTCGCATTTCCGACATCTTTATTATTGTAATCTGATAAAATATCCGTAAACTTCCGGTCTCTTGCCACGTCGAGACGATAGCCTGTTGCACCCTCTACCGTATTCCAGTTGGCGATAAATGCGCCTGACGTATCTCCTTCGGTTTTCGTTGATGCAGTAGCAACAGGTGCCGCCGGTACACCGACAGGCGTAGCGCCGGTAACAGCGAAGATACAACAATAAAGACCGCTCATATTCGATGCGTCGCCATCTTTTCCATTCATTGTAAATGTAATCTGCTTTAAAAGTTTTGTGCTATCCACCTCAATAGCTGCTGAATGAAGCACTGGACCTCCACTTGTATTACCATCTACAGTAGCCGTTCCACATTGCATTCGCTGTATAGCATAATACTTTTCTACGTTTGCTACATTTGTTGTATCAAACCAGTCATACAGTTTGTATGTTGTCGCTGTGTAAGATCCGTCCGTATAGTTCAAAGTCACTTTAAAGTCAGCATAATGACCTGTTCCCGGTCCACCTGCTGTTGCTAACACAAAAATCTTCTGATACACACCCAACGTCTGCAAATCCATTGTACGAGATGTATCATTTGCTGTCAGCCGAATGCAATCACTACCATCATATGCATTCGCGTTTTCACCAACTGCCAATGAATAAGGCACGCCGTTGCCCATCGTCAGTTGTCCACTATTCGGTAGTCCACCTGACGATGCATGCTTCTCTGAGTAAAAATACCCCCAATTATCCATTGCTGAAACAGAAACTCCCTCACTTACACCACGAATCGCATTTCCATTAAGTGAACTTGGATTAATCTCTATGCTCTCATAATTAACAGTTCCTTCCGAGAACACAGCCACACCTTCATTCATCACCGCAAACAATTCTTCCAGTCTTGTGATATCTAGCTTTGCCTGATCCTCTTCGGACAATTCGATATATGCATCAGAAACAGATGCCGCCAGCTCATAGACCGCATCCTGCTCATCTGCACTCATATTTCTATATTCTTCACCTGTGGGCAGTGCATTGATCTGCTCCTGCAAGGATCTTACGTTTTCTGAAATCTCCTCTTCATTTCCAGTGCAGTTGCTATCTATCAGTACCTCTTCTGCCCCATCTGTGACTGTCACGGCATCATTGCCTTCTGTTGCCAACACATCAGACGGTGTCATAGATAGCGTCATTACGAGTACCAGAAGCCACGCGAATAATTTGTTCCGTACTGCCATTTTTCTATTCATCTGTGATTATCCCCCTTCGTTTTATTTTAAGAATCTTCACGAAATCAGACTGCAAAAAATCTATTTTCCTCATTAGTCTACCCCCCAAACACGGACAAAAGTTGGACACAGAGCCCCCGTTTTCTCAAAAAAATACCGCCCTGCCCGCTTACGCGGACAAGGCGGTATGTCAATAATTATTCAATTTGCCTGCTCTATAATACAAGTATGCGTCTTTGTTTTTTTGTCATAATTGATGCCCACCAGAAGGATTTTTCCTTTGTAGTCCTTTAAGCTGTTCACGTAGTTTTTCTCATGGATCTGTGCGATGGCTCCGTCAGCGGAAGTTCCGCACTTTAGTTCCACGAGAAGCGCCGGCTTGTCGGAATACTTCTTTGGAAGAAATACCATGTCTGCAAAGCCCTTGCCACTAGGAAGTTCCCGGATCATGGTATACTCTTTCATAGAGCTGTAATAGGCGATCGCGATCACACAGCATAATGAATTCTCGTCATTGTACGTCAATACGGAAGTATTCTCCATATGTGCCGCATCCAAAAGCTGTGCCACGGTCTGTGCGTCTTTTTCCCATGTTGCGCGAAGCAGACGGTCGGATGTCTCCAGCGCTGTCGCGATGTCCTTCCAGTGATCGCCGGTGATGGCGTTTCGATATTCGCCCCGGATCTCCGTGTTAGGAATGAATACCTCTGACGTTGTACGATCAAATGCCAGATAGCCCAGATGTATGAGCAGTGTCAGCACATCATCCTTGCTCTCGAAGGTCGTCATATCATTCTGAAAACGCTCCGTATGGATCGCGATCCGCTCGCCTGCCAGCATCCGCGTGATGTCATCCTTGAGCCCATCGTAATTCATATCAATATAGATCTTTAATGCCTCATAAGTCTCCGTCTGTGTCCAGTAGCTGGAAAATTCCCGAAACCTTAGCGCATCTACAACAGATTTCGGATTATAGACATGACCGGTCTCCGGAAAGAAATAACCATCGTACCAGCTCTGCATCATGTCAAAGTCTATGTCGTACCGCGCACAGAGTTCCCGGACTTCTGTTTCTGTAAAACCAATGTATTCCGCAAAAAATCTCGGTGACGTCATGGAATACTCCGTAAACATATTCAGCGCCGAATGTGTCCCGTATTTTTTGACCGGCAGGATTCCGGTCATATATGCCAGTGCGACATAAGCCTTATCTTTCAGAAGATTTCTGATGAAATCCAGATATTTTTTCTGATCATCCGCCGTATAGCCGCGGTCGCGCAGGGTGTCCTCCAGGTTCTTCTCCCGGCAGGCATTGAATACCTTGAACTCCAGAATAGTCCCTACGACACAACTGCTTTGATGCGTTTGTAGATGCCGTTTTGGGCGTATACGTAGATGTAGCAGGTGCCTTTCTTTTTGGCCTTGATCACACCTTTGCTACTCACGGATGCAACCTTCGTGTTGCTGCTCTCATACTTGATATTCTGATGCCCTGCAATCGGTTTGTCTTTGAGTACCTGCTCTGCTTTGATCGTAAAGGTCTTTCCGACTGTCAAAGAAACCGCGCTCTTGTTGACCTTCACCGCCTTGGCATTTCCGTATTTGCCACCGGTCGTGGTAGAATGCACTACCTGAGATTTTGCCAGCCATACCTTTTTGCCGTTTACCAGCTTGTAGGCTTTGATGAAATACTTATAGTAAGTGCCGCTCTTTAAGTTCTTGTGCGTCCATGTAGTAGTGCCGCTGTTCTTAATCGTCACAAGCTTTGTGAACGTAAAAATCTGTTTTTTCGTATTACAAGGTGCACCATAGATCACATAGCCATCCGCCCCGGTCTGCTTCGTCCACTTCAGCACGTTGGTTGTCTTTGTGCTGATCGGAACGCGCAGACGCAGCTTGCTGTAAGACGTATCCATGGTAACCTTGTCATCTGTGTCGGAGCTATCGTCCTTGATATCTGTATCAGTGCTGTCGGTTTCCTCTGCTCCCTCTTCCGGCCTCACAGTCTCGTTTTTCTCACCGGTATCATAAATCACCGCATAGTCCGAGAAATGGGTGGAGGTAAACATCAGTTTACCATTTTCGTACTTTGTCTTGTAACGGGTCATCTCGCCATTTTCTGCCACATATACCATATGATAGAAGCTGGTGTCCTTTCCTGCCTCCGGTTTGAAGTCTATGGATACAACTGCCGTTCCACCGTTAAAATTATGGATACGCTGACCGTTACTCGTAAAATATGCCTCGAAGGTCGTTGCCACCTGATGCTGACTGAGTGCCGTCTGCTGGACGGTATTCAATTCCTTGCGATCCTTATCTTCCACAACAAGTCTGATATCGTTTCCCTTCGCCTGCTCCACCAGTGTTTCCAGTGTCTTGTTATCCAGAACGACTGTCGCTTTGGAAAGCCGGATCGTCGCCGTATCAATACCGTTATCTGCCGCAGCAGTTGTCTGTGCCAGTGTCTGCACTGATTCCTTACTGAGTGTCACGCCGGTGACCTCCTGCTTTGCGCCGGAGAGATCAATGGTGATGGTATCTACCTTTGATTCCGAATCCTTATTATTTACCACCTTGTCGATGGTTTCGTTTGTAATCTCGGAAACATTTGCTGTTCCCTCCTTGATCTCGGCTTCCACCTTGACTGTCTGCTCATTTTTTACCGGAATCGTAAAGTTCTCTGTGGGATTCGTCGGCTCACTCGGGGTAGACGGTGTGCTGCCACCGCCGGAGCCGGAACCGGAGCCGCCGCTGCCTGAACTGCCGCCGCTGCCTGAACTGCCGCCGCTGCCTGAACTGCCGCCGCTGCCTGAACTACCACCACTGCCAGAACCACCGCCGCTGGATGTGATA
>CALZQA010000032.1 GCA_945828315.1 uncultured bacterium | reverse complement strand
TCTGTTTCAAAGAAATCATCGAAAGCAAAGAAAAATCAGCCCTGAATACAGATCAGTCCTGCATACAGGGCTGATCTTTTATTGTCCTGAAAATCCCCCGTCCCCCGAATTCTCCGGACAGCCAAAACATTACAATACCGGATACAGCTTCTCATACATGCCGTCCGCCACTTCCTCATTATGTCTTCCCCTGCGTTCATAGACTGATAGTAAAAGTGCCAGTTCCTCCCCGGTCAAGCTCTTGTTCTTTTCGTTGTACAGTGCCAGAAACAGCTCCAGCATATGCACATGCATAATCCCGCACGTCAGTTTTTTCAAAAAACTGACTTCTCTCCTGCAATACAGCTCGTCTGTACCTCTTTCATCACTGCCACCAGCTCCGCAAAAATGTCTGCCCGGTTTCGCGTTTCATCCCATATTTCCGCGATCATCGCTTCCCGCAGTTCGCACAACCACTGCAGATACGACTCATCGTCATTGGTTCCCCAGCGCTCATAAGTGATCTCACGGTCACTCTTTACAAAGGTAAGATCATCCAGATGTTCCAGAAACAAGCGGGCCGCCTCGGGGCACGACAAAAACAGCGTCTCCTCCGCAAATGAGCCGTAATGCTGATAAAAACGCGGATACATCCGGCAGACGAGGGGCATATAATCCGTCCCCAGCGTGCGCTGCAGGTTACAGGTTCCTTCTTTTTCATAAAAGGTGCAGCGCTTTAAGGAGGTCCGAAAATAGACCTCCTCATTCATCTTCTTTATAGAACTGCGTAGCCTGATGCCGTTTTTCCCGGGCTCTGCAAGATAACGCTGATAAGTTTCCTCATCAAATATCACACGCCAGCCCTTGCAGCAGGTGTTCGGGCAGTCTTTTATCATACAGGAAAATTCTTTGAAAAAACTGATCTCATTTAGATTCATTTTTGTTTTCGATCCTGGAGAATACCAGATCGTAGCCATCGTTTCCGTAATTTAAAGAACGGTTGACACGACTGATGGTAGCCGTGGAAGCACCTGTCTTTTCTGCGATATCCAGATATGTCTTCTGCTCCCGCAGCATATGGGCCACCTCGAAACGCTGTGACAGCGCCAGCAGCTCATTGATGGTACAGATATCTTCAAAAAAAGTATAGCACTCGTCTCTGTTTTGCAGGCACAGGATCGCATCAAATAAATGGTTTACCGCGTCTGTATGAATATCCTTGCTCATTGATCCACACTCCTTTTCTGTGACTGCTCCATGTCTTCATTCTTTCGTCAGCCACGTATCCGTGCAACAACTTCCGCACACTTTCTGATTTTACCACACGAAAGTGTGAAAGTAAACCATTTTCGATCAACGATTATAATAATTTAGGTAAGGCTTTACTTTTTCCATATCCGTGTTCATGATCAGGTGCTCGGGAAACTGTGCCAGTTCCAGGATCTCCGCCACGTAGCCGTGGTTGCCCACGTCAATATCCACATGCGCATCGCTGCCCATAAGGATCGGCTGATCATATTCTTTACACAGATCCAGAAACTCCAGATACCCTTCCGTGGTCGCCTTTCGGAAACTCGTGGGTGCCAGAGATGAATTGTTCATTTCAAGCAGCACGTGATGTTCCTTCGCCGCCTCCACAACCGCACGTAAGTCGATGGGATAACGTGGGTCATCTGGGTGTCCGATGATGTTCACGTAGGGATTTTTCATCACATTGAGATATGCTCTCGTGTTTTCTTCCAGACTTTTTGGCGGACAGCAGGGAATATGCAGGCTTGCCACGCAGACGTCCATCGCCGGCAGCAGCTCCTCCGGGAGATCCACCCGTCCGTCCTCATCCATAATATTTAATTCCACACCAAACAGCGTCGTGACGCCAAAGCGCTCGCGGGGAATGACCTTGACATTCTGAAAATAGATAGTCTGGCAGCTTCCCTTCATGGCCGGGCCGTGCTCGGTGATGCCCAGCAGCTCCAGGCCTTTCTCACTGGCGGTCTGTGCCATCTCAATGATCGTGCTGTAGGCATGTCCGCTGGCGATGGTGTGTGTATGCAGATCCATGATGTCTCGTATCATGTGTAGTACCTCGGTTCTATTGATTTAAATTTCCATTTCATTTATACCACAAATTCACGCACACGGCAAGTTCTCAGCGCCTGTATCCTGCGCGGCAGTCTTCCACAGCTGTTTATGCGACGGGTTCATGCGGAAAAGAGGCGCGTGTCTTGCATAATTTTTCCAACCCGCAAGATTGTCTATCATTATTCTGAAAAAGAGCAAAGTGTCCGTCACATTGTTCCGCAACTTACACTTTACTCTTTTTAAGTCAGATTTTTCGATTCTATATTACGTAAACCAAACGGCTATTTTGCATACTCTGTCGTCACCAGTTTCTCATAATCCGGACGGGCGCTGAGCTGTCCTGCCTCGTCAAGAATGTCTAACAACAGCTGAAAAGCGTCCTCCTCAAATACGAGATCCTGCTTCCAGGTATCCTGCTCGGCATAACGTTTAATAATGATCGCCATCGTTTCTTCATCAGTATCTGGGAACTGGGGCGCGATCACTTCTGCGATCTCCTCCGGCGTATGACTGTATACATACTCCATACCCTTCTTTAATGCAGCTACAAAGCCTTTGATGACTTCCGGGTTTTCCTTCATATAACTGTCTTTCGCAGAAAATGCAGTGTAGGGAACATAACCGCTGTCCACGCCGAGGGATGCTACTACATAGCCTGTGCCCTCCTGCTCCAGCGCGGTCGCGCCTGGCTCGAATTCCACGCTATAATCCGCCTGGCCGCCGGAAAACGCCGCTGCGGTGGAACCGAAATCGATGCTCTTGTCGATATTCAGATCTGCTGCCGGATCGATACCGTTTTTCTTTAAGATATACTCGAATACCATCTCCGGCATGCCGCCGTCACGTCCGCCCAGCACATCCTTGCCCTTCAGCTTTGCCCAGCTGAAATCATCATCTGCCTCTCTGCCCACAAGGAAGTTGCCGGCGCGCTGTGTCAGCTGCGCAAAGTTCACCACCAGGTCCGAAGCTCCTTCATTGCAGGTGTATACGGTTGTCTCCGGTCCCATAAATCCGATATCCGCCTCACCGGACAATACGGCTGTCATTGTCTTGTCTGCACCGAAGCCGGTCACCAGCTCCAGATTGATCCCCTGCTCCTTAAAATAACCGTTTTCGATGGCGACATACATCGGTGCATAGAAAAGAGAGTGTGCCACCTCGTTGAGTACGACCTTTGTCGTTTCACCGGTGACCGCTCCACCCTCCTCATCGGTCGCTGTCTTGCAGCTGCAGCCGGCAAGCACCGGTACAAGCATTGTGAGAGACAGCAGTACAGCTATCAGTTTCTTTTTTGCAATTTTCATAAAAATCCTCTCTGCATTTTTTTGTTATCTTATGCAGAGAGGATTTCTTGTGTGCCTGTATGTTTCAAATTCAAAATTTCCGACAAGCTCTTACCCTATTTACTTTACGGCACCGATCAGTTCCGTGATGTCATCCACGCCCTGTTCCGCCATATAATCCTTGATTCCCTCGACGATCTCCTCCGTGATACGCGGATTCGTGAAGTTGGCCGTTCCCACGGATACGGCTGTCGCGCCAGCCAGCATCAGCTCCAGCGCATCCTCCGCACTCATCACGCCGCCCATGCCAATGATGGGGATCTTTACTGCCTGTGCTACCTGATAGACCATGCGCACCGCGATCGGATGGATTGCAGGACCGGACATTCCGCCGGTCTTGTTTGCAAGTGCAAACTGACGCTTTTTCACATCAATCTTCATTCCGGTGAGCGTATTGATGAGCGATACCGCATCTGCGCCTGCTGCCTCTACCGCCTGCGCCATATATGCGATGTCCGTCACGTTGGGGCTGAGCTTCATCACCACCGGCTGCTTTGCCACTGCCTTCACTGCCTTTGTGATGGCAGCTGCCGCTTTCGGATCCTGACCAAAAGCAATACCACCCTCCTTGACATTCGGGCAGGAGATATTGATCTCCAAAAGATCAACCGGCTGATCCGCAAGGCGCTCCACTACCTCTACATAATCGGCCTCGCTCCTTCCGCAGACATTCACTACGATCTTTGTGTCATATTTCGTCAAAAACGGGATATCACGCTCTACAAATACATCGATACCCGGATTCTGCAGACCAATGGCATTTAACATGCCGCCGTACACTTCCGCCACACGGGGTGTCGGATTTCCTTCCCAGGGTACGTTTGCAACACCTTTCGTCACAACACCACCCAGTTTATTCAGATCTACAAACTGCGCATACTCCTGGCCGGAGCCGAATGTTCCGGAGGCAGTGAGTATCGGATTTTTTAAGGTAACACCTGCAAGATTTACACTCGTATTCATCAGATATCCACCTCCTCTGCACGGAATACCGGTCCTTCGGTACAGATCCGCTTATTATGCACATGCGTATGCGAATCCTTCTTCGTACTCTTGCAAACGCATCCCAGGCAGGCACCGATTCCGCACGCCATGCGTTCCTCCAAAGAGATCCAGCACTCTATCCCGTGTTCTGCAGCATATTTTTTGACTGCACGCAGCATCGGCATCGGGCCACAGGCATAGATAATCTCTGCGTCCAGCCCGTTCTCCCGGATCGCATCCAGCACATTACCCTGCGTACCAAAGCTTCCATCCTCCGTGGCTATGTATACGTTGCCCTGTGCACGAAATTCTTCTTCCAAAAATCGCTCATCGCGATAACCCAGCACAATGGTCTTTTCGCATTCCAGTTCCTTTGCAAGCTGCAGGATCGGCGGAACTCCGATACCACCGCCCAGCAGCAGTGCGCGCTTGCTCTTTTTCGGATATCCGTTTCCCAGCGGTCCTACCACGCGAAGCTGCGCGCCTGTATGGTAACCGGAAAATTCCTCCGTGCCTTTTCCCACTACGCGATAGACGAGACGAATGGCATGATCTGCCCGATCGATCTCGCAGATGCTGATGGGACGCGGAAGCAGCCGGCTGCCGTCTGTACAATAAACCGCCACAAACTGTCCGGGGGTTGCCAGATCCGCGATCTGCTCCGTCATCAGCCACATGCTGTAAACATCTGTTGCGATCTCCTCCTGTCGGATGATGATCGCATTTTCCAATACTTTATCTGTCATTTGAAACTCCTGTTTTATGCTTTTGCATAATCTGTTCTATTTGTTTGCCAGTGCACCTGCGATGTCGGCGATCATATCCTCTACTGCAAGTCGTGATGCATCTGCATAATTTTCCGGTGTGATACCCTGATCCTTATATTTGTCCTGCTTGTAAGCAGCGATGATACCGCGTGACGAATTGACGATGGCTCCCAGACCGTCCTCATTGAAGAAATGAACGAGATCCTTGCCCTGTCCGCCCTGTGCGCCATAGCCCGGCACTAAGATAAAGGACTTCGGCATTACCTTTCGCAGGATCTTTCCCTGCTCGGGATAAGTCGCGCCGACAACGGCACCGATATAGCTGTAGGAATCGCCCATACAGTCTGCCCCCCACTCAGCTACTTTTTCTCCCACATACTCATACAGGGGTCTGCCATCGATCAGTCGGTCCTGAAACTCACCACTGGACGGGTTAGAGGTCTTTACAAGAATGAATAATCCCTTCTTTTCCTCTTTGCACACATCCACGAAGGGCTTGATACCGTCTGTTCCCAGATACGGGTTGACAGTTGCAAAATCCTCATTGAAAGTGCTGTAAGACTTGCCGCCGATCTGCACCTTTCCCAGATGTCCGGTGGCATACGCTGCAGAAGTGGAACCGATATCTCCGCGTTTTACATCGCCGATGACTACCAGCCCTTTTTCATGGCAGTAATCCACTGTCTTCTGGAATACCTTTAATCCCTCAATACCAAACTGCTCATACATTGCGATCTGCGGCTTTACTGCAGGGATCAGGTCATAAACCGCATCCACGATGCCTTTGTTGTACTGCCAGATTGCCTCGGCTGCTCCCTCCGGTGTCTCTCCAAACTGTGCAAAAGCTGCCTGTAAGATATGCTCCGGCACATAGGAAAGCATCGGGTCAAGTCCGACCACGATAGGCGCATTTGTCTTTTTGATTTTTTCTACTAATTTGTTGATCATCTTTACTTATCCTCACTTTGAAACTGATATACCACATCTCCTCCAATGATCGTCATATCTACTCGCCCGGTCACTTTTCTGCCGTGAAAGGGCGTATTTTTGCTCTTGGAAACAAATGTGTTCTTGTCGATCGTATAGGATGCGTTCGGGTCGAAAATGACCAGATCTGCATCCTTTCCTTCGGTGATCGTGCCCGCATCCAGCCGCAGCACCTTTGCCGGATTATAACTCATCTTTTCAGCCATTTGCAGCGGAGTGAGTACATCCTTCATCACAAGCTCTGAATAGGTCAAAGCTGCTGCCGTTTCCAGTCCCACGATACCAAAAGGTGCATCCAGCATACCCTTATTTTTATCTGCTGCACTGTGCGGCGCATGATCGGTAGCGATGCAGTCAATGGCGCCGTCCCTCAGACCCTCGATCAGTGCGTCGCGGTCTGCCGCAGTCCGAAGCGGCGGGTTCATCTTAAAATTGACCATCTCAAATCCCGACTTGCTGGCCGGCATGACAGACAATGTGGGCGTATCCTCGCCTTCCTGCACGGGGGCCGGTGCTCCCGGAATGTCATCTGAAGTCAATGTAAAATGATGCGGACATACCTCTGCAGTCACAGGATGTCCCAGCTGCTTTGCCGCACGCAGCATATCCACCACTTCCTTTGTGGAGCAGTGGCACAGATGCAGTCTTGCACCCGCCTCTGTTGCCAGCAGATAGTCGCGCGCTGCGATCACGTTTTCTACCGTGTTGTGGATCCCCGGCAGACCGAGCCGTTCACAGTTTGCATCCTCGTTGATCACGCCACCGTTCACCAGCGATTTTTCCTCACAGTGATCCAGAAACGGAAGATCCAGCTTCGCCAGCATGTGCATCGCATCCCGGCACAGTCTGGTACTCATCACGGATTTACCGTCCTCGCTGAAAGCGATCGCACCATGTGCAGCCATGTCTTCCATGTCTGTCAGCCGTTCGCCCTCCATTCCTGCGGTGATGGCACCTGCCTGATAAATGTGTACCGGTGTCACACTCTTTCCTTTATTCAGCACATAGCTGAGTACATCTGAATTGTCTACAACCGGCTTTGTATTCGGCATTGCCATGATCGTTGTATAACCACCTTTTGCTGCTGCCGCTGCACCGGTCTCGATCGTCTCCTTATCCGTTTGTCCCGGATCCCTCAGGTGTACATGCAGATCTATGAAACCGGGCATCACATATTTGCCCGATGCATCTATCGTTTCAGTTGCTTTTTCCTTTAACTTTGTCCCGATCTTCTTCACAACGCCATCTTCAATATAGATGTCTGCGATCTTATCCGTATCGGTCGCCGGGTCCAATACACGACCGCCCTTAATCATCAGTGACATGCTTTTTTCCTCCTCACTGCCGTGGCTTAGAATAGTTTCATTTTATCATATGCGCCTTAGAATCGCAACGGACTTTGCCGCTCTTTTCATCACCGTTCCGATGATCCAGTCTCTCCGAAAGCGGCGAGAGGATACAATGCGCGCGGCACATAGGCCTGTATAAAAATGCCGTCTGCACGGTAATCCTCTGTCACCAGTTCACCCGCAGCACGTATTTTTGCGAGAATACCGGTTTCCGCATAGGGGATCAGACGCTCCATGTAAATCTTATTTTCGCGCAGCATGTTCTCCAGTGTATGCTTTACTTCCTCCAGACCCTGGCCGGTCTTTGCCGAAATGCGCAGCGTGTGATCCGCCCGGGCATCATGCAGTGCCTCCGGCTCCATGATCAGGTCCTGCTTGTTGAACAGCGTCAGCACCGGCTTCTGCTCTACGCCCAGATCCCGCAGCGTTTCATATACGATATACATCTGCTTTTCCATCTGAGGGTTGGATGCATCCACAACATGTATGATGTAGTCCGCGTATTTTGCTTCCTCCAGCGTGGAGCGAAACGCATCGATCAGATGATGCGGCAGCTTTCGGATAAATCCCACCGTATCAGTCAGCAGGATCTCCTGCTTTCCGGAGAGCTTTAGAAGCCGTGTCGTAGGATCAAGCGTTGCAAACAATGCATCCATCTCCAGCACATCCGCATCCGTCAGTGTATTGAGCAGCGTTGATTTTCCCGCATTCGTATAGCCAACGATCGCAGCTACCGGCTGATTTGCCCGTGTGCGACGGCTGCGCGTGACTTCACGGTGCTGGACAACCTCCGCCAGCTCTCGTTTCAACTGCGAGATGCGGTTTGCGATCAGACGCCGGTCCATCTCCAGCTTTTTCTCTCCCGGTCCTCTCGTTCCGATACCGCCTCCCAGCCTTGACATGGATCTTCCGTAGCCGGTGAGCCTTGTCATCTCATAGCGCAGCTGAGCAAGCTCCACCTGTATCTTTCCTTCGCTGGTGCCGGCTCTGCCTGCGAAAATGTCCAGAATGACCAGTGTGCGGTCCATGACCTTCGTATCGAGCAGATCCGTGAGATTTCGCATCTGCGCCGGAGTGAGCTCGTCATCACACACGATGCCCGTGGCATCGGTTTCGATCAACAATTCGCGGATCTCCTGCACTTTTCCGGTTCCTACATAAGTACCGGGATGTCTGCGCTCCAGCTTTTGGATCACCATTCCGACGGCAGTTGCTCCCGCCGTGCGCACCAGCTCCGCCAGTTCTGACAGCGAATCTTCCGTGTCATCACCATCCTGCTCACTGACACCCACCAGGATCACACGCTCCTCGATTTTCTTATTCTCATGCATAACTGATTTCCTTCCTGTCATCTACTGTCCGGTACTGTCTGATCCATCCTCTGCAGCGGGATCTTCCCCGAATCCGTCTGTGGCTTGTGCTGCCTCTGCCGTCTGTTTTTCCTCCTCGATCTGGTCGGCCACAGCTGTTCTCGTCTTTAAGAACAGATACTCTCTGGCAGCCTGTTCGTCCTCCGGATAATCCAGCACATACTGCGCCATCTTTTCCTTTGCCTGTTCAAACTCATACAGCTGCTCCAGCGCAGCGATCTCACCGCGGCGCAGAAGCTGCTCATTGGATGGATTCGACGTCTGAAGTCCCTTCTGGTAATAAGCACATGCATCCGCATAATCCTCTTTTTCCATCGCCATATTTCCGAGTTCTTCTAAGACGATAGAATCATCCGCATGGTTTTCGGCGTAGGCTTTGTAATACTGTGCTGCTGTCTGTTCATCTCCCAGCTGTTCCGCTGTCTGTGCCAGATACAGCTCCGCCTTGTCATCCTCGCCTTCCTTTTGTTCGATGGCCACTGCCTGGAGGAGCTGTTCCTTTGCATTTTCATAGTCGCCCATGAGATAATAGATATATCCGCAGTTCGTCAGGTAATAACGTCCTTTTCCTTTCAGCTCCAGCGCCTTATTCAGATATTTCTCGCCTTCCGCCTTCATGCCCGCGCGGTTCAGGTTTTCATAAAGCTGAATATAGATCTCATAATCCGCATCCGCATACTTTGCCGCCTGCTCATAATCGGCGAGCGCTTTCTCCGAGTCGCCCTGCTGCAGATAGAGATTACCGCGCAGATAGTAGGCAGTCGCATAGCTTTTATCATAGTCCAGCACCGCATCACACACGGCGATCGCATCCTCCGGCTGCTCATTTAAGTAGAGTGCCTCCGCCTTCTGCATGCAAATGTCCAGTTCCAGATTGCGGATCTGCCCCTTCGATTGATCAAGCGCCAGCTGAAAGTTGTTGATCGCTTCTTCATAGTTTCCCTCTGCCATCGCATTGATGCCGATCTTCCGGTAGGCAAGTGCATTCTCTGTCTTTTCCTCTCCGCATCCGGTAAGCATCAGTCCCATGCCGGTCAAAAGAGCTGTGGCGATGATCCTCCGGTATCTTTTCTGCTTTTTCATACTGATATTAGTCTGTCTGTTTTTTATCATTTTATTTTACTCCATTTATCATTTTCCGAAGAGCATTCCGCTTTCATACTACTACTCCTCTAGCATACCAAAAATCCATTTGCATTTCCATAGGAAATCTAATAGAATAAGTATATCTGTTTTACAATATAGAAGAGATCATATAGTTACAGGAGGAAATCTATGAGTTACGAAATTCGTGATATAAATCTTGCCGAATCCGGCGAGCACAAGATCGACTGGGTTCGCAAAAACTGCCCGCTGTTACGCTCCCTGGAGGAGGATTTTTCTAAGGAAAAGCCCTTCACAGGCGTTCGCATCGCACTTTCCATCCATCTGGAGGCAAAAACCGCATATCTTTGCAAGGTGCTGGCTGCAGGCGGCGCAGAGATGTTCATCACAGGCAGCAATCCGCTCTCCACACAGGATGATGTTGCTGCTGCACTTGTAAAAGCAGGCTTAAATGTGTTTGCATGGTACGGTTCCACCGAGGAAGAGTACAACCGTCATATCACAAAGGTTCTCGAGAACAACTGCAACATCATCATTGATGACGGCGGAGACCTGGTCAACATGCTCCACACGTCCATGCGCGACCGCTTACAATATGTCATCGGTGGCTGCGAGGAGACGACCACCGGTATCATCCGCCTGGCTGCAATGGCAAAAGAGGACAAACTGGCATTTCCGATGGTCATGGTAAACAACGCTGACTGCAAGCATTTATTTGATAACCGTTACGGCACCGGTCAGTCCGTATGGGACGGCATCAACCGCACCACAAATCTGATCGTGGCAGGAAAGATCGTTGTTGTCGCAGGCTACGGCTGGTGCGGCAAGGGTGTGTCAATGCGTGCCAAGGCTCTGGGCGCCCGGGTCATCATCACAGAGATTGATCCCATCAAAGCCATCGAGGCAGTGATGGACGGCTTTGACGTCATGCCTATGCATGAGGCGGCAAAAGTAGGTGATTTCTTTGTCACCGTGACCGGATGTGCAGGAGTCATCACCTGTGAGGACATGAAGGTCATGAAGGACGGCGCGATCCTTTGCAATGCCGGACATTTTGATGTAGAGATTGATATGGCAGGGCTGCGAAAGATGTGTACCGATTCCTATGAACAGCGCAAGAATATCATGGGTTATGCACTTGATAACGGAAGAACGATCTACGTGCTGGGCGAGGGACGCCTCGTCAATCTGGCATGCGGCGACGGTCATCCCGCAGAGATCATGGATATGAGTTTTGCGATCCAGGCACTCTCCGCGCGCTACCTTGTACAACATGGAAAAGAACTGACCGAAAAGCTGATCGTTGTACCGAAAGAGGTCGACAACGAAGTGGCTGTCCGTAAGCTGAATTTCTTAGGAAAACAGATCGACAAGCTGACTCCTGAGCAAGAAAAGTATCTCTACTCGTCAGCGATCTAAATGCAGTATATAAAAAATGAGAAGCGATTATATCGCTTCTCATTTTTTATATACTGCATTTCTTGCTCATCCTGAAACAATTTTTCCCGGCTTTTTTTGCCATATCCAGCGCCTTATCCGCCGCCTGATACAGCTCATCAAAGTTCTTTCCGCAAATCGGGAATTTGCTGACACCGCAGGAGCATGTCACCGGTATACCTTTCACATCAAACGCCAACTGAGACTGCAGATGTGCCATGCGCACAAGCAATTCGTCACCATCTACCGCGGCATTCATAAACACAGCGAAACGGTCACCACTGATACGTCCGACCACATCAATGTCACGGAAACATCCGGAAAGCCGGTCCGCCACCTCGTGCAGCACCTTGTCGGCCATAGAATATCCGTGCTGATTGACCAGTTCCTTATAGTCATCAATATCAATACTGATAAAATAAAACTCACGCTCCGGCGAATGTTTGATATGTTCCGTGATACGCCTTTCCAGCTCCACACGATTCCACAGTCCGGTCAGATAATCCTTGGTCGTGAGCATTTCCATCATACGCATCTTGTCGAGGATTTCTTCCTCCTCATGCTTCATCTGCTCGCCGCGCACGGACATGACACGACTCAGGCAATCGTGCATCTGCTCCTTGGAATACGGCTTTGTGATGTAAGCATCCGCCCCCACTGACAGTACCTTACCCACAGTATCACCGCTGCCGTGTGTAGACACGATGATCGGTATTCGGTCCATCAGAGGATCTTTTTTGATCTCACGGATGAGATCCGTCGCCTCCATATCCGGCAGATGGGCATCCACTAAAATGACATCTGCACGCTTGATATGCTTCAGATACTGAAGGGCCGCTCTGCCGCCGGTGGCCTCCACGATGGAATAGGAATTTTTAAAATACTCCGTCAGCATCGCACGGTTCACAGCGAGACCGTCCACAACAAGCATGGTCTGGAATTCCCCTTCATGCGCAGTTGAGAAACGAATGGTCTGATCGTTTTCGTCTTCCAGTGTCCTGCCGGATTTGCGCAGGATATCTTCAAATTCTCTGCCCGGCAACGGCTTGGAAAAATAATAGCCCTGTGCCAGATTACAGTCCATACCGCGCAGCAGTTCCAGTTGTTCCAGCGTCTCCACACCCTCAGCGATCACATACAGGTTCATCCATTTTGCAAGTCCGATGACAAAACTGAGAATACTGCGGGAATTATCCGCTTCGGAATAATTCTGTACAAACTTCATGTCCAGTTTCAAAATATCAATCGGCATGGCCGCCAGCATGTTCAAAGAAGAATAACCGCTTCCGAAATCATCCATCTCGATCACAAACCCGGCTTCCTTCAACTGTTCAACGACCTCCAGCAGTTGATCCGGATTTTCCACGTAAGCACTCTCCGTGATCTCCAGATGCAGATGCTTCGGCTCCAGACCGTGCTTATGGACAATGTCCAGCAGGATCTGTGGAAGATTGGGCTTGTAAATATCCTTTCGTGAAACGTTCACAGAAATCGGCACAAAGCAGTCATATTTATCCAGCCACTCACGGATCTTTTCACAGGTCTTGTCCCAGACAAACATGTCCACTTCCGTGATAAATCCATTGCTTTCGAATACCGGTATAAAATCAGCCGGAGACATGAAACCGTTTTGCGGATGCATCCACCGTACCAACGCTTCTGCACCGGATAGCTTCTCGGAAAAAATGTCATATTTCGGCTGAAAATATACCTGAAACTGATTTTCCTTCAGCGCCTGTTCCATTTCATCGGTAATGCGCTGCTCCATCAAAAGCTGCTTACGCAGGGAATCATCATAAAAACAGATCTCCGTCACATACTGACCTTTGATCTGGTTCGCCGCAATCTGTGCACGATCACACATACTGCCGATCTCCATCTCCCGGTCACGGATCTCATACACACCGAACTTCAGCGCAATCTTCATATCCAGTGGAAACTTCTGGAGATATTCGACCAATTCCGTATGTCGATCCTTAATATAGTTGTGTTCCCTCCGCTCCACCAGCAGGAAGAAATGATCTGCGTAGGATCGGGCACAGATACAGTTTTTGGTATTCTCATAATGCAAAAGCATCTTGGCCAGATATGCCAAAAGCGCGTCTCCGGTCTCTTCTCCGTAAGACTCGTTGACGAGCTTGAAGCGGTCGATGTCCAGCGCGACCATGTTCCATTCGATATCTGTCTGCTCGTGGAGGATCTGTTCCACATGCTCGGCAAACGCCACCTTTGTATATAAACCGGTAACCTCATCCCTCTGTAGCGCGTCAATCTTCTTGCTCGCCTCATTCATCTTGATCACATTTGAAAGACGATGCTTCAGGATTCCCTCATTATAAGGTTTGGGGATATAATCACTGGCGCCGAGACGCAATGCCTCCAGTTCTGACTCACAGCCTTCCATCTGACTGGTCACAAGCACCGGTACACGCGTAAGCAGCCCATCATCATTCATTGCACGGAGCACTTCAAAACCGTCCATCACAGGCATCACAATATCAAGAAGCACTGCTGAAAGAATATCTGCCTTCTCCCTCAAAACATCCAGTGCTTCCCTTCCATCTTTCGCCATGAGCAGCTCATAATCATTTTTCAAGAAATCAGTTAAGATCGTCCGGTCGATCTCCAGATCCTCTACGATCAGGATCGTACGTTTTTGCTGCACCTGATTCACGGTTGCTCCTCCCCAGAATCTATATTAAAATCAACTCTGCCCCATCGCCTTTTGGGCAATTTGTTACAAAATTGTAAAAAACATGTAAAATCCATTTAAATCATAGCACAAATTGCTCTGATATTCAACATGATCACGTCCGTTTTTTGGTTATAATTCACAATTATTCACCGTGCGGGGGAACGGGATCACGTCACGGATATTACTCATACCGGTCAGGTACATCACGCAGCGTTCAAAACCGAGTCCGAAACCTGCATGTCTGGCACTTCCGTATCTGCGCAGATCCAGATAAAAGTCATAATCCTCTTCCTTTAAACCGAGCTCATGGATACGCGCAAGCAGTTTATCATAGTCATCCTCTCTCTGTGAACCGCCGATGATCTCACCGATACCGGGCACGAGACAGTCAACGGCTGCCACCGTCTTTCCGTCCTCGTTCAGCTTCATATAAAACGCCTTGATCTCCTTCGGGTAATCTGTGACGAATACCGGACGCTTATAGATCTCTTCTGTCAGATAACGCTCATGCTCTGTCTGCAGATCCACGCCCCAGGATACCTTGTACTCAAATTTATCATTATGCTTTTCCAGCAGCTTGATCGCCTCTGTGTAGGTCACGCGTGCAAAGTCTGACTCCGCCACATGATGCAGACGCTCTAACAGCCCCTTGTCAATAAAACTGTTAAAGAAATTCATCTCCTCGGGCGCATTTTCCAGCACATAATTGATGATATACTTCAGCATCGCCTCTGCCAGATCCATGTCATCCTGCAGGTCTGCAAATGCCATCTCCGGCTCGATCATCCAGAACTCTGCGGCATGGCGGGTCGTGTTGGAATTTTCCGCGCGGAAGGTCGGTCCGAAGGTGTAAATGTTTTTAAATGCCATCGCATAAGTCTCTCCGTTAAGCTGTCCACTGACCGTAAGGTTCGTCGGCTTTCCAAAGAAATCCTGCTTGTAGTCCACACTGCCGTCCTCGGTGCGCGGAATATCATTCAGATCCATGGTCGTCACCTGAAACATCTCGCCCGCACCTTCACAGTCGCTTCCCGTGATCAGAGGGGTGTGCACGTAGACAAAATCACGCTCCTGAAAAAATTTGTGGATCGCATAGGCGATCAGTGAGCGCACGCGGAACACTGCCTCAAACGTATTGGTTCGCGGACGGAGATGCGAGATCGTACGCAGATACTCGAAGCTGTGTTTTTTCTTCTGCAGCGGATAAGTCGGATCAGAAGGTCCTTCCACGACAACACTCGCCGCCTGGATCTCAAAGGGCTGCTTTGCCTGCGGTGTCTCCACCAGTTCGCCGCTGACAATGATCGCAGCGCCAACGTTCAGTCTGCTGATCTCATCGAAATTGTCCAGACCGTCACCGTAAACAACCTGTACCGGCTCAAAAAATGTACCGTCGTTGACAACGATAAAGCCAAAGTTCTTTGAATTTCGGTTGCTGCGCACCCAGCCGCCGATTGTCACCTGTTTTCCAAGATAATTTTCTCTGTTGCGAAACAATTCTCTTACATTTGTCAAATCCATTGTTCTTATCCCCTTTTTCTATTTTTTACTCTGCCTCATTTGCATCGACACCGGTATAAGTGATCTTGCATTTGTCCAGCAGATTTGTGAGTGCATTGGTCAGAAGATAACGGTGCTCCAGATAGCTTCTGCCATCCTCATAATCACTGTCATATGCTGCGTACAGGTCTTCCTCTGTCTCGTAGCTGCCGTCTTTCATTGCAGATGCAACATAGCTGGCAAAGCCTTCCTCATCCAGCGTTTCTCCCTCCGCCTTCACCAGTGCCTCCAGCACCATCTCATCATCGAGATTTTCCTCCATCTCGCTTGTGATGGTGGAGTTAAAATCTTCCTCTGTCATGTTATAGTTTGCGCTCAGATAATCGGAAAGCGTCTTGCCGTCCTGACAATTCTGTTTGGTGAACTGCTGAATATACTGATCTACCTTCATCTCGAGCAGACCATCCGGGATCGCCACTTTACTGTTTTCAATGAGTTTATCCAGTACCGCGGAACGTTCTGCAACTACGCGGTTCTGCTCACAGTCATCCTCCATATAAGATTTTGTGTCATTGTAAAGTGCATCCACGGACTCATAATTTAAGTTGTCTGAAACGTATTCATCTGTCAATTGGTCATAAGTGGTCTCCACTTTTTTTACAATCTTATTGACCGTCACGGTAAACACCACATCCGCGCCTGCCAGATCTGCGGACTGATAATCTTCCGGAAAAGTCAGGTTCAGATCCACGGTTTCGCCCACATTTACGCCGATCAGACCTTCCTCAAAACCGTCGATAAAGGTGTTTGATCCGATCTCCAGCACATAGCCCTGCGCCGTACCGCCGTCAAAGGCAACGCCATCCTTTTTTCCCTCATAGTCGATATTGACACAGTCACCATCTTCTACGGTCTGTTTATCCGTATCCTCGTAGCCGGGATGGTAGCTGAGCATGCCGTTGATATAGTCCACCACGTCCTCGTCGCTGACCTCAAAATCTCCCGCAACCTCTACTTCCATTCCATCATAATCGCCCAGCGTTACATATTTTTCCACATCGTAAGAGCGGATCTTATTCACGCTGCCGCTGTTGCTGCCGCAGCCGATGACAGATACCGCCAATGCACAGACCGTCGCCGCCGCGATCAGTCTTTTTGTCATCATAAATTTCATTTTTTGATCTTCCTTTCATATTCCCTTATCAAAGCTGTTTACAGGCTCTGAACAGATACAATGTTATCATAGAAACGAGGAAATGAAAAGGTTTTATTGATTTTTGTCCGCGGGAATGATACAATAAGCAACGAATGGAAAAGCAAGGAGGATAAATTATGTCAACACCCATGATCGTTTTATTGGTTATTCTGGCGGTACTGATCGTTGTGATGGTCGCTTTGTACTTCCTGGGCAAAAAAATGCAGAAAAAGAAAGAAGAGCAGGACGCGCAGATGGCAGCCGTTGCGCAGACCATTCCGCTTCTCGTCATAGATAAAAAGAAAATGAAGCTCTCAGAATCAGGTCTTCCGCAGGCAGTCTTAGACCAGACGCCCAAGATGATGCGCCGATCCAAAATGCCTGTAGTAAAAGCAAAAGTCGGACCGAAGGTGACCACGTTCCTGTGTGACGCAGAGATCTTTGAACAGATTCCTGTCAAGCAGCAGATCAAGGCAACCGTGAGCGGTCTCTATATCACCGGCATCAAAGGCATGCGCGGTCCGTTAGACACCGTTCCGAAGAAAAAAGGTTTTATGGCAAAATTAAAAGAAAAAGCCGGGATGTAGATCCCGACTTTTTTTATTGCTATTCATACTGAAGCATGGCATCCATATACTGGTGCAATGCATTGAGATACGCTTTCATCTCATTTTTCAGTGAATCATCTCTCAAGGCAAACTCGATATTTGCCTGGATAAATCCCGCTTTGGTGCCCACATCGTAACGATGTCCCTTGAAATCATAAGCGTACACCGGCTGTTCCTTTGCCAGTCTGCGCAGCGCATCCGTCAACTGGATCTCACCGCCCTTTCCGGCATCCTGCGTCTCCAGAAGCGGAAAGATCTGCGGCGTGATGATATAGCGCCCCAGCACCGCCACATCCGTGGGTGCATCATCCAGATCCGGTTTTTCCACCATGTCATCCACCTTATAGATGCGGTCGTCTACCATATGTCCGTCCACGATACCGTATTTATTCACTGCCTCATGTGCCACAGTCTGTACCCCAAGGATCGTCGTCTGGTACTCTGCGTATACATCCAGCATCTGTTTTAAGCAGGGCGTTTTTGAGACAACCACATCATCTCCCAGCAGCACCGCAAAGGGCTCCTCTCCGATGAAATGACGGGCTGCAAGTATCGCGTGGCCGAGTCCCCGCGGCTCTTTCTGACGAATGTAATGCAGGTTTGCCATCTCTGAGATGTCCCGCACCATCTGCAGCATTTCCGTCTTTCCGCTGCGCTCCAGTTCCAGTTCCAGTTCGATAGAACGGTCAAAATGATCCTCAATAGAACGTTTATTTCGTCCGGTCACAACAATAATGTCTTCGATACCGGAAGCCACCGCCTCCTCAATAATGTACTGGATCGTGGGCTTGTCCACGATGGGCAGCATCTCTTTCGGCTGCGCTTTGGTTGCCGGCAGAAAACGGGTGCCAAGTCCCGCTGCCGGAATGATCGCTTTTCTGACTTTCATTTGTTTTCTCCCCTTATTTTATCCAATAAATACACCCGGCGGATGCACCGGATTCATCTATTCCAACACCTAGGCCAACTGAAAATTTCCTGCTTCCTTGGAGCGTATATCGATGCAGATCTCACAGTCTGCCATTTTCTCATAATTCATCTCCAGCTCATAGCTGACGCTGGCACGGATATGGTCCTCCGACTCCTCCACGTTCACGCCCTTTGCGTCAATGCCCATCATCAGGCTGCCGAAGGGCATGTTGTAGCAAGTCATGTTTTTCTTATTTTTCTCAAACACCATATGTACGTTGCTGACGCCGCGCTTCATGATATCCAGAGAATCCGGCTGCAGCTTTAACGTATTTTTTGTCACACCGGAAAATCCCTCGATGATCTCCTCATACATCACATAGTGTTTGCCGTTCTTTTTATAATAAGTGCCCGGGCATGTTACCTCCACCGGTTCCGGCGGCTCTTTTCCCTCCGGCATAAACTGCAGGCCGGAAATCGTTACCAGTACGTCCTTTGTCATTGAAACCTCCACACAAAAAACTGCTATACAAATACTTCCTGCATTAGTATAGCAGTTTTTGATCGAAAATAAAACCTTTATTTCACAATGATCACCGTGACAACAGGCTATGCCGTGGCAGAAGAAACGTACCCTTAGCAAATTTGAACCCAAGCTTATATTTGTATTCCTTCAAAATCGCCTTGTATTCAGATGGGCTGAGCACTTTTGATAATTCTTCTTTGGCACCGTCGCCGGTAACATCGTAACCCTCCGCGGAAAAGCACAGATTCGGATAAAGCACGCACCACCAGTTGTGCCCTTCTCCCTCTCCGATGATGATCTGGAGCGCGCGGTAAGTGCCTGCTGGAAACTCATAATCTCCGTACACCTTGTCCGGGAACTCCACATCCGCCAGACGAACCTGCACAGTCTCTGCTTCGCCGTCCTCTTCCAGTACCTGCTCCGCCAGCGCTTTGATCTGGTCTTTATTTTGTTCTATAATCTGTTCACAGTCTGCTTTATCTTTTGCGTCAGACAACTTCAGGTTCATCCATTCACCCACTGCGTCCCGCACCAGCAGCTTGCGCCGCTGGTCATTTTCACTGTCGCTCTTCGCGATCACATGAAAGCGTAGTACCTTCGCCGAGATTGCCTCCACGGTCTGCTGTTTTGCATAACTTACCGCAAAGGAATAACAGCCTGCCATCAATATCAGTGTACATATCAGAAATAAGATCCGGTTGACCGCCGTTCTTGACAATTTGATCTTCATGATTTCTTCCTCCCATTCCGATGCATTTTCACCTACGGGAATTGTAGCCACAATACCGGATCCTTATTCCATCCAGGACATTTTTATCTGATATTCCGGTGATACGAGCTGCCCGTCTGCAGCGGTGACCGGCGCCCACTGCTCCACGCGCCCGATCTGTTCCCGCAGCACGCGCTCACTCTCCCGCATGATCCGGTCACGTTCCGTCACAGAAATATTTATCCTGTTTTCAATCTCACACTCCATGGAGATCGTCATCTGCCAGATCTCATAGGCCGGTACATACGTGCGACGTTCTGTGATATCTTCGAGGCTGACGATCGTTCCGTCTGAAAGTTCCAGCTGCATTTTATCCAGATCTCCGCGCAAAAACTGCAAAAGGCGCGCCTCATCCACAGTAAGTGCTTCACCGGGCACACCCTGCACGAGCATGCGGTAATGATCCACGGAGGGCGGTGCATCGTCTGCCAGCACCGGGAGCAGCAGTATCTTTTCATGGTTATTCCACTCCATATACAGATCTCCCAGCGTTGGTACACTCGCCGTTTTTTCCTGCTCATCACTCTCTGCCATGTCGCGCAGATACGTGCCTGTCCTGCCTCCGGTGCTCTCCTTCAGATCCTCCGGTGCAATAGACTGTTCATCCAAAAGATACACCATCGTATTCCACGAAAAATGATCCTCCTTCATAAAATACTGGTAAAAGGATTCCAGAAACTGCTCGTCATCCAGTAGTTTTTCCGACAACAGGATCACCTGCATATGGCTGTCATCCAGACCCGCCGGCTGCGTGCGCCCAAACAACGTAAATGCCTGCGGATAACCCACCGCGGTCACGACCGCATCCTCCTTGTGATACAGGCTGCTGCCCTCCGTATCCATCTCTTCAAAGAAAAATGAAAAATCGTATAACCCTTTCTCTTCTGACGGAGTGACCGCCAACGCCAGCGGAAATGCCCGATCCTCGATCTCCAGTTGTCCGCAGCCGGTCAACAGCATCGTCAAAAGTGTCAGCAGTCCGACAAAAATTCCCTTTCTTTTCCTCCACACCGACAGGATCCATGCCACCAGCAGGATCCCCACCAGCACCGGCACCGCGATCCGGGCATAGACACGCGAAAGCTGCGCGGCGAGGCGTTCGGATCGGTACATACATAATGCCAGCACATATACAAACACACCGGCCCCCGGCAGCAGCCAGCCGTTCTCATGTTTCCTGCCGATCTTTCTCAGACACCAGACTGCATAATAAAGCGCGTTTTCCGCAAATGCGAACACACTCACTAACCAGATCCCGCACAGCAGTGCATCCCGGCGCTCCAAAAATCCCCCCGGCACCTTGACCATCGACGTCAGTGTCAACACAGCCTCTTTCATCGTTGCTACCGTCGGCGCGCCAAAGATTCCCGTCAGGACCAGAAACAATGCCAGATTCACGCATACGCTGAAGGCAAAACTCTGTTTTACCACACGCGCTACATCTGCATGCTCCGACACACCTTCGGAAAGCATAGGCAAAAACATGCTGCCTGCCAGAAAAACAAATACAAGATAAGTGCTCTTCAACACCCGAGGGTCCTCCGCACGAAAAACCGGTACCCACCGGTCCGGCTCCACATTATGCGCAGCAAGAAGAAACAGGAAGAGAAGGGGCAACAGCACAAACCAAAAAACGATCTCATACATTCTGCCCCTGCTCTCAAGTCCTGTACACAACCCATAAACTACCAGCAGGGTGATCACTGCCAGCACCAGCCACGCAGGAGTATCCCGGATCAGATACTGTCTTGTGATATCACATAAAAAACGCAATCCATACGCTGCACCAAACAGTGCTGTTAACAGATAGACGATCAATATCCCAATGGTAAGCAGTTTTCCGAAACGTTCCAGCAAGTATGTGAAATAATCCTGTCCGGTCTGCCGCATCTGCCTGATCTGTACCATTGCCAGAAGCAGCAGCCCGTAACCGGCTGCACAGCCTGCTGCCAGCGCAAAAAATCCATCCATTCCAGCTTCTTTTGTCAGCATTCCCGGAAGAAGCAATGTCGTAAGCGCGAAAAAATCATAGAAGACCATTCGCCCCAGCTGTCTGCCGGAAATCTTATTATTTTCGATGTTCATGTGGTTTCTCCTCGCCGTGACGCTTATTGTTCTGATCCGTCCACCGGAAGCGGATGCGGTTGCTCTCCTTTGCATAGACCGGTCGCTTGCGCAGGGTAAACAGCGGGAATCGGAAGATACTATCCTTTAACTGCGCGCCGTCTGCCTCGGATGATGCAAAGGGAAGCAGATACGGAACGCCAAAGGAGCGTAGTTCCGACAGATGAATGAGGATCGCAAGCATTCCCGACAGATAACCAAACAGCCCCAGCCATGCGCTGGCAAGGATCAGGAAAAATTTCAGCAAACGGAATGCATTGGCAAATTCCTCGCTGGGAATGGCAAATGAGCACAATGCCGTAAAGGCCACCACGATCACGACCACCGGACTGGCAAGCCCTGCATCCACCGCAGCCGTTCCAATGATCAGTCCGCCGACAATGCCGATCGTATTTCCCATCGTCCCCGGCAGGCGCACACCCGCCTCCCGCAACAGTTCAAAGCCCATCTCCATCAGAAGCAGCTCCGTCAGAGAAGAAAAAGGTACGCCTGCCCTTGCCTGGGCAAAGGTCAGCAGCAGGTTCGTCGGCAGCAGGCCGGTATGAAAGTTGATGACAGCCAGATAAAGTCCCGGCAGAGAAAGCGCAAAAAATGCCGCCAGATAGCGGATCACGCGCTCCAGACTGGCGATCTCGAAACGGTTATAATAGTCGTCGCTGGTCTGCAAAAACGAATTGTAATCCGTCGGCAGGATCAGCACCAGCGGAGAGTTGTCGCACAGCAGCACGATCCGCCCCTCTAAAAGTGCATGTACTGCACGATCCGGTCGCTCTGTCGTCTGAAACTGTGGAAACGGCGAACTCCAGTGCCGTTCTGCCAGCTGCTCGATCATTCCGCTGTCCAGAATGCCGTCGATCTCGAAGGTATCCAGCCTGCGCTGTAGTTCCTTCAGTACTTCCTTTCGCGCGATCCCCTCCATGTACATGATGTTCACCAGCGTATCCGTGCGCCGCCCTGCCCGGGCCTCCACGTTTTTCAGTTCCGTCGCCCGCAGCCTCTTGCGGATCAGTGCCGTGTTTGTCTTGACCGAATCCGAAAAGCCCTCGTTGGAACCACGTGTCACCTTTTCCGACTCCGCGCTCTGAATTCCCATTCCCGGATAACCCTTGTCCGGCAACTTGAGCACCTGATCCAGACCGTCTACAAACAGGATCATGTCTCCGGTCAGAAGCCCCCTGGCCGCCTCCTTCAGATCTGTATAAAGTGTGACATCCGTCATTCCTCTTCCGTTTCTTGTAAGATATTCACGCACCTCTTTCGGGCTTTTACCGGACAGGGTCTGGATCAGCCTGCCGATCTCCGAGGAGCCATAGCTGGCTGGTGCTGCCACAACTTCAATATAGGCAACCATGCAGCGTAACGATTCCTCTGTTCCAAGCTGCATATCTACCATCTTGATGTCCGCACAATCTGAAAAGATCTGTGAAAAGATGTGTTTATTATGTTCCAAATCCGCTGTCACTGTATACCGACTCATAAAATATCTCCTGCTTTTGACTAAATAAAAAAGGATAAGACGCTTGTCCTATCCTTTTTATTATGTGCTATATTGATCTCATTATTCGGTCTACTTTTCCTGCTCGCGAATCATATGCTTAACCACTGCCACCTGATTGCTGATATGCTTGCGGATCATTTCCGTCACAGCATCCTTGTCTTTTTCCACAATGCCCTTGTATATTGCCTCGTGCTCCTTTAAAAGCTGCTCATGATTCTGTGGATTTTTCAGGTATTCGACACGATAACGGTACATCTGCTCCCGCAAGTTGTTAAGCATGCTGATCAGCTTGGGATTATCCGTTGCCCGATAGATCACATCATGGAACTCCACATCTGCCTGTGCCATTTTTTTCAGATCACCGCTTTTCAGTGAATGCTCGAAATTTTTCATATTTTTCTGAAGTTCTGCGATTTCCTCCTCCGTGATCTTATCACATGCCACCTGTACGGACAATTCCTCTAAAGCCTCGCGGATCTCCAGCACATCCTGCATATCCTTTTCTGTCATTCCCGCCACGATCGCTCCTTTTCTGGGGATCGTGATAGCAAGACCCTCCTGCTCCAGCATGCGGATCGCCTCGCGGATAGGTGTACGGCTCACGCCAAGCTTTGAAGCCAGCTGCAGCTCCATCAACCGCTCACCGGGTACAAGATCGCCTCGCAAAATCGCCTCCCTCAGCGTATTGAATACCACATCTCTCAGCGGCAGATACGCATCCATATTTAACTCTAACTGATCATTCATCTGTTTTTCTCCTTATAATTATAAGGCTTTGTCACATAAACCTGTCTCGCAAGACCACTGCTCCTGATCTTCGCCTTCGCCTCATAAGCCTTTGCTTCCTCTGAAAAAACACCAAAAACCGTAGGCCCGCTGCCGCTCATCATCGCAGCAACCGCTCCCTGTGCCTCCATCATCTCTTTGATCTGCGCAATCTGCGGATGCATCGGGATCGTCACACTCTCCAGCACATTTCCCATATGCTTCGCCAGCGCAGTCAGATCCTGTATCTCCAGATCATGGATCTGCGCGTCGATCTGCGGATGAGGCGGCTCCTTTAATGCGTCCAGCGACTGATATACCAGCTTTGTGGAAACACTTACCGGCGGCTTTGCGATCAAAATATAGCAGTCCGGCATCGGTGCCAGCCTGGTGAGCTTTTCCCCGATCCCCTCTGCCAGTGCCGTTCCCCGAAGCAGACAGTAAGGAACATCCGCACCGAGCTTTAATCCGTATTCCATCAGGCGGTTCATGGGAATACCCAGATGGTACAATTTATTCATTCCGTACAAAACAGCTGCCGCATCCGTGCTTCCTCCGGCCATGCCTGCCGCCACCGGAATACATTTGTGAATGCGCAGCTCTACGCCGCCGATCTGCGGAAAATCCTGTTTCAGCAGTTCGACTGCCTGATAGGCTATATTATGTTCGTCCGTCGGCAAAAAATTCAGATTTGTCTCCAGCGAGATGCCCGCAGACTCACTTTTCCTGACCGTCACCCAATCATACAGATCGATCGTCTGCATGATCATGCGCACGAGATGATAACCGTCCTCCCTTGTGCCGATCACATCCAATCCCAGATTAATTTTTGCCAATGCTTTCAGATGGATTACATTTGCCATATTTCAATACCCTTTTTTGATATATATGCCTGTTGATCATACAGAAATGTTTTGTATGTTGTCTACAGTATTTTGTATACAATGTCATGTTACATTTTTCCGAAAAAAAAGTCAACTACAGAGTTTAAATTTCCAACATATACGCCGATATATGTAACAGATGAGAAGCGTTATGCGTTTCTTTCGCATCCACCGCTCACCGGAACGGATTCCGGCAGAAGAATGCATCAGATACATGCTTTTGCGTGTGGGCGGATCACAAAATACGGGCTATGCCCAAACACCAAGGAGGGTATGATCATGAGTGTAAGTTCCATCAGCGCTACGACCGCCGCTGCTTATACACAGCAGACCACAGGCGCAAAAACAACAAAAGAAACAAAAGAAACAACGGCTTCCAGGAAGGATCAGGATACCGCTGTTGTCTATGAAAAAAGTTCTGCTTCCAAGACAGACAGCACAAGATCAAATGCCGCTATCATTGCTCAGCTAAAGGCAGACGCCGAGGCACGCACAGCACAGCTGCAGAGTCTTGTGGAGAAAATGATTTCCAAACAGGGCCAGGCACTGGGCACCGCAGACGATATGTGGTCATTTTTGGCAAAAGGAAATTTCACAGCAGATGCTGATACGATCGCACAGGCGAAAAAAGATGTTGCCGAAGACGGCTACTGGGGTGCAGAGCAGACCTCGGAACGCATCCTTTCCTTTGCGAAAGCATTATCCGGAGATGACCCGGACAAAGCGGAAGAACTTCTGAATGCTTTCAAAAAGGGTTACAAAGAAGCGACAAAGACATGGGGCGGCGAGCTTCCTTCGCTCTGCTCCGACACCTATGATCTTGTAGAAAAGAAATTTAACGAGTGGATGAACAGCACCGATCAGAATTGAATGCCAAGGAGACTGATCAGCAGTCCCCATACAACAGCCAACACATACAGCAGACAGATGATCTCGATATTCTGTCTGCTGTTTTTATTTAACCGGAATAAAACCAGCAGACCGACACCTGCATTCGCCAGCAGACCCGCCATCATCATACCGGCGCCGATGATGCCGTCTACATACAGGCTGGTGATCACCACGGATGCAGCACAGTTCGGGATCAGTCCCACCAGAGCAGCAGCCATCTGTCCCAGCAGCGGGACATTTGAAAAGAAACCTTCCAGCGTACTCTCTCCCACCAGCTCGATCAACAGGTTCAGCACAAAAGAGATCAACAGAATATAAATGAAAATGCGGATCGTATGCTTGCATGCAGACACAAACACACCATCCTCACAGTGACAGTGTTCCTCCTCGCAAACAGTGTGGATATCCATCTCTTCATCGGAACGGTGCAGCAGGCGATGCAGACACAACTCCACCAGAAAACCGCTGATCATCGCGATCAGAAGCTTTGTTCCCAGGATCTTCAGAATGGTGGGAAGCGGTACTGCCTCAGATAAAAGGATGGGCAGCATCTCATCCGAAGTAGACAGGTAGATGGCGATCAGCGTTCCGACAGTGATCACACGACCGGCAAACAGGCTGGACGCCGCCGCTGAGAAACCACACTGCGGCACCACGCCAAAAACAGCCCCCAGAAAAGGACCCGCCTTATCTACAACACTTATTTTTTTCAACAGCTTACCGCCTGCCTTGTGTTCCAGCAGTTCCATGACCAGATAGGTCAAAAATAAAAACGGCAGCAATTTCACACTGTCCAGCAGCGTGTCCATAATAATATCCAACATTTAAAATCTCCCAAACTGTCTTCACTCAATCCCGCACACATTACGTGTGATCACTCTGTTTCATCGAAGATCATGCTTCTTCCCCGCTCTTGTCCACGCGTGTCACAAGCACCGTCTCTATGCGCTTTTTGTCCATGGACAGGATCTGAAAGCGTATGCCTTCTTTCGTCTCATAGCACTCACCCTCCTCCGGGAAATGCTCCAGAAGCTCCAGCAAAAATCCGCCCAGTGTATCAGAATCCTCAGACTCATAATCTACACCGATCAGTTCGCAGAAATCATCCAGGTTCATGGAACCGCTGACACGGTACTCCTCGCCCTCCCGGATCACCTCATAATCTTCCTCTTCATCCGTATCATACTCATCGCGGATCTCGCCGACGATCTCTTCCAGCAGATCCTCCATCGTAATGAGTCCGGCTGTCACCCCGTACTCATCCAGCACGATTGCCAGATTGACCGCCTTTTCCTTCATCTCCATGAAAAGCTCATAAGTATTTTTATATTCGTATGTGAAGAACGGTTCGCGCATCAGTGCGCGGATCGACAATTCATCCTTGCTGCCCTCGTAGGCAAGCACATCCTTCATATTCAGGATACCGATGACGTTGTCCGTAGACTCCTCATATACCGGCAATCTGGAAAAATAACTGTCCCGGTAAATGGCGAGCATTTCATCGTAGCTGCTGTTCACATCGATAAAACACATATCGATACGCGGAACCATGACTTCCTTTGCCTTGTCATCACCGAAATCGAACAGATTGTGGATCATATCGCGTTCTTTGTCCTCAATGACACCGCTCTCCTGCCCCACATCCACGATCGTGCGCAACTCTTCCTCTGTCATGGAACGGATCTCTTCACCCGGACGCACGCCTAAAAGCCGTAAAAAACACTGCGACAGCCAGTTTACCACAAAGATGACCGGTGTGAGTACAGTCATCAGCACCCAGATCACTCCACAAAACCTGAGCGCCAGCTTATCCGCGCGCAGAGTTGCCACCGTCTTCGGTGAGATCTCTCCAAAGATCAGAATAAGCAGCGTCAGGATAAAGGTCGCTACTCCGGCACCGACACTGCCGAAAATGCCAATGGCAAGCGTCGTCGCTAAAGAGGAAGCCGAAAGATTGACCACATTGTTTCCGATCAGGATCGCGCTCAACATCTTTCCTGAATTTTCCGTGATCTGAAGAACTCGCGCAGCACGTGCATCGCCGTCCTGTGCAAGTGTCCGCATATATATTTTGTTTACAGTTGTAAACGCAGTCTCCGCCGATGAAAAGAATGCCGATAAGCACAGCAAAAGCACAAGGATCACCAGCTGAGCAATCTGTGAACCGCTCATGAACGCCTCCTAAAAAACTTTTATCATGTATTGTAGCATAATTTTTCCTATTGCACAACGGATAATTTCCGCAGCTTCACGATGCGGCTGCCGCTGACCAGTGCTCGTTCGGATCCGGGAAACGGCTCACGCGGATCAAATACCGTCATAAGCTGCGGTCCTGCGATCGTCTGATACCAGTCATCATACGCCACATAGGGCAGCGCGATCGCCAGCTGCGCCGCCTCGCGCCTCCTGCGTTTTACATCATTGATCTGCGTCTCCATATCAGAGCGGATCTCATCCAGCTCCTGCGCGGAGAGCTCGTAGGGATACTGCCCGAATTCCCAGAGCGTCACTGCCTCCCACGCCCGCAGCCGGCAGTCATCATCCGTCAGGTCCAAAGACCATGCAAGCAGCTTTTCGTACCGTTCTTTCATCTGGTCCGTCCGCACCGCAAGTGTTCCGTCATCCATCTGCGTCTCAATCACGTCCATCAGCGCATCCTCAGCGATCCGGTCCATTTGTCGGTCATATACGATCTGCGTCGCCTGCTGCGTCAACAGACCCTCAATGTGCAGATCGCGTCCCAGAAACAGGCAGACGAATAATGCAGCAAATACGATACAAAAATCAGAAAGCTTCATATTTTACAGTTCCTCCATAGCGGATACTGACCGTGCGGTCCCTGATCGCCGGGATCAAAGTAAAACCTGCCTTTTTTTCGATCGTAACGAGGAAAAAATCTCCCCGGCAGAAAAAGTATTCTTCCCCCTGCTCCACCTGTTTTCGGATATCCTCCTCATCATGGTAGGTCTCACAACGCACGTATCTCTCATCCGCTTCATCATACACATACTCTGGCTGTTCATGCAGGAATGTCACCTCATAGACTGCTGATTCGCGGGCAAGGGAAGCGTAAAAACTGCGCAACATCTGCCCACTGATCGTTCCGGTATTGCACACACTGTCCACAAAATGCGTTGCTTCCGTCAGAAGATCCATCTGTTCCGCTGTCTTTGCCCGCTCATTCATATAGACCAGCGGCATCCCGAAAAGAATGATGACCGCAAGAAAAATACTGCACACTCTTCCGAAAATATCACTCATCACTCACTTCCTCCCATAAGATCGTTCCCTGCAGACGGACTTCCTGCTCTGCCGTAAACATGCCATCCACGCTCCTTCCGACCATACACATCAGGCTGACCGCCAGCATAAACAGCCCTGCTGCAGCAGCCATGTACATTCCTTCTGTCACATGCTCCATAGGCCGCCCCTACTGCTGCACAAAAGACAGACCGGTGATCGTTCCGTTTGCATCCCGCACCACAGCCCCCAGAAAGCGTCCGGTAGGATTGATATAATTGGCGCTGGCTGCATTCTGCGCGCTCTTATAATCCAGCGAAGACGCATTTTTCAGGCTGCCATCCGAATCACTGAACTGGTAAATATAATAACTTGTATTTTTCTTTGTCTGTACTTTGATGCCGATCATCTCATCACTGAATTTGCGGATCACATTGATGACCTCGCTGCCGGAAACTTCCGTGTTCTCATACATCGTCTTGGACGTGTCCGCAAACTCCGCCTGCAGCTCGTTGATCTGTCCGGTTCCGCTGCTGGCCGTGTCAGATGCCTCCCTTGCAATATAAAATCCCAGACTGATGATAATGCAGGTAATGATGATACCCGCTGCAAGCATCAGTCCTTTTAAACTGTTTTCCATAGATCAAATCCTCCTTTTCTTCAAACGTCCGGCGTCATCGCCGGGGCTATCACAAAGTCACACGATTCCGGAAATATCAGCATCCTAATATGACCCCAGTTGTGTCAGTCCTTCCATCACAAATGGGATGACCAAACGCAGTGCAAGCAGTGCCACAAAGGGCAGAAACGCGATCACCCTGGCAAAGGCTGCCTTTTCCCGCTGCAGACTTTCCGCCTTCTGCCGGTGCTGTTCCATATGATACGCACGCTCACCCTCCAGATCATAAAAGGCCTGCGCAACCGGAATGTCATCACAGACGATGAGTGCATCCACCAGCTTCACTGCCGGCTCATAGGCAAGATCCTCCTTCAGCTGTTCCAGACTCTCACGCCTGCGGTAGGAAAAATCGTCCACCGCCCGCTGCAATGCTCTGGAAAATACCGAAGAAAAGCGTTCCATCCACCGCAGGATCTCCTCTACCGTGATCATTTCAAAATGCCTGACGATCAGAACCAGTGTCTCAAAACGCAGTGTCTCCTCACTCTTTTGCTGTCCGGTGCGCACCTGTAAGATTATGACCCAGGCATCCGGAAGAAAATAGCCGGTCACAGCGCAGACAGCAACGATCAGAAAAATCCCTGCTGCCGAAAGATTCACACCATGTCCCCCACTGCCTGCGTCTGCCGCGAAACTGCCCGCCATGAGCAACCCTGCAAGCAGTCCGCTGCCGCCTGCACAGAACAGTTTTTGTATAAAAAATTCCCGGATGTTTCCAAATCCCTGAAGCACTTTCAACGTTTCATTCTTTTTCAGGAAACGGCTGTAATGTGCCGCGATATGTATATCGATGAGCTTTGCCAATGCCGGTATCCGCAAAAGCCGCATGGCGATCGTGTGTTTTCTTCCTTCCGGCATGGTGGGATACTGCAGTTCCTGCACACAGACTGCGCAGATAACCGTCAGAAAAAAACACAGGATCAGCGTAACAAAGCCGTAAGTTCCGTTATAAAACCGGTTCAGATCCTCACTGATGGACGCACTCCACAGCTGGATCGGAACACTGAAAAAGAACGGTAGCAGACAGAGCGTCGTCAGACCCAGAAAAGCATAACGCCCCTCCTGCCTGCGCAGAAGCTCCGTGCGCACTTCTTCTTTAATATAGCGGATATTGTGCACAAACAGCGAAACTCCCTGTATGCGCAGATCGCCGAAAGAACGGATCGTATAACACAGCGTGAACAACAGCAGAAAACAGGCATTCTTTGCGCACCCGCCGG